>JAPLKS010000013.1 GCA_026387915.1 Gemmatimonadota bacterium
CCACGGACGGGGTGAGATTCGAACTCACGGTACGCTTTCACGTACACACACTTTCCAGGCGTGCGCCTTAAACCACTCGGCCACCCGTCCAAACCTTGCTCAAAACAAGCCGACGCGCGTGCCAAGATGCAGCATCACGCGTCGGAAACGGCCACTTCCAGCGGACAGGGTGAGATTCGAACTCACGGTACCGTTGCCGGTACGCCGGTTTTCGAGACCGGTGCCTTCAACCACTCGGCCACCTGTCCAGGTCGCGCTGTAGCCTTTGAAAATAATCAGGGAACGGGGGGCAGGTCAACGAGTTACGGGACAATTATCGGCGCGAGGCAAAGAAATCCTTGAGCAGTGCGCCGCACTCGCTGGCCAACACCCCGCCCGCAACCTCAGGACGGTGATTCAGCTTGGGATGGCGGAGCACATCCCCCACCGAACCGCCCATGCCGGCTTTATCGTCCCAGGCCCCAAACACCACGCGATCGAGTCGCGCGAGCACGATCGCCCCGGCACACATCGCACAGGGCTCGAGCGTCACATACAGGGTACAGCCCTCGAGCCGAGCCACCCCAAGGGCCGCGAGGGCCGCCTGTACGGCGATCATCTCGGCGTGCGCGGTTGGGTCGCCGGAGGCCACCATGGCGTTCGCGCCCCGAGCCAGCAGGTCACCCTCACGGACGATGACGGCTCCGACGGGCACTTCACCGGCGGCTCCCGCATCCTCGGCTTCTTCGAGGGCGAGGCGCATCCAGGCACTGTCTTTTGTGAGGCGATTCGTGGGCATTTGAACGGTCGTTGCAGACTGGGGTACGGAGGACAACTAATAATGGCGCGGCTCACGCGTCCAACGGGAGGTGGCGGCAGGGCGCGCCTCCGATAAACTTTGTGTGGCCCCGACCTGGGAAACCCGCGTATGCGACGTTCGCTCTCTGCCCTGCTTGCCCTTGTAGCCGCCGCCTCGTGTGGGGGAGGCTCCAACAGCTCCACGGCCCCCTCCTCGACCACTACGACCTCCACGGCAACCACCGTGGCGACCGTGAGCCTCTCAACGACTGCCGCCACCTTGCAGCCCGGTGGCACGGTCACGCTCATCGCGACGGCGGTCAACTCGACCGGCGGGTCGATCAGCGGCAAGACCGTGTCCTGGGCGAGCTCCTCCACGAGTGTCGCGACGGTGAGCTCGGCCGGATTGGTCACCGCGGTTTCCGCCGGCGTGGCCCAAATCACCGCCACGATCGACGCCAAGTCCGCTCAGGCGACCATCACGGTCACCTCCAATTGCGGCACCGTGCCCCTCTCATTGGCGCTCGGAGAAGTGCGCACGCTCTCGGGCGCTGAGCGCAGCGGATTCTGCTTGAGCGGCGGCAGTTCGGGGAGCGAATACGTCCTCATTCCGTACAAGACGGCGGACACGATTACCTCGATCGTCCCGCTCTCCTTTACCTCGCAGAGCACCGTGACCGTGACGACCAGCCCGCTCGCGAGCAGCGCGCTCTCGTCTCCCGTCACCTCGAGCCTGAGCGGGCTGTTCCCGCGTAATCGCGTGCACGACGCGTTTGAAGCGCGACTCCGCGCCAGCGAGCGGCGCGACCTCGGGCCCATGTGGCGCGCACGCCGAGCCGCTGGCCGCTCGGCATTCGCCCAGTCGAACATCACGGGGCTCCCCGTCACGCCGACGGTGGGCACGACGGTGCAGATGAACATCAACGTGAAAGATGCCTGCACCAACCGCTCGAACCGGACCGGACGCGTCGCCGCCGTATCGAAGAACGCCATCATCGTGGCAGACTCCGCATCCCCCGCGGGCGGCTTCACCGACGCCGACTACGCGACGTTCGCTACAACGTTCGATACGCTGATTTACGCCCTCGACACGGCGGCATTCGGTGCGCCAACGGACCTCGACGGCAACAGCAAGATCGTCATTTTCTTTACGCCGGCCGTGAACGCGCTCTCCAAGGACGCGGATGGTGGCTACATCGCGGGCTTCTTCTACTCCCGCGATCTCTTTCCGCCGACGGCGCAGCCCGGAATCGCCGCCTGCCCGGGCAGCAACTACGCCGAAATGTTCTACATGCCGGTGGTGGACCCGACCCAGGTGTACAACAAGTTCTTCACGTCGAAGACGGCGTTGCAAACAGACGCGGTCGGCACCCTCGCGCACGAGATGCAGCATCTCATCAACGACTCGCGGCGCATCTACATCAACAATGCCGACGATTACGAGCAGGTGTGGCTCGACGAAGGGCTCTCCCATCTCGCGCAGGAGTTGCTCTACTACAAGGTCTCCGGCTTCACGCCGAAGAGCGATCTCAACTTGAGCACCGTTGCCTCTACGCAAGTGAAGGTGGACGCGATCAACGCGTACCAGGTGGACAACCTCGGCAACTTTATGGATTACCTCGCCGCGCCGGAGACGCACTCTCCCGTGGCGATGAACGACAGCCTCGAAACGCGCGGTTCCACCTGGTCCCTGCTCCGCTATGCGCTCGATCAAGGCGCCAACGCCCCGGCGACGTACACGCGCGCGTTGGTGAACTCGAACTTGGTGGGCACGGCCAACTTCAACAACGCGTTCAGCGGCGCATTCAGTGGCGGTATTGTCACCGCCGTGCGGCAGATGGCCTTAGCCAGCTTCCTCGACAACTCCGGCATCAGTACCGATACCAAGTACGCCTACGCGAGCTGGAATTTCCGCAGCATACTCCCGGCGATTACCACGTCCAAGTTGTTCCCGCTCCTCACGCACCCCCTCACGCCGACCATCCCAGCCGCGTTCACGTTGCGGAGCGGTGCCGCTGGGTATGTGCGCTTTGGCGTCATTGCCAATGCCACCGCCTCGATCAATAGCGCGTCCGGCTCGGCGTCAGTACCGGCCACCATCGAACTGTTGCTGGTGCGCACGAAGTAAGGGGCTCACCCGACTACACACGAGGGGCCGGCGATGTCGCCGGCCCCTCGTGTCATTTCCACTGCTGCGTCGGTAGCTACGCCTTCTCAAACACTAGCTTATCGCCCGACACCGTCGCCTTGAGGTGATCCCCCTCAACGAACGTCCCGTCGAGCACCGCCATCGCGAGCGGGTTCTGCAGCAGCCGCTGGATGGCCCGCTTGAGCGGCCGCGCGCCGAACGCCGGCTCGTATCCCTCGCGCGAGAGCAACGCCTTGGCCTCCGGCGTGAGCTCGAGCGTCAACTTGCGATCGGCGAGCAACGCCGTCATCCGCGCGAGCTGCAGCAACACAATCTGCTCAATGTGCTCGCGCGTGAGCGGACGGAAAATGATGATGTCGTCCACGCGGTTCAAGAACTCCGGCTTGAACTGCCCGCGCAACGTTTGCGTGACCTGCGCTTCCACCAGCGCCCACTCCGACCCGGCGTGCTCCAGAATCCACTGACTCCCCACATTGCTCGTCATGATGATGACGCTGTTCCGGAAGTCCACCGTGCGTCCCTGCGAGTCGGTGAGGCGCCCGTCGTCGAGAATCTGCAGCAGGATGTTGAACACATCCGGATGCGCCTTCTCGATTTCATCAAAGAGAATCACGCTATACGGCCGGCGACGGATAGCCTCGGTGAGTTGCCCGCCCTCTTCAAAGCCCACATAGCCCGGAGGTGCGCCAATCAACCGCGCCACGGCGTGCTTCTCCATGTACTCCGACATATCAATGCGCACCATCGCCTGTTCGTCGTCGAACAGGAACTGCGCGAGGGCGCGCGCCGTCTCGGTTTTGCCGACGCCCGTGGGTCCGAGGAAAATGAACGACCCGATCGGCCGGTTGGGGTCCTGCAGCCCGGCGCGTGACCGGCGCACGGCGTTCGCCACGGCCTCCACCGCCTCGGGCTGACCAACCACACGGTGCGCGAGCTCCTCGCCGAGCTTGGTGAGACGCTCCCGCTCGCTCTCCATCATGCGCGTCACGGGAATGCCGGTCCACTTGGCGACGATAACCGCAATGTCGTCGGCCGTGACTTCTTCCTTGAGGAACCGCGCCCCACCCTGCTGCTGCGACGCGAGGCGCGCCTCGGTGTCCTTCATCTGCTTTTCGAGTTGCGGCACGCGACCATACTGAATCTCCGCCGCTCGACCCAACTCACCGGAGCGCGTGGCGCGCTCGGCGTCCGTGCGCGCTTCTTCAATCTGCTGCTTGAGTTTGCCCACATCGCCCAAGACGTTCTTTTCCATCTGCCACTGCGCGGTCATCGACGCCATGCTTTCGCCGGCCTCCGAGAGTTCCTTCTCGATGGCCGTGCGACGTTCTTGCGATGCCGCGTCCTTTTCCTTCGCTAGCGCGAGATGCTCAATCTTCAGCTGATCAATGCGCCGCTTGACCTCATCAATCGGCTGCGGCAGCGAATCAATCTCAATCCGGAGCCCACTCGCTGCCTCGTCCATGAGATCAATCGCTTTGTCGGGCAGAAATCGATCGCCGATATAGCGATTGGAGAGCGTAGCCGCAGCGACAATGGCGCCGTCTGTGATGCGCACCCCATGATGCGACTCATAGCGCTCCTTGAGCCCGCGCAGAATCGCGATGGTATTCTCCACGGTCGGCTCGCCCACAAACACGGGCTGAAAGCGGCGCTCGAGCGCGGGGTCTTTCTCCACGTGCTTGCGGTACTCGTCGAGCGTGGTGGCGCCCACCACGCGCAGTTCACCGCGCGCGAGCATCGGTTTGAGCATGTTGCCGGCGTCCATCGAGCCTTCGGCTTTCCCGGCGCCAACGATGGTGTGCAGTTCGTCAATGAACACCACGAACTGCCCCTCACCGGCGACGATTTCTTTGAGCACGCTCTTGAGCCGTTCCTCGAACTCACCACGGAACTTGGCGCCAGCAATCAGCGCGCCGAGGTCGAGCGAGAGGAGTTGCTTGTTCTTGAGTCCTTCGGGGACGTCGCCATTCACGATGCGCTGCGCGAGCCCTTCGGCGATGGCCGTCTTGCCCACGCCAGGTTCGCCGATGAGCACCGGGTTATTCTTGGTGCGGCGCGACAGCACCTGAATCACCCGACGAATTTCTTCGTCGCGGCCGATCACGGGATCGAGCTTACCCTTGCGCGCATCCTCGGTGAGGTCGCGCGTGAATTTCTGCAGCGCTTGGTACTGATTCTCGGGCGTCTGGTCGGTGACGCTGTGTGCACCGCGCACCACTTGCATGGCTTCGGCGAGCGCCTCGGGTTTGACACCGGCCTTCTTGAGCAACATCGCGCTGTCGGTGGCCTTTGTTTCGGCGAGCGCAATGAGCAGATGTTCCGTAGAGATGTAGGCGTCGCCAAGGGTCTTAGCGCGCGCGTCGGCGGTGTCGAGCACGGCGTTGAGCTCGCGCGAGAGCTGCGGGTTGGCGTCGCTCTGTTTGGGATAGCGCCCGATTTCCGTGTCGCATCCCTCACGCAGCGTGGCAACGGCGATCCCCATCTTCTGGAGAATGGGAACGACAATGCTGTCCTGCTGGTCGAGCAGCACGCGGAACAGATGCGCGTCGTGCACGAGCGGATTGCCGGTGCGCCGTGCGAGGGCGACGGCATCGTTGAGCGCTTCGGCGGATTTTACAGTGAGGCGGTCGGGATTCACGGAGACAGCTCCGAGACGGGGATCATGGGTTACGGTCGCATCGATGTGGCGCGCACGGCATATTCCACTCGAGAAGAAAGCAACATTGATGCCGCGCCGAGTGCGTCAAAGTGGCAGAAACGTGAAACGCCCGAGCGAATCGCCCGGGCGTTTGCACACTACTTGTTGTTGAGCATCCTGACCACGCTGACTCGCTTTCCGTCGACTTCGAGCACTGCGAGATACACACCCGATGCCGCTTCCTGCGAGGTCCCCTTG
This sequence comes from Gemmatimonadota bacterium, assembly GCA_026387915.1. NCBI lineage: Bacteria > Pseudomonadati > Gemmatimonadota > Gemmatimonadota bacterium. The sequence continues at coordinate 5,823 of JAPLKS010000013.1, forward strand.
TAGTTGCCATTCCAGTACCACACGAACTCACCACACGGCAACTGCACGTTTTCCAGCGGTGTCACGCCTCCTACCACGTTTCCTGCGCTGCCCTGCATGGTCGGCACAGCGACCAACTGCGACAGAATGTTGTAGATCCGGATTGAAACCCGGTACTGCTTGCTACCTTCCGCACAAGCCGGCGAATCGCCAATGGCAAATCTGGCGGATGTCTCTGGATTGAACGGATTGGGGTAGTTCTGCTGCAGCTTGCCTGGTTTAGAGCCTTGCGCCGTCCCAATGGATTGCGCGCTTCCGAAATGTGGCATGAGAGCGAGGGTCAGCACACCAACGAGTGCTAACCAACGTTTCTTCATGTTTTCTCCGACTGACTAAGCAGGATCTATGTCAGCTGCTCCAGTGAAAGGTTGACGTAAGTACCCAAGGGGTAACGTATTGGAAACGGCCCCGCATGTCAACGAGTAGGGGTACCCACCCCCGGAGGGGAGGTTCCCGCTCTCCCTGAGTATCGGCTCCAACCCAACCCTTGGAGCCGTCACGGTGGCCCAACCGCTGAATCGGGGTGCACTGTCGACTCAGGGCTACCCGAGCCGGCTCCAGTCGAACGTCCGAAAATCACCGTCGCGGCGGCTGATACCTCGACGATCGAGGTATTCCAGAAACGGAATCACGAATTTCCGGCTAAGTCCAAGTGTTTCACGGACTTGCGATGCTGTCACTGGCGTTCCGGCAGCTAGCCCTGCCTGAAGGGTCGCCAGCAATGAGGAAACTGCCTCAGGGCTAAAATAGCGGTCGGACGCCACGGCCACCGCGCGTTTCTGCTTTTCCAGCAGGCGCAGCAGCGCGGGGGTGTCGGGCCCGAACTTGGCGGCCAGTTCGGGCACGGAGGGCGGCTCGCCCCCCCCGGCCAGAAGCGCGGCCGCCAGATCGTCGAGGCGCTGCGCGTCGCGTGCGCCCGAAGCCGGCGAGAACCCTCTCCGTGCCACGACGCTTCCCTGCGCCACGAGCTTTTCCTTTCGCACGAGCTCGCCCAGGATGTCTTCAAAGAGTTCGGCGGCAGCACCCAGCGCCGTGCGCGCGCGTTCAAGCGGAAGCCCCGCGGCGAGAGGATCAGCTGCGTGGAATGATGAGACGTTTGACGTGAGGCGAGTGCGGAGTGTGTCGCGAAGCGCCGTATCAAACAGTCGCGTACCGATGCGCACGAAGGGTGCGCGCGTCGGTGGATACTCCGCGGCCACGCTCGGCAACACACCGAGGCGCACGGGCAAATCCGCCACGGCGAGTCCGGCGCCGCCACACTCGCGCACCATCCACTCGGCGCGTTCGCCAACGCTCGCTCCCGCCGCGGCAAACGGTTTAGAGCGCGGACCAGGCGGATGCGGGTCCGTCACGATGCCACCACCAATGGTCAGCGGCGGTGACGCGGTGCGCAATACAAAACGATCGCCGGCGCGCGCCACCACTGGCGCGTCGAGCACGAGGCGTGCGGGCACCGTCTTTCCATTCTCGAGACGTCCGCCCACCACACTCACACGAGCGCCGACGTCTGTAGTGCCGAGGTGAAAGCGCACGCGGGTGCGTGGGCCAAGCGATGCCGCCGCGTCGAGCAACGCGACGTCGGCACGCAGCACCGTGCTCTCCCGCCACGCATCCTCCGCGCGCACCAGCACGCCGCTGCGTGAAACATCTGCGCGCTCGAGTCCGCCGAGGGCGACTGCTATGCGATGCCCCGGCTGCGCACTTGCGACGGTGGCGCCGTGCGACTCGAGCGCGCGAATGCGCGCGGGGCGTGCGCCGGGATGCACCACAACCGTCGCATCGCGATCCAGTGTGCCACTCCAGAGAGTTCCGGTGACAACCGTGCCAGTTCCCTTCACCGTGAACGCGCGATCAATCGGTAGCCGCACGAGATCGGCAGCGTCACGCGCGGGAACGTCGCGCGCGGCCGCCGCGAGGGCGGCGCGCAACTCGGGGAGCCCTGCACCGGTGATGGCTGAACAGGCGATGATCGGCGCGCCCTCGAGCGGTGAGCCCGCCACGAGTGCGCGCACGTCGTCGGTGAGCATCGCGAGCCACTCGGCTTCCACGAGGTCGCTCTTGGTGAGCGCAATGACACCAGCGCGTACGCCGAGGAGGGTAAGAATCGCCAGATGTTCGCGCGTTTGCGGCATGGGGCCTTCGTCGGCCGCAATCACGAGCAGCGCGAGATCCACCCCAGTGGCGCCGGCCAACATCGTGCGCACAAAGGCTTCGTGCCCTGGCACATCGACGATGCTCATCTCCGCGTCGTCGAGCGTGAGCGGTGCGAAGCCGAGTTCGATGGTGATGCCGCGGCGTTTTTCTTCGGGGAGGCGATCGGTGTCCACGCCGGTGAGGGCACGCACGAGCGCCGTCTTGCCGTGATCGATGTGACCGGCCGTTCCGAGAATCACGCCGAGTCCCGGGCCGCGACCACCGAGGCTTCTTCCCAGGCGAGAAAGGCGCGCAACGGGCGGTCGTCGCCGATGTGTTCTTCTACGAACTCACGCAGCAGCCGCCGATGGGCGCGCGCCATGGTGTCGTCGGTGAGCGGCGCCTCGTCGCCCGCGAGCCACGCGGCGAGGGTGCGACGCGCCTCGCCGGGAATCGTACGTCCGCCGCGCGCCTGTAGCCCACAGGTGGCGCAGAGCGCGCCGCCCGCGCGGTGATCGAAGGTGACGGCCGCGTCGCCGTCGAGCAGCGTGTGGCAACTCGCGCACTCTTCCACGGCGGGGGCAAAGCCGAGTTCGCCGATGAGGCGCCACGCACCAGCAATAGCGAGCGCGGCGACTTGATCGTCGTCAGCCACGCCAATGGCATCGAACACGCGAACCGCGGCGTCGTGCACGCGGCCGCTCTCGTCTTCCTTGCCAAACCGTAAACAGAGCTCGGCGAGCGCCGACGCTGCGCGAAAACGCGCGAGGCTCTCGGCGAGTTCGGGGCGCGAGCGCGTGGCGTCAAAACCGGCAAGGGAATGCAGATCACGCGAGGGATGCACGCGGAGATGCGCGATGCCGCCGGTGAAGAGGTCGAGCGCACTTCCCATTTTGCTCTTGGGCGAGCGCGTCCCCCGCGCGATCACCGAGACAATACCCAACTCGGCGGTAGCGAGGCGCACGATCCGCGAGGACTCGCGGTAATCGAACGCGTGGAGGACGAGGGCCTGCGTAGCGACGGGATGCACGCCCTAAAGGTAAGCCCTCTCAGCCCAGGCTGAGGGGCTGGCCGCCGCGCCTAGTGCCCCCACCGCACCCCTGCGAAGAGCGTACGCCGCGGGGAGTCAAAGTGCAGCACGTCCTGGTACCTGGCATCGAGCGCGTTATTCACCCGCAGGATAAGCGAGACGGGCGCCTCAATGGTGCCTTCGAGCGGGATCGTCGTGGAGACGTCCAGCTTGGTGTAGCCCTGGAGCACCACGGGAGCCGCCGGGTACACGGCGTAGTCGCGGTCACTCCGCTCACCGATGCGCGTGACGCCGAGGTCGAAGGAGCCGCCACCTGTCATCTTCTGCGTGATCATCAGGGAAAAGGCGTGCGGCGGACGGCGCAGGAGCCGTTCCCCCACGACGTAGTTGGCACCCGCCGAGGCGTCGTAGCCGGCGCGCGTGGTGCGTGTGGCGGTGTACGCATAACTCGCACGCAACGTGGTGACGGCATCGGCGCGCCAGTCGGCTTCGAGTTCCACGCCGCGGGCATCGGCTGCGGCCACATTGAAATAGTTCGGTGCGCTCGGTGATGGCGGTGCGCCCGTGTACTGAATGACGTCGCGAAACTGCTGCGCGTACGCGGTGGCTTTCACGGCGAGCGTAGGCGAGAGATCGGCATCCACGCCCATCTCCGCACTCTGCGCGCGCTCGGGACGCAGCGCCGGATTTCCCTTGACGTAGCCTACGGCGAAGTTCTCATAGTACGACGGCGCCTTGAAGGCGGAGCCGAGAGAGGCGCGGGCGCGCCAATGATCACCGCCCTTCCACGCGAGGCCACCGCGCGCCGTGCCGAACGTACCGAACGCGCTGTTGCGGTCGAGGCGAACGCCACCGACGTACGACACCGATGGCGAGGCGTCGCCGAGGAGTTGCGCAAAGAGAGCGTCCGTGTGGCGACTGGCTTCGAACGCGTCATTTGAAGGACCGTACTGCGATTGCGAGTGCGACGTGGTGCGTTCGCGATCACGCGCCACTTCCCCGCCAATCGTCAACCACGTATGCGCCGACAGCTTGGCCGACACGCGCAGTTCCACGGCACGGCGCGTACGCACGCTGCGTGAGAAGTAGGCGTAAAAGCCGAGGGTGTCGGCCGCGTTGTCTTTGGCGTCGTTCGACCGCGGCAGGTATTCGTTGGAGGTCAGCAGCAGGTGCGCGGTGACCGCGTCGCTAAAGTGATGCTCGACGTCGGCCGATGCCACAAACCGATGTTCGATTTGCTCTGCGTTGTGGTCGACAATCGCGCCCGCAAAGTCCGTAGGATATTGAAAGGCCGACCCGGACCAGCGCGCGGCCACGGAGATGCGCGTGGCTAAATCCGGCGTCCAGTGCGCCGCGCCGCTGAGCACGTCGGACGCAAAGCGATTATTGAAGGCGAGTTCTCCGTTGGTCGACTGACGGCCGCCCGACAGGGAGAACCCTGCCCCAACGCCACCGCCACTCACGCCGAGTTCGCTGCGGCGCGCGCCGTGCGAGCCGGTGCCGACGAGCGCGTTCCAAGCGACGGGCTGCGTGCCACGGCGCGTAAAGAGTTGCACGACGCCGGTGACCGCATCGGAACCGTAGAGCACGCTGGCTGGGCCGCGGACGATTTCAATGCGCTCGATGTTCTCAAGACTCAACGTGGAAAGATCCACCGCGCCGCCCGCGTCGTTGAGCGGAACGCCATCGACCAACACGCGCACATAGTTGCTATTGCCACCGCGCACAAAGAGCGAGGTCTGGGCACCGACAGAGCCGGCGCTCACCACCGAGATTCCCGGCACGAGCCGAAGGGCATCTGAGACAACGGATAATCCGCGGCCGCGCAACTGCTCACCCGAGAGCACCGTAACCGCGGCCGTCGGAACTGCCGTGGCCACGGCCTCACGCGTTGCGGTCACAACCACCGTAGCGAGCGTATCACGCCCCAGCCCCTGTGCGGAGACAAAGAGTGGCGTGCTCACCACGAGCACCGAGGCGCACAGCAGGGTCAAGCGGTTCCGAAGGCGATGGGACGTATGCACGGGACTCTTGGTCGGGGGGTGGAAAATGATCATCGGGGACCTCTTTCGCGCAGGGGCACAATCTCTGGCGCTCCACCCACGGCGTCGCGCCGCACGAGGAGGGGCCAGTCGTACACACGCTCGAGGGTGTCGCGGTCGGTCATGACGTCGTCTGGAGACCCAGCCGCGGCCACTCGCCCCGCGTGCATAAGCACAATGTGCGAGGCAAAACGCGCGACGAGATTCAGTTGATGACTCACGAGGAGGACGGCCTTGCCCTCGTGCGCCAGTGATCCGAGCAACTCGAACACCGACATTTCGTGTGCGATGTCGAGGAAAGCGGTGGGTTCGTCGAACACGAGGGCGTCGCCACCCTGCGCGAGGGCGCGCGCGATGCGCACGCGTTGCCATTCGCCGCCACTCAACGCATCGGTGTCGCGATCCAGAAACGACTGAACCTCCGCGCGTTCCGCAGCCGCGTGTACCGCGGTGCGATCGTCGCTGGAACTCACCGACCAGGCGCCGGCATGCGGATAGCGGCCAAGGGCAATGAAGTCGCGCACGCTCAATGGAAACGCCGGTTCTTCGCGCTGCGGAACCACCGCAAGGCGGCGCGCGACGGCGCGACGGGAGAGGGTCGCGAGATCCACGCCGTCGAGGGTGACCGTGCCCGGCCGAGGCGCGAGGCGGCCGAGGAGCGCGCGCACGAGCGTGCTCTTGCCGCTGCCGTTGGGGCCAACCACGGCCGTGAGCGCGCCGCGGGCGCCCACGAATGAAACGTCAGTGACCGCTGGGTTCGGCGCGCCCGCGTAGCGCAACGTGACGTTCTCAAAGCGAATCACGAGCGCGCTCTCCGCAGCTGCACCAGAAAGAAGGGTACGCCGAGGAGCGCCGTGACCGCTCCCAGCGGCAACTCGTGTGGCGCGCGCAGCGTGCGCGCCGCGACGTCGGCGCCCACCACCAATGCGGCGCCGCCGATAGCGGCGCCAATCATCACGCCTCGTGCGCTCCGCGCGCCGAGCGCTCGTACGATGGCCGGCACAACCAGTCCAACGAATCCCACCAACCCGGCACCGGCGACGGTTACGGCGGCGACGAGCGAGGCCGCAAGAAAGGCACGGCGCGTCGCGCGCTCGACATGCACCCCGAGCGCGGCGGCGGCGTCCTCTCCGAGCGCGAGCAACTCAATGTCGCGCGCGGTGGCGAGGAGCACGGCACCACCGAGCGCCACATACACGGCCGACCACGCTATGCCGTTCCAGCTAGCGTCCGCGAGTGAGCCCATCATCCACCAGAGCGCTCCACGGACCGTTTCGGCCGGTGCACCAGCGAGCACGAGCATAATCGCCGCATTCGCAAAGGCGCCAACGACGACGCCGGCCATCACGAGCACGCGCGCGTCATGCGGCGCGCGTGCCACGCGCGCCACGAGCAACACGAGTGATACGGCGACCGCTGCACCACCAAAGGCAGCCAGCGGCACCAGCGCCGTGCCGAATCCCCACACGGTTGCAAAGACAGCGCCGATCGCCGCTCCTCCAGAGACACCCAGCAGATACGGTTCGGCCAGCGGATTGCGCACGGTGGCCTGCAACGCGGCGCCACTCATCCCGAGTCCCGCTCCCACCACAATCCCGAGAGCGGCGCGCGGCAAACGCAACTCCCACACAATGCTGCGCGCCGTGCTGGGCGCCGTAGTCAGGAGCGCGCGCAATACATCGGAGAGCCGAAGCGATGCGGAGCCAAACGTCAGCGCGGCAAGCACGGCGACGACGAGAGCCAACACGAGCAACGCCACGAGGCGACGCGTCATCGGCGCCCCTCTGGATGCAGGAGCGTGCGGAGATGACGCACCGCTTCTCCCATGCGCACGCCGGGCCGACTCACGAGCGCGGTATCCACAATGAGAATGCGCCCCTCACGCACGGCGGGGATCGCCTGCCACGCGCCCTTCTTCCGAATACTCTCGGCGCCGCTGGGACCGGCGATGACATAATCAGGATTTCGACGTACGATTTCTTCGATCGTCACCTGCGGCGACGGCGCTTCGAGATCATCAAAGAGATTTCGTCCGCCGGCGGCCGCCACCAGCTCGCTCATGTAGCTACCGCGGCCAATGGTCATCACCGGTGCGTCCCAGAGGTGCCAGAGCACCGTAGGGCCTGTACCGGCAGTGGCCGCTTGGCTTGCGGCCGCAATTGAGTGCTCGACGGAATCACTCACCACGGCGCCGGCGGCGCTGTCCCCAATGGCCCGCGCAATCCAGGTGGTCGCACGACGAAAGTCGGACACGTGGTCCGTACGCACAGCGATCGTCGCGATACCGGCACGACGCAGTTGCAGCGCCGCCGCCCGATTCGACGGGCTCCCGTAGATCACCACGAGATCCGGCCGCGTGGCAAGAATGGCTTCGACATTGGGCTGCATGCCGTTGCCGAGGTCCTGCACGGCGCGCGCGGCCGCGGGGTAGGTGTCCCAATGCGTGCGGCCCACCACGCGATCGCCAGCGCCGATGGCGAAAAGTATTTCGGTGGTCACCGGACTCAGCGAGACAATGCGGGTGGCCGGTGCGTTCACGCGAATGGTGTCGCCAAAGTCATCGCGGTCAAGCGACGCGGCGGTGACGGACGTGCGCGAGGCGTCACCGCGACAGGCGGCAACACTCACTGCAAGCACGACAGTCATCAACGCACGCGGCAGAAACACAAAGGGCTCCCCCCTCAAAGGAAGAAGCCCGGAACGTCCGCCACGTGCGCCAATCGGCGAGGCACGCAACGCACGCCACCAGCCCTCCCCCGAGGAACTGAATACAGTGGCGCAAGCGTGGGTCGTCTCCTGGCTCCGGGCCGTCCCCTCGCCTTCCCGACGGTCGTCAGTGGCGTGATGGAGGGGGCGTGGTACAAATGCCCGTTACAGTGGCGGGGCCGCGCCGGCATTTCACCGGCTTCCGTGTCCCGCGCTTGCAAATCAATTGTACAGGGAAGCTACGCCGCGGGCGCACCGGCGGCAAGTTCGCGCGTCGAGAACAACCGCCGCGCACCGTACACCACACTTCCCACCCACTCCACCGCATCGAACGCGCTTGCGCTCAGCGACTCCGCCGACGGCACAACATCCAGCCAGCTCGGCGTCCATTCGCTGATGTCCGCGGAGCGCCATTGCACGCTGGCAAATTCGGCGCGGAATACGGCGCGCGCGCGGCGCATATGCCACTCCGACGTGACAATTCCCACCGGCGTATCGCGTTGCAACCCAGGGATGCGCAGCGCCTCTGCCGGATGCTCGCGCGTCACGCGAGATCGCGGCTCCAGCACGATCAACGAATCCGGCACACCGGCGGCAAGCAATACGTCGCGCGTGAGCACTGCCAGCCGCTCCGGTGGACGATTGCGCGCGGCACTCTGCCCACTGAGCACAATGCGCGCGCTCGGCGACTCGCGCCACCACGCAATCGCGCGGCGCGCCCGACTCCACTGACTGAGCGTAATGCGGTCATCGGCGGAATCGCGGCCGAGCGAAAGCCCATCGCCGAGCACCAAAATGACCGAAGGCGGCGCGGATACTGGGGAGTCAGCGACTATCAGCGTGCGGCCAAGTGCCACGGACACCGGTCGGAGAGACAGCAGCAGCAGCGCAACCCATACCGCGCACGCGGCCCCCACCAAACGCCGAGTTTCCGGCTTCGCGTCAACGTGACGGCGCCATAACGTCAGCAGTAAAGCGCCGAGCGTCAGGAGCAACCAGGGATACGGCGAGGCAAACAGCTTCACGGCGGGCTCAGCTCGCACTCATGGCGCGTCTTACCAGACGCGAAATCACCGCCACCCGCATCAGGCGAGACCGTCACGCGACGCGACCGCCGCCGCAAGCCTTGCTTTGAGTCGAGCCCGCGCCTGAAAGTGGTCGGCGCGCTGATCGGCATTGGGCGCGGCGATGCGCGCAAACGCGTCGTCAAGATCGGTGACCAAGCGCTCGAGCTCAGCGACGGACTCAGCACCCTGCGCCGACAACACGCCGGGCGTTGAGCCGCGTCGCTTGAACGCGCGGGCGAACCCAATCAGCAAGACAGCGCCAGCCACCGTGACCGCAATCGCCAGTCGCAGGCTCGCCGTCACTCGCGCCGTTGCCGGCAACGTGAGCGCGATGGTCGCCGCGCCGACATCCTGCGCAAGGTACCGCCGGAACGAACGGCCTCCGCTAGCGGCGTTTGCCACCGCTTTCAAACCTGCCCCAGCCGCCGTGCCCTCGGTTTCCTCGAGCAGCACCTCGAGCACCATCGTGGAGTCGTCGGCGGGCAATGTGACGGCCGTGACGCGCGCTGGCACCTTATAGCTGAACGAGAATTGCTTAATGCCCGGCGCAATCGGCGCTATGATGCGCACGCGTTCACCACTCGTCTGCATGGCGTCGGCGCTCACCTCGCCGTCGCCGGCCGCGACGTCGGTCGCGCCAGCGGGGAGTCGAGCGTCGAAGGTACCACTGGTCGCCGCGGAGATGCGGGTGACAATGGAGTCGTTCGAAATTTCGTACACCTCCACGAATCTCCGCATCCCCGCACTGTCGGGGGACCCGACCACCAGATGGCGCCCCCGCACGCGAATGGGGAGGCGCGCGCTCGTTGTGTCGAACACGAGCACCGTGGCGGCATCGCCCTCCACGCGCCAGTCGCGGAGTGGCGCCGTAAAGTATGCAACGCCACCGCGGAGAGCCGAGACAAAATAGAGCGCGGTGCTGTCGCCCGAGTGCCGATAGCGGAACGTGTAGCGTCCGGCGGCGTCGGTGAGGAGCGAGTCGAGAGGCGCGGCTGCGTCACGCCCCACGCGATGCAGGGTGACGCGCGTGTTCGCCACGGCGAGGCCGGAGTCGCCGCCGGGGCGCAGCACGCGACCGCGCACCTCGCGCAGAGCGGTGTCTGCCGGCACCGACGCACGATTGTGCGGTGCTTGCGCACGGAGCGGCGCGGCGCCGATGCCGATGCCGATGCCGCCGAGGAGCGCGACGGCCACGACGCACGTCGCGCGCAATGCGCGCGCACCCGAACCGGTCATCATGCGATGGCCGCTACAGAGTGAATTTTCCAAAATCTTCTGGACGGAGGCGCTCGAGGTGCCGCTGGAGTAACTGGGCGCCGCTGAGTTCGGCGTCGGGCTCTGCCGCGGCAAACCCGTCGTCAGCAACGTCGGCTTCGGCGACCTCCGACGCATCGGCATCGGCATTGCCCGCGGCATCAGGAGTTGATGCGCTGGCCGGCTCATGCTCCGCGAGGAGCGATTCGGAGGCAAAGATCGGCGCGCCGAACCGCAAGGCGAGGGCAATGCTGTCAGAGGGGCGGGCGTCGACCACGAACTGTTCACCATTCCGAGTGAGGTGAAGCTCCGCATAGAACGTGGCATCTTCCACGCGCGTGATGTGCACGCGCTGCAACGTGCCACCCAACGTCACGATCAGTGCGCGTGCCAGATCGTGCGTCATCGGACGAGCACTGGGCACACCGTTGAGGTGCGCGGCAATCGACTCCGCCTCGGCGCGCCCAATCCAGATGGGTACAATGCGCGAGCCCGCACGCTCTTCGAGGATCACCACGAACGAGTTCGTGGAGCTGTCCAATCCGAGCCGCGAGACAGCCACCTCAATCACGCGTGCCTCCTCCTGTGGGCGATCCGCTTACGCGCGGACCGCCTGCTTGAGCGCGGCCACCTTATCGGTGCGCTCCCAGGTGAAGAGATTCACCTTCTTGCCGTGGCGCACGGCTTTCTCTGCCGTGCGGCCGAAGTGACCGTAGGCTGCGGTGTCGCTGTAAATCGGCTTGCGGAGGTCGAGCGCGTCGATGATCGCCTTGGGCGTCAAGTCGAACACTGACTCCACGGCGCGCATGATTTTGCGTTCGTCCACGCTGGCGGTGCCGAAGGTGTCCACCATCACCGAGACCGGCTTGACCACGCCAATCGCGTACGCCACCTGCACTTCGCACTTCGTAGCGAGCTTTGCCGCGACGATGTTCTTGGCCACCCAGCGCGCCGCATAGCACGCCGAGCGATCGACCTTGGACGGATCCTTGCCGCTGAAGGCACCACCGCCGTGACGTCCCATGCCACCGTAGGTGTCCACGATGATCTTGCGGCCGGTGAGACCGGCATCGCCCTGCGGGCCACCCACAACAAAGCGACCCGTGGGGTTGATGTGGTACTTGATCCCCTTGGGGCGGAGTTCTGCCGGGATGCACGCTTCGATGATGTCCTTGATGACCGACTCACGAATCGTCTTGTTCTTGACGGACTCGCTGTGCTGCGTGGAGATGACGACCGTATCAACCGCCACCGGCCGGCCGCCTTCGTACACGACGCTCACCTGCGACTTGCCATCGGGGCGGAGCCAAGGGAGCGTGCCATCTTTGCGGCGTGCCGCGAGGGCGCGCGTCAGCTTGTGTGCGAGCGTGATCGGGAGCGGCATCAGCTCTTCGGTCTCGTCGCACGCGTAGCCGAACATCATTCCCTGGTCGCCGGCGCCACCGGTGTCCACACCCATCGCAATGTCACTCGACTGCTGGTCGATAGTGGACATCACGGCGCAGGTGTGGGCATCGAATCCATAGCCCGCTTCGGTGTAGCCGATGCGCCGAATCGTCTCGCGCACGAGCGCGGGAAGATGGACGTAGGCTTCCGTCGTGATCTCACCGAAAATGGTGGCGAGGCCCGTGGTGACCATCGTTTCGCAGGCCACGCGTGAGGCGGGGTCGATTGCCAGCAGGGCGTCGAGCACCGCGTCGCTGATCTGGTCGGCGACTTTGTCGGGGTGCCCTTCGGTGACAGATTCGGAGGTGAACAGGTGGCGATGAAGCACAGGAGGCAGAGGCAAAGAGTGATGTTGCACGGAGCACGATCTCGTGCCGCGTGTCCTTCCTTAATGTAAACCCCTAGGCGGACGTGAAACCACGGGCACGCCCGATACGTCCCTACCCCCCCGCCCCCCGTTCGGCGTCGAGTCCGGCCCGTAGCACCTGCTCGGCCATCTCGGCGGTACCAGCCTCGAGGGCCTGCCGCGCCACCGCCCCAGCCCGCTCCGTATGCAACCCACGGACAATCCGCTTGACCATCGGAACAGAGATCGCGCTCACACTCAACTGCCGTATGCCGAGCCCAATCAGGGCGTAGGCCATCAGCGGTTCGGACGCCATTTCACCGCAGACGTTCACTTCGAGCCCGGCAGCGGCACCCACTTGCTGGGCGCGTGCAATAAGACGGAGCACGGCCGGGTGTAGCGGCGTGTAGCGCGAGGCGAGGCTCGCGTTGCCGCGGTCCACGGCCAGCGTGTACTGCACGAGGTCGTTGGTGCCAATACTGAAGAACGCGACATCCTTGGCGAGCGCGTCCGCAATCATGGCCGCCGCGGGCGTCTCAATCATGATGCCGAGCGGGACGTCGGCGCGATGCGGGACATCGCGCGCGGCAAGTTCACTCGCACACTCCGCCAGCAGAAACCGCGATTGGCGCACTTCGTCGGTACTGACGATAAGTGGGAGCATAATGCGCACGTCGCCGTGCACGGCGGCGCGCAACAAGGCTCGGAGCTGCGTCTTGAAGATCGCAGGCTGGTCGAGGCACATCCGAATGGCGCGCCAGCCGAGGAACGGATTCGGCTCGTGTGGGAATCCACCCACCGGGAGTTTGTCGCCGCCGATGTCGAAGGTGCGAATCACGATTGGCTTACTACCAAAGGCCTGAATGACTTTGCGATACGCCTCGTATTGCTCGTCTTCATCCGGCATCGTGGCGCGGCCGACAACCAGGAATTCGGTGCGCATGAGCCCTACGCCTTCGGCACCGCTCCGGGCGGCCGCCTCCGCTTCGTCGGGCAAATCGACATTGGCGCGAAGCGTAATGTGGACGCCGTCGAGCGTGATGGCCTCGGCGTTCGCGAGCTGCGCGAGCGCGACCTGCTCGCGCTGTTCACTCTTGGCGCGTGCGGCCGCCGCGGCCAGCTCGGCCGCATTGGGGCGCACCATCAAGGTGCCCGCGGCCCCATCGAGGATGACCTGATCGCCGCTCTCAATGCGCGTCGTGGCCTCGAGCAATCCGACGACCGCCGGGAGCCCAAGCGAGCGCGCCAGAATCGCGACGTGCGACGTCCGCGTGCCCGCATCGGTCGCAATGCCAATGATACGCCCACGGTCGAGCTGCACCGTGAGGCTCGGCGTGAGATCGTGCGTCACCAGGATCGCGTTCGCACCAGCTGGCAGATCCACCGGATCGTGGTCCCCGAGCCCGAGCAGGATCGTGAGCACGCGAATGTGCACGTCGGTAAGATCGCCCACGCGCTCGCGCATCATGGCGTGCACGGAGCGGGCGAAGTGTTCTCGCCACTCGATCATCACCACGTCAAAAGCTCTTTCGGCCGCAAAGCCCTGACGGATCACCGACTCGACTCGCGAGCGCAGTTCCACATCTTCGATGATGGAGATCTGCACATCGAAGATCGCAGATTCCGCCTGGCCCGCTTGACGTGCCGCACGCTCACGCACTTCCTGCAGGCGGCCAATCGCCTGCGCGAATGCGTCGTGGATGCGCGCCACTTCGGCTTCGGCCTCATGCGGGCCAATCGCACGCAACGGAACCTCCGGCACTTCCCAGCGCAGGAGATGCGCTGGGCCGACGACAATGCCAGGCGATGCGGGAATACCGCTCAGCGTCACGGGCATGCGGGGCTCCTAGGTTTCACCGAATTTGCCGGCAATCAGGGCCGCGAGGGCATCGAGTGCCGCCTCAGCGTCGGCGCCCTCGGCACGGATAATCAACTCCGATCCACACTCCGCCGCGAGCATCATCACGCCCATGATGCTCTTGGCGTTCACGTCGAGATCATCGCGCACGAGCGTAATGTGCGAGGTGAACTTGGCAGAACATTTCACAATTTCGGCCGCGGGCCGCGCATGAATGCCGTGGCTGTTAACGACCATCACTCGGCGTTCAAGCATTATCGCACCACGGAAAAGAGAATGAATGCAGCAAGCAGCCCCATCGCCACGCGCCACCCTTCTACACGTCCCTGCAACCGCGCGAGGACAAATGCCCCCAGCGCGGCCAATCCCATGACCACCGCCAGTTTTTCGCGCGCGGGCCCCACAATGCCGCGCACGGCCAGCGGAAGCGCGATGCCCGCGATCAACGCGGCAGCTCGCGCGACGTGCGCAGGTCCACTACGCAACGCCGGATGCGCGAGCGCCGATGCAACCCGCAGTCCGTCACGGTAGCCCACACGGAGCCCCCACACCCGCAACGTGAGATGCCCTGCGTTGTAGGCGCCGAGAAACAGCAAGACGGCGACCACGGGGGAGGCCCCAAGTCCGAATGCGAGCATCGCGGCGACGGAACAGGCCGGAAGCCAGCCCGCCCAGATCAGTCGGTCACCCACGCTCCCGAGCGGACCGCAGCACGCCGTGCGAAACCGTTCGATGCGTTCGGGCGGTTCTCCGCTGAGTTCGGCGCTCGCCAGCGCGCCCACCGCCACACCGGCGAGATACGGGTGCGCGTTGAAGTATCCGCCCTGCCGTGCAAGCGCCGCGCGGTAGGCATCGCCGTTCTTCCCTCCGGGCAGCAGCCGCAGTGCTGGCTCTACGGCAAAGGCGATGCCATTCCCCATCATCATTTCGTAGTTCCACGAGCCCTGCACCGCGAGCAATCGCAGCAGCATCGACAAGCGCGTGAGGACTGGCAAGGTCGGGGGCTGCGTCATGGGCGCGCCACCAGAAGAAGCGCGCCGACGACGAGCCCGCCCAGTAGGTACCAGCGAGCGCCCGACGTTGTGTGCACCACCTTCCAGACCGCACCCGCTCCCACTGCACCGGCCAGCGCCACAACAAACGCACGCGACTGACCGTTGGTGAAGGTCCAGGTGTTCAACAGATTTCGCGAAAGCGGAACAAAGACGGCCAGAGCCACAAAGGTCATCAGCGCACCACGAACGAGGTCGAGCGTGAGTCCGCCGATCTGCAAGCGCGTCACCGCACTCGACGATCCGCGCGCCAGCAGTTCACGCATCCCGCCGCCCCAGCGTGCGAGCACTTTCCGATGCTGAATCATGGACCATCCGCTCACCGATGCGGTGACGAGGGCCGCGAACACCGCCACCGTGAGCGCTCCAGCCGATGTCTCTCGCTGTCCAGCGAAGATCGCGCCGCCGACTACCGCCGCCGAGCCCCACTCGGGATAGCGACTGGCGCCGAAGGGTAGCGTTTCGAGCGCGAACAGTTCGAGGGTGACGCCGGCTATCAAACCGCGGAGCGGCTCCCCCATGAGCGAACCGGCCAACGTCGCCGCCACGATCGGTCGCGAGATCATCGCTTGGGGAAAACTCACGACGTCGAGGCCGAGGATGGCGCCGAGGATCGTCATCGGCAACAAGCTGAGCAACTGCATCATGCGCCGCTCCCCGAGAGCACGGCATTCAGCGGCACCGGCGCGGCGGCAGGCACGTCCTGCGCACTCACGACCACCCCGGCGTCAGAGAGCGTCCGCAGCGCCGACTCTTCTGCCGGCGCGAGAAATACGTAGCGCAG
Organism: Gemmatimonadota bacterium; assembly: GCA_026387915.1. Classification (NCBI taxonomy): domain Bacteria; kingdom Pseudomonadati; phylum Gemmatimonadota; species Gemmatimonadota bacterium. The sequence continues at coordinate 21,580 of JAPLKS010000013.1, forward strand.
GCGTGGCGCACGGCCGGCCCGATGATGAATGCCGCCGAGATTCACGTGGTGAATGGCGTTGGCGGTCGCCTCAACGAGTCGGCGCATCGTCTCGATGTCGCCGGTGAGGACGATGCCCTTGTCCGGCCGGGACTCGTACGTTGCCATTTTGGCCGCCGCGCTCGCCACGGACTCAAAGGTGACTTCCATCTCGGGCGGGACACCGGCACGGTACAGGTCTTGTTCCCAATCGCTCTCCGCCACCGCGTCATCAACCAATACGATGAACGACAAACTGAGGGGTTGGCCCCAGCCCACGATGACCTGCCCATGAATCAAGCGGTCGTCAATGCGATAGAGCGCGACCGCCATCAGCGAGCCTCGGGTGCAGCGTGCACGATGATCGCATCACGTCCCTTCGCCGCGGAGGCCACCGCATCATCCGGCGCCACACCGCCCTTGAGCGCAAAGTCGAGGAGCATTGGGAGATTCGCGCCCGTCACCACTGACACGCCCGCGAGTCCGCGGGTCGCCTTGCGCGCAGCGATGGTGCAGCTACCGGCCGGCAGATCGGTGAAAACGATAGTGGCGCGGTGATCGCTGATCGCACTGGCAATCGCGGCCTCGAGCGACGCCGCATCGAGCGACGCGTTGCTCACCGCGCAAAATACCGCCCCGAGCCCCGCGATCTGTTGCACGGCAGACACGAAGCCCTGGGCCACGTCGCCGTGGCCTGCAATCACTGCGCGGGGGGCGTCGATGTTACTCGTCATCATCCTGCAGATAGATATCCGTCGCACTCGCCGCACGGGACATCTTGGCCTTGAGGCGCTCGTTGAAGTCTTCGGCCGCGTGATGGCCGCTGTACCGCAACAGATGGTTCATGGCGATCACTTCCGCGATCACCGTGATGTTCTTGCCGGGATTGAGCGGTACCGTGATGTACGGCAGATTGACGCCTAGCACTTCCTTGGTCTGGCCGTCGAGGCCGGTGCGATCCACGTCGTGCACGGCATCCCAGTGTTCGAGGTGCACCAGCACTTCAATGCGCTTTTGCTGACGCACCGCGTGAATGCCGAACACCTTGGGAATGTCGATGAGCCCGATGCCCCGGATTTCCATATAGTGACGCGAGAGTTCGTGTCCACGCCCAATCAGCACGTCGGCGCCGCGGCGCGACACGATCACGAGATCGTCAGCCACAAGGCGGTGTCCACGCTCGACCAAATCGAGGACGCACTCTGATTTTCCGATGCCGCTGGCTCCAGTAAAGAGCAGGCCAACGCCAAATACGTCGGCGAGCGATCCATGTAGATTCGTTACCGGCGCAAAGGCAAGCTCGAGGAACGGAGAAATGCGCTTGTAAAACTCGAGCGTCTTGAGCTGTGAACGCAGAATCGCGACACCCGCCGCGGTCGCCTCCGCCTCGAACCCAGGGGGCAGCGTCAGCCCCTTGGTGACCATCACGCAGGGGATCGGATACGAAAAGAAGGCGCGTAGCATGCGCGTGCGGTCGGCATCGCTCAGCTGGGCGACGTACGACACTTCGGTTTCGCCGAGCACCTGAATGCGCTGATGCACGAAGCGTCCCACGTACCCAGCGAGCACCAGTCCCGGGCCGGAGGCGTCGGGCATTGTAATCTCGCGTTCGAGCCCAGCGGGGCTCCCGAGCAAGTCGAGCTGCAAGACGTCTTTGAGCCGCTCGAAGAGGACGGCGACGGTAAGCGTTTTCGCGGCCATTAGCTTTGCTCGCGGCGGTTACAGGGGATCACGACTTCCATTGCGTTGCTCCTCCGCGAATCGATCGCTCCAGATGCGCAATCGTCTGTTCAGCGGCGCGCTCCCACGTGAACGTCTCGGCAAAGGCACGGGCCTTTGCTCCCATCTCTGCCACCAGTGCCGGTGCTACTGCCAACCGGCGAAACGCAGCCGCCATCGCGCGCACGTCACCGTGGGGCACGAGGAAGCCCGTTTCGCCATCGCGCACCGACTCGCGAATGCCCGGCGAGTTGGAGGCCACCACGGGTGTTCCGCACGCCGCCGCTTCCACGTTCGTGAGTCCCCACCCTTCCTTTGGCGACGCCAACGAGACGGCCCATGACCGACGCAGGAGCGCGACTTTTTCTTCGTCACTGATAAAGCCAAGAAACCGCACGCGGTCTCCGAGGTCAAGCGAGGCCGCCAGCGCTTCCAGTGAGCGTTTGAAGTCTCCTTGTCCAGCAATCTCCAACGTCGCCGACGGATGCGCGAGTTCGGCAAAGGCGCGGATCACGAGATCCACTCCTTTGTACTTCTTGAGTCGTCCGATGTACGAAAAGGTCGGCACCGGCGCGCGCACGGCCGGATCGGGCGTGTAATGATCGAACGACACGCCCGGATAAATCACCTGGACATGCGATCGTGGCAGACCACGAGCGGCCAAGTCGTCGGCGGTGCTTTCGCTAATGGCCTGGAACGGCACGTCGTAATACACCAGCGGAATGGGGCGTTCGCTCAGCCACACCGCGGCGGCGAGCGGAAAGACGAGTTCCTGAAACACGGTGCCGCCAAACAGATGCGGCACGCAGGCGACCGTCTTGCACGACGCGCCCCAGAGCGGCGTATAGAGGGGCGCCTTGTTGATGTCCTCGACAATCACATCGAACGGCCGGTGGCGCAGCTGCTCGTTCCAGAAACGCCACACCTTGAGCGCGAACGTTTGGCGCGTTCCCACACGGAGCGTCTCGATGCCTCCGAGGTTGGCCACCGGCGGGCATCCGGGCCAACCGCCGCACAGCAACGTCACCTCGTGACCGGCGGCGGCCAATCGTTCAAAGATCTCGTGCAGATGGATCTCGGCGCCTCCGGCGAGCGGATTCTCTCGGCACTGCCAGTTGACGACGAGGATCTTCAAGCGAGCCGGCCCATCTTGCGCGCAAGCGCGTCGAGCACGCCGTTCACAAAGCGCGCACTTTGCGTCGAGCCAAAGCGCTCGGCGAGCCGGACCATCTCCTGAATGACCACGCGCGGCGGGGTGATGCCCACGCGAAGCTCCGCGGCGCCGAGGCGGAGGGCACACCGTTCGATGGCGCCCAGCCGTTCGATGCGCCAGTTCGTGGTCACTTCGGCGAGTTCGTCGTCGAGTGCCGTGCCCTCAGCGACAATGACCCGGAGCAACTGATTGGCAAACTCCCGCTCCTCGGGAAGCACGCCGAGATCATCCCACATGCGCAAGGCGATGGTGGGCAGATCAGATTTGTCTCGCATGTCCCACGCATAGACAGCCTGCAGGGCGCGAATGCGCCCGCGTGATTCAACTCTCGCCATCACCTTCCTCGTGACCTGCGGCGGCATCGAGACGGCTGAACAGGTCAGCCATTTCGAGTGCGGCGAGTGCCGCGTCCCATCCCTTGTTGCCGTGCGCGCCACCAGCGCGCGCCTCGGCTTGTTCCATCGTATCGGTCGTGAGCAAACCAAAGCCAATCGGTCGGTCGTACGCGCGCTGCAGCTCGGCGAGCCCGCGCGACGCTTCCCCTGCGACAAAATCAAAGTGCGGCGTGTCGCCACGAATCACGGCGCCCACGGCAATGATCGCATCGTAACGGTCAGAGGCGAGTAATCGACCCGCCGCCGCCGGAAGTTCCCACGCGCCAGGCACCCACACGACATCGACATCGTCAAACGGCACGCCGTGCCGCACGAGGCAATCCACCGCGCCTTCGACGAGTTTGGTGGTGATCGTCTCGTTGAAACGACTGCCGATCACTGCCATGCGTCGGTGCGCGCCGTCCGGAGTCCCTAGAAATTCCGCCATCAGAGCGCTCGGAGGTGGCCGAGCTTCCGGCGTTTGGTTTCTAGATATTCGGCATTCTCCACAGACTCAGGCGCGTTGAGTGGCACGCGCTCATCGACCTTCAGCCCGTAGCCTTCGAGCCCAATGAGTTTTTTGGGATTGTTGGTGATGGGACGGATGGACTTGAGGCCGAGGTCGAGCAGCACCTGCGCCCCAATGCCATAGTTGCGCAAATCCGGCGCAAAGCCGAGTCGCTCGTTGGCTTCCACCGTGTCGGCGCCTTTGTCCTGCAGCTCGTAGGCCTTGAGCTTGTTGATGAGGCCGATGCCGCGCCCTTCTTGATCGAGATACACGATCACCCCGCGCCCCTCGCCCGCGATCATCGACATCGCGTGGTGCAACTGCCAGCCACAGTCACAGCGCTGCGAATGGAACACGTCGCCCGTGAGACACTTGGAGTGCATGCGCACCAGCACCCCCTCGGCCCCTGTGACTTCACCAAACACGAGCGCCACGTGCTCGCGGTCATCCACGTCGTTGCGATAGCCGATGATGCGGAATTCGCCGAACTCCGTGGGGAGTCGCGCTTCCGCTTCGCGGTGCACGAGGCGCTCGTTCCGCAGGCGATACGCCACCAACTGGGCCACGGTGACGAAGGTGATGTTGTGCTTCTGCGCGAACACATCGAGCTGCGGCCGCTTGGCGGTGGTGCCATCGTCGTTGAGGATTTCGCAGATCACGCCGGCCGACTGCAGCCCCGCGAGACGCATGAAATCCACGGCCGCTTCGGTGTGCCCGACGCGCTGCAGCACGCCGCCCTCACGTGCGCGCAGCGGGTGTACGTGCCCCGGACGACGCAGATCGCTCGGCACCGCTTCCGGACTCGACGCCGCGCGTATGGTCGCCGCTTGATCGGACGCGCTGATGCCCGTGGTGACCCCGAATTTCGGCGATGCATCCACCGTGACCGTGTACGCCGTGCGCAATGCATCGGTGTTCTCCGCGCCCATCATCGGCAGGTCGAGCTGGCGCACTTTCTCCTGACTCAGTGCAAGGCAGATCATCCCCTTGGCTTGCATGAGAAAGTTGACCTTCTCGGGCGTAATGAATTCCGCCGCGACGATAAGATCGCCTTCGTTTTCGCGGTCCTCGTCATCAGCGACGACGAGGAATTTTCCGGCGCGCAGATCGTCGAGCGCCTGTTCGATCGTTCCCAATGGCATGGCTATCGCTCCGCGGCGGCCGCCAGATGCGGCGCCGTCAGTCGTTGGACGAATTTTCCGATCACGTCGGCTTCGACGTGCACCGAATCACCAAGCGCGAGTGCGCCCAGTGTGGTGTGGCGCAGTGTGTACTCGATAATCGAGAGCTGCACCACCCGCTCCTGCGGAATCGCATTCACGGTGAGACTCACGCCATCCACGGTAATGGAGCCGTGCGGCACGGTCAGCGGCATCAGTTCTGCCGGCACTTCAATGTCAATCAGCGTGGCGTCGCCGCGCTGCGTCACCACGCGAACGGTCGCCACTCCATCCACGTGTCCCTGCACGAGATGTCCGCCGAGCCGATCGCCAACGGCGAGCGCACGCTCGAGATTCACGCGCTTCCCCTCGGTCCACGCCGCGATCGTGGTGCGGTCGAGCGTCGTGACCACGGCCGCAACCGTGAACCACCCCGCCCCGCACTCGCGTACCGTGAGGCACGCACCATTCACGGCAATCGACTCACCGTCGCGTACAGCCTCGTACGCGCACTGAATGCGGAACTCCCGCCCCGCATCCGTGGTGCGGACGCGGTCGATGGTGCCAGTGTCGGTGATGAGGCCGGTGAACATTCAAAAAGCGGGTGAGCGGAAAACAGGACGGTTAGCGGTTACGTCTGTGCTGCCACGCCGGGCAGTTCGTTGAGCGCGTACACCGCCATGAGGTCGTCGCCGAACTCGCGGCGTTCGACCACACGGAATCGATCGACCGATGGTGCTTCGACGAAGGCCGCCAAGGCCCCCGGACCGAGCAAAACCGGCGCCTGAAAGATAATCAGGCGATCGACCACGCCGGCGGCCAATAATGATTGGGCAAGTTGGGCCCCACCCTCCACGAACATCGACCGAACCCCTCGGCGCACCAGGGCCTGAAGCGCCCCCTCCAGCCCCGAAGAGGTCAGTATTTCAACCCCTCGGCGCTCCAACGCCGTCACTTGGCCAGCGTCCGGCAGCTCGGCCATCACCAGCGTCGGGTTCCGGCGGGCAGTGCGCGCGAGATGTGACTCGGCCGGCAGCCTCGCGGTGCGATCGAATATCACCCGGAGAGGCGCCACTCTGGGCCGGCGGCCGTGGCGCACATTCAGCTTGGGATCGTCAGCGAGGGCGGTCCCCACCCCCACCGCCACGGCGTCGTGCACGGCCCGAAGACGATGCACGTAGTGCCGAGCGGCCTCTCCCGTGAGCCAGCGCGGTTCGCGTGAAGCGCTGGCAATGGCTCCGTCAACGGAGACGGCGAGCTTGAGGGTGATCCAAGGGCGCGGCGGGTTGGCCGCGGCAAAGAAGAAGGGGGCATTCAGTTCGAGGGCCTCTTCGGCCTCAAGCCCAAACTCAACGCCGATGCCCGCGGCGCGCAGTCGCTCAGCGCCTCCCCGTGCCAGGGGATTGGGATCGGCAACGGCCACCACCACACGCGAGACACCGGCGGCAATCAGCGCATCAGCGCAGGGGGGTGTTTTCCCCTCATGCGCGCAAGGCTCAAGCGTGACGTACGCCGTGGCACCGCGCGCGTGCTCACCTGCCGCGCCAAGCGCCATGGCTTCGGCGTGCGGCGCGCCGAACTTGGCGTGGAATCCTTCCCCTACCACCACACCATCGTTCACGAGCACGGCGCCGACCATAGGGTTCGGCGCCGTTTGCCCCCACCCGCGGCGCGCCAGTGCGAGCGCGCGCCGCATCCAAGCGCGCTCGCTGCGCTGCTCGCGCTCCGGCGTGGCCGCGGAGGGGCTCACCGGCTCAGAAGCCGACCCGGACACCCGCCGAGAAATACGGACGTGCCTTGGCAGGATCCGATCCGAAGTTGTTCGTCAACGTCGTGAGGCTTCCACCCGTGCTCTGACCGGCTTCGGCCACAAGCTGCGCGACCAGCAGGTTGAGGCTGAGACCGACGAACATGTTCGTGCGATTCATCGACACGACGGACGACCCCGTCGAGGTTTTGCTGCCAATCGGCGCCGGCGCCACGACGGTGGTCGCGATATTGGCGCTGGCGTCGTACTTATCCTGGCCGATGCCGGCGTTGACGTTGAAGATCAGGAGATTTTTCGACGCCGTGAGGCGCCAGCCGGACGTCTTGATGGAATAGTCATTGATCGCAATGGTTCCACCGGGCTTGCTCCCCGAGGCCTGCACATTGCCCGTGATGCTGATGGTCGGCAGTTCGCGCGTGAGATAGCTAACGGCGACGCCGGGAGTGAGGAGCGACTCCTCCAACAGCCCCACCCGAAGCCCGTAGCCAAGCTTGATGCCGCCGCCGGAGAGTTTCGCGCTTACGTCTCCGCCGTTGAAGCTCTGCAAATAGGTGGCGCTCACGAGCGCATCCACCGCGCCAACGTGCGTCACGCCGAGCGAGATGCCTTCCCACACGCCAATGGAAGCGTCGGCCACGAGGCCGGGGATCATTTGGTTTTCAGCTTTGAATGTCGAACCGGTGGCGCCGGCCACATTGAAACCCACGCCATCGAGCTTGGGAAGGCTGCCGCTGATGACCGTGGCCCGCACATCGATGGCAAAGTGCGGGAAGCCACCCGTGGCGCCGCCCTGTCCGAGCGTGTGATTGCCGCCGGCGAGCGCGCCGGCGAGTTGCGGCGAGAGAAACGTCACAAGATCAGCCGTCTTGCGGCAGGCGTCGATCGCCTCCGTTGACCCACTGCAGTTCTGTGCCCGCGCCAACGGCGCGGCGAGCAAAACCATGGCGCCTAATGCCAACACACGATGCTTGATCATGCTATTCCTCCGCTGAGAATGACCTTCCCCGTGCCCTTGGCCACATGTCCAAGGCGCCACGCCTGCACCTGCTGAGCCGCCGCGCCAGCGATCACCGCATCAGCGCCAGCGGCATCCGTAATCACCACGAGCCCAACGCCCATATTGAAGGCGCGGAACATTTCGTCGCGCGCCACGCCACCGGCCTCCTGCAAGGTGCGGAACAACGACGGCACCTCCCACGAACCGAGATCCACCACCGCGTCCATCGTAGGCGGTAGCGCGCGATCAAGATTCTCAAGCAGTCCGCCACCCGTGATGTGCGCCATCGCGTGCACGCCACCCAGCAACGGCTTCATCACATTGAGATAGGAACGGTGGACCGCGAGAAGCACGTCGGCCACCGACTGATTCGTTCCGGGCCACGCGTCGTGCGGTGCAAGCCCCATGCGCTCCGCCACAATCCGCCGGGCGAGCGAATAGCCATTCGTGTGCAATCCCGAACTGGCAAGACCGACCAGCACGTCACCCTCGCGAACATTCGCCGACGTGAGCACACGATCTTCTTCTACCCAGCCGACAACAAACCCGGCCAAATCGTAATCCGGAGGCGTGTAGAGTCCGGGCATCTCGGCCGTCTCTCCACCCATCAGCGAGCAGCCATTCTCACGGCACCCGGCAGCCACGCCGGCCACAATCGCTTCAACAGTACTTGGCACAAGCTTGCCGAATGCCACGTAATCAAGAAAAAACAGCGGCACCGCGCCCTGCACCAAAATGTCGTTCACACAGTGGTTCACAAGGTCGTGCCCCACGGTGTCGTGACGATCCGCGTCGATGGCCACTTTGATCTTGGTGCCCACGCCGTCGGCGCTCGAGACGAGCAATGCGTTTTTCGCCTCGGGTGGCATGCGGAACAGTCCGCCAAAACCGCCGAACGCACCGCGCGCGCCAGCCGTAAAGGTGCTCTCAACATGGCGCTTGATGCGCGCCTTGCTGTCGTTGGCCGCGTCGATGTCGACGCCGGCGCTCCGATAATCGAGTGGCGTCTTGGCGTTCACGAGTCGAGCGATTTGTCGAAGGCCACGAGTTCATGAAACTCGGCGACGCGCCGCGCAATGTCCGCGCGATTGATTTCGAGGAGCCGCGTAATGGAGAACCCTTCCACCACAAACGAACCCATCGCCGAACCGTGAATCACGGCGCGACGAAGACTCGCGTCGGACAGATCACCGGTGCGCGCGAGGTATCCAATAAAGCCACCCGCAAACGAATCGCCCGCACCCGTGGGATCGAACACCGACTCCAACGGATACGCCGGCGCAAAGAACACGCTGCTGGAGGTGAACATAAAGGCGCCGTGCTCGCCCTTCTTGATCACCACCGTCTTGGGGCCGCGTTCGAGAATCCACCGCGCGGCCTGCACGAGATTCGCGCGCTCCGTGAGTTGCCGCGCCTCACCGTCGTTGAGCGTGATGAGATCCACGTGTTTGAGCAACTCAATCAGATCGTCGCGGCGCGATTCAATCCAGAAGTTCATCGTGTCGCACGCCACGAGGCGCGGCTTGTCCACCTGCTTCAAGACTTCGAGCTGCAGCCGCGGATCGATATTGCCGAGGAACACAAACTCAGCGCTCTTGAAGGCGGCCGGAATCTTCGGCCGGAAGTGCGAGAACACGCCCAGGCGCGTCTCAAGCGTTTCGGCAGAGTTGAGATCGTGGCGGTAGCGACCACGCCACCGAAAGCTCTCCCCCTCCGCGTGCTCAAGCCCCGACAAATCCACGCCGCGCTCGGCGAGCGCCTGCAGTTTGTCTACCGGGTAGTCGGCACCGACGACGCCGACGAGCTGCACCTTCGTCTGGTGGCTAGCGCTGGCGGAAAAGTAGGTGGCGCTCCCACCGAGCACCTCGTCGGCTTTGCCGAACGGGGTTTCGACGGAGTCCAGGGCGACGGAACCAACGACGAGAACGGACATGTTTGGGCAGGGCGAGTGTGGTGAACTACAAAACACGTTGACGGTTTACCGTTAACCGTTAACGGTGAACCGTTAACGACTGACAACCTCTGCATTTCTACTACATCCGCTCCGGCGCCGACAGGCCGAGTACCGCTAATCCATTCTGCAACACAATGCGCGCGGCCTTGGCCAGCACGAGCCGCGCCTTGGTGATGTGCTCCGGTTCGCCCAACACGTGGTGCTTATGGTACCAGGTGTGGATGAGCCGCGTGATCTCAAGCAGATACGCCGCCACGCGGTGCGGCTCGAGCGAGTCGGCCGCACCCGCCAACAGGCGCGGCCAATCGAGCAGCGCCTTAATGAGCTCGCGCTCTTCCGGCTCTGAGAGACAGTCCCACTGCACACCCTCACCGGTAACAGTCGCCGCGTCGATTTCACCCACGCGGAAAATGCCGCTAAGGCGCGCGTGCGCCATCTGGATGTAATACACCGGATTGTCTTCGGACTGCGAGCGGGCGAGGTCCACATCAAAGACGAGCTGACTGTCGCCTTTTCGCATCAGGAAGAAATAGCGCACAGCATCGCGCCCCACTTCGTCAATCAAATCACGAACGGTGACATAGCTGCCGGCGCGTTTGGAAATCTTCACTTCCTCGCCGCCCTTCATCACCGTCACCATCTGGTGCAGCACGTATTCCGGATAGCCCTTGGGAATGCCGATCTCCAACGCCTGCAAACCGGCGCGCACGCGCGTCACGGTGCTGTGATGATCGGCGCCCTGCACATTGATGGCGCGCTGAAAGCCGCGCTGCCACTTCACCACGTGGTACGCGACGTCCGGCAGGAAATACGTATAGGTGCCGTCGCGCTTGCGCATCACGCGGTCTTTATCGTCACCAAAATCCGTGGTGCGCAAAAAGAGCGCGTCGTCCTGCTCAAACGTGTGCCCCGCCTTATTGAGCGCGGCGACGGTTTCCTCGACCTTGCCGTCGGAATACAACGACGACTCGAGGTAATGGACGTCAAAGGTGACGCCGAATGCTTTGAGATCGAGGTCTTGCTCACCGCGCAGATACGCCACAGAAAACTTGCGAACGTCATCGCGCAGATCGAGATCGGCATCCCACGAGGCCGCGAGTCGGGCCCGCGCCGCCGGCACATCAATGCCCCACTGCGCGGCCTTCGCGCTGAGGTACTCCCCCGCCATCTCCGTGATGTAGGTGCCGTGATAGGCATCTTCGGGAAGCTCGCGTTCCACCGCGCGCAAAAACACGCTCTCGCTGAGCCGCTGAATCTGCACGCCACCATCGTTGTAATAGAACTCGCGGGTGACGTCCCATCCTTCGGCCGTGAGCAACGCCGCAATCGCGTCGCCGAGCGCGGCCTGACGACCGTGGCCAACATGGAGCGGCCCCGTGGGATTCGCCGAGACAAACTCAATGTTGACCGGCGCGTTCTGCTTAGTGTTCGCGTGGCCGTATTTCGCGCCCTGCGTGAGAATCGTCGCGAGCGACGATGCCAGCGATCCCGAGGCAATGCGGAAGTTGATGAAGCCAGGACCCGCGATGCTCACTTCGGCCACGCCCGCATTCGCGAGGTTCAACGCCTCAACGAGCGACTTCGCAATGTCCGCTGGTTTCTGCTTGAGCGCTTTAGCGAGTGTCATGGCCACGTTGGTGGCCCAGTCGCCGTGCGACGGATCACGCGGACGTTCGATGACGACCACGACATCGTCCGGCGCGCCGATCGCGCGCGCGGCGCGGGTCAGCTCGTCACGTAAAGCGGTGGCGCCGTTCATTCCGAACCGCCGGATGGCTTTGACGGTTTTGATGACTTTGGAGCAGTGGGCGCGGGCGTGGAAGCCGGCGCAGCCGGTGCGGCGGAAGGACCCGAGGCGGACGACGCGCTCGAATCCGTTGATGTCGACGAAGACGCTTGCGTGGACGACGAGGAAGACGGTGATGCCTTGGATGCCGCGTCAGACGCCGTGCGCTGATCCTTCTTTCCGTCCTTGCCGTAATCCGTGATATAGAAGCCGGATCCCTTGAACAGCAGTCCGCCACCGGCCGAAATGCGACGCTCGGCGGTTTTGCCGCAAACCGGACAGGGAAGCGTGGCCTGCGACATGCTGATCTTGAGGATCAGTTTGTCGAAATCGTGGCCTTCTGGGCAGCGATACTCGTAGGTTGGCATTCGGCTTGAAAGGGTCAGGGCGTAGCCTGTTAAATCTAACCCTTCAAACGAGTTGGTTCAATCGCAGCGGCAGGTATTTTCGCCCGAAAACAGCCGGAAATCCCCTACGCCGGCCGATACCTGCCCCAGCTCCGTTCGAGCGTGTCGCTGATTTCCCCTACGGTCGCACGGGCGCGCACCGCAGAGATGATGAGGGGCATCAAAAGGGTCTCCGAGCGAGTCACCGCATACTCCAGCGCCTCGAGCGCCACCCGCACACTCTCAGCGCTCCGGCCCGCGCGCACCCCTTGCACTCGCGCAATCTGCTCGGCCTCGAGCCTCGAGTAATCCGGTGCCGGAATGATCGGCGGTAACTGACCATCGGCAAACTTGTTCACGCCCACAATCACTCGGCTCCCGGCTTCCACCGCGAGCTGATGGGCGTAGGCGCTGCGGCCGATTTCGTCCTGCATGAAGCCCGACTCAATAGCCTTGGCCGCGCCCCCCTGCTCCTCAACTTTTGCGAGCAACTCAAGCGTCTGGCGCTCCACCTCATTGGTGAGCGACTCCACATAGTACGAGCCGGCAAGCGGATCGACCGTGCTGGCAATCCCGCTCTCATACGCCACGATCTGCTGCGTGCGGAGCGCGAGCGTGGCCGCTTCGGCGGTCGGGAGCGCGAGCGCCTCGTCGTAGCCATTCGTGTGCAGTGACTGCGTGCCGCCGAGTGTGGCGGCGAGTGTTTGCACCGCCACGCGCACCACGTTGTTGAGCGGTTGCTGCGCCGTGAGCGTCACGCCACCCGTTTGCGTGTGAAAGCGCAGTTTGCAGCTCGCGTCGCTGGCGTTGAATCGCTCGCGCATGAGGCGCGCCCAGATGCGGCGCGCGGCGCGGAACTTCGCCACTTCTTCAAAGAGATCGCTGTGGCACGCAAAGAAAAACGAGAGCCGCGGCGCAAACTCGTCCACGGCGAGGCCGGCCGCGATCGCCCGTTCCACATACGCGAGGCCATCGGCAAAGGTGAAGGCCAGCTCCTGCACCGCAGTCGCGCCGGCTTCACGAATGTGATAACCGCTAATTGAGATGGGATTCCAATTGGGGACCTCTGCCGCACAGAATCGGAAGGTTTCGGCGATGAGGCTGAGGCTCGGCTCGGGCGGATACACGTAGGTGCCGCGTGCCACGTACTCTTTGAGAATGTCGTTCTGAATGGTGCCGCTCAGTTTGTCGCGGCTGATGCCCCGCTCCTCGGCGACCACCACATACATCGCCAGCAGCGTGCTCGCCGTGGCATTAATGGTCATACTGGTGGAGACTTTCTCGAGCGGAATGCCGTCGAGGAGCGTGTGCAGATCGTCCACGCTATCAATGGCCACGCCGACGCGCCCCACCTCACCCTGCGCGCGCGGCGAGTCGCTGTCGATTCCCATTTGCGTGGGAAGATCAAAGGCGACGCTCAGCCCAGTTTGGCCGGCGGCAAGCAGATGTTTGAATCGTGTGTTGGTTTCCTGGGCGGTCCCAAAGCCCGCGTACTGGCGCATGGTCCAGAGTCGCCCGCGGTACATCGAGGGCTGCACGCCGCGCGTGAACGGAAAAGCACCAGGCTCCCCCAGATCGCGGGGAAGGTCAATGGCAGCATCCGTCGGGTGATAGACCGCGGCAATCGGGATGCCCGCGGGAGAGACGACCGGTTCGGACATGGCTCGCTGGGAAAAGACGACAACCCGCAGGCACTGACGCGCCTACGGGTCGGAATCTAGGCCCCCGAGCGGGGCCGGGGAACTGCGGATGCGTCGTAAACGCTACGCGTGGCGATTTGTGGTTCCGGCGAGCATCTGGAGCGCGATGTCCACGTCAGCCTTGCTTCCTATATATAGAGGCGAACGTTGGTGCAGTTCGGTTGGCTTCACGTCGAGCAGACGTTGCACGCCGTCAATGGCGGCGCCCCCCGCCTGCTCGCAGATGAGCGCGAGTGGATTGCACTCATACAGCAGACGTAGTTTTCCGGATGGGCTCTTGGCGCTCACCGGATAGGCGAATACGCCGCCGCCCAGGAGGTTGCGATGGAAATCGGCGACGAGCGAACCGATGTAGCGCACGTTCATGGCCTCGCGCTTGCCGTCGAGTCCGCGGTAGCGGCGCATGAGCGCACGCACCGGCTCGGCCCAGTGCTGCTCGTACGCGTCGTTCACGGACAAGTACCGACCGTGCGCCGGGATTTTCATGTCGGGATGCGAGAGTAAAAACTCGCCGATCGACGGGTCGAGCGTGAAGCCGTGCACCCCCTGCCCCGTGGTATACACGAACATGGTGCTGGACCCGTACACGACGTAGCCTGCGGCGACCTGCTTGCGTCCTGGCTGCAGCATATCGTCGATGGTTCCATGGTCGCCCTTGGTGACGCGGCGCACCACGGAGAAGATCGTGCCGACTGGCACGTTCACGTCAATGTTCGAAGAGCCGTCGAGCGGATCGAAGAGCAATACATACTTCCCACGCTTGAACTGCTCAGGAATCGGAATGAGGTGTTCGACTTCCTCCGACGCCATGGCGCACAAGCGCCCCCCGTGGTCCATTGCCTTGAAAATGGTCTCGTGGGCAAAGAGGTCGAGCTTCTGCTGCATCTCGCCCTGCACATTCTCCGAACCCGCGGTACCGAGGATGTCGACCAAGCCGGCTCGGCGCACTTTACTGGCAATCATTTTCGCGGCAAGCGCGAGATCGCGGAGAATGCCGGAGAGGTCACCCGAGGCGTGCGGGTGTAGCGCTTCCTGTTCAATAATGAAGCGCTCGATCGTGACAACCGAGGTGTCGGTGTTGTGGACCACGCCAAATCTCCCGCAGAGGTTCGCCAGACTCAAGAAAAGTGAGGCCGTGGCAGGAAGTGGGGCAAGTGGAAGATACCTGACAACGCGCGGTCCATAGGCATTGACTCCGCGAGAGACCCATCAACGGCGGTGCGCGGCGGCGCGCGGCGGCGCGCCGATGAGGGTGCCGCTGCGGCACGTCCTCGCTGATACAGGGCAACCGAACGGCGGCTGCGGATGTTACTGACGCACGTTGATCATGCACGTTAATGATTCACCGGACCATGCACGTTGATCGCGCGCGTGACGCAAGCGAACTGATCACGACATTGATCGTACACGATACTCGCACGCGAAACTCATGCGCGATCCTTTCGCACAACATCCACGCACAACATCCACGCACAACATCCACGCACAACATCCACGCACAACATCCACGCACGATGCTCATGCGATTGCAATGTTTTAATACTTTGTGATTGACGTCACGCGCCGAACGCGCATCGTGTGCGAGCAACACACCGCACGGCGACTCCCTCAGACGTAGCGCGCATCGCGCACCGCCGTAACGGCGAAACGCGAAGGGCAGAGAGCCCCCCGGCCCCCCTACCCTCCGCGTTCGTCGTGCAGATACTGCAACTACACTACGCTGAGTAATATAGAACGTTGTATGCATTATGGCACCCACCACTCGCGCGCGCCAGCAATGCACTGCAACAATATTCCGTCCGTGCGCAGAATGATATTCCCTAACTGATCCGTGCGAAAAATTTCTGCGCCAATGTTTTGTAGTGCGTGCAACACATCGTCATCAGGATGTCGGTACATATTGTCCGCGCCGACCGAAATGAGTGCGACGCGCGGATGCACGTGGGATAAAAAGTCCCACGTTGTACTTGTGCGACTTCCATGGTGAGCCACTTTCAAGACATCCGCGACAAGTTGTCCGCCCCACTGCTCGACGAGTCGCGCTTCCTCCGCGGCCTCTGCATCGCCGGTGAACAGGAATCGGACGCGCCCATACCGAACCAGCACTACGGCGCTGGCCAAATTCGGGTCCTTGAGCGACGCCGTCCACGTTGAATCAGGCGCCAAAAAGGTCACGACGACCCCGTCCACGACGGTGGAATCCCCTGGATGCACGCGTCGCCACGCAATGCCGAGGCGCTGCGCGCTGGCCAGCGACGCCCGATACGGCTCGCTCCCACCGGCGAAGGCAGCGTCGTAATAGACCGACGGACGCAACGACTGCAACACCGAAGCCGCACCACCGGCGTGATCCGCATGCGGATGTGAAAGCGAGAACATCACCAACTCACCGCCTCGTCGGCGCAGATAGGGAATCACTGTACTGCGCCCGGCATCGCCGCCGCGCCACGCCCGCCCTGCATCAAACAACAACCATCGACCTGCCGGTGTACGAAACGCGATGGCATCTCCCTGCCCCACATCAATCATGTGGAGTTCGGCGAAACCGGTCGCTAGCGGCGGTGGCCACCACGCGGCCGCGGTCATCGCGGCGATCGCACATACGAGCGCGGGCGCTGCACGACGACTCGCCGCCGCCACAATCACCGCCGCACCCGCGATGCCGCAGCAGATGGCGACGGCCAATGAAGGAGCGACGATCAATGTGCCACCCGGGACTCGGGCACCGACAGCTGCCACGGTAATCAACGCGTGCAGCAGTGGACGCGTGGCATCCGCCGCAAGAGTAGCCGCAACACTCGCCGTGCCACACCACTGTGCGAGGAGCATCGAGAGAAAGAGCGCGGGCTGCAGCGCCGCGACCACGGGCCCCGCCGCAATATTGGTGAGCGGCGCGACGAGGCTGAGTCGCCCGAACGCCCACGCCACTAGCGGTGCTGTTGCGAATGTTGCGAGCGTCGACACGGCAAGATCGGTGACGAGCGCGCGCCGCCATCCGCGCCACTCACGCGGCAGGGTGCGGCGCGTCCACGTCTGCGCCGCGGTAAGGGCCGCGAACCCGGCAACGCTCAGCTGCCACCCGAGGTCGAGCACCACGTGTGGGTCAACCAACGGGATGGCCGCACCGATGGCGAGGGCGGCCCATGGTGACGTTGGGCGCTGCAGCGAACGGGAGAATGTCATGGCCGCGAGCATCGCCCCGCTGCGCACGGCGGGCGGCGGCGCTCCGATCGCCAAGACATACCATATAGTCACCGCGCACGCGGCCCAGCGCGCGCGCAGGCGTCCGAACCGCAGCGCGTCAAACAGCAGCAGCACCGCCCCCGCCACGATCGCCACGTGCAGGCCGGAAATCGAGAGCACGTGCACCAATCCACTGGCCGCGAAGCGATCGCGCAATTCCACCGGCACGGTGCGCATGTCGGCAATGAGCAAGGCCCGTGCGAGGGGCGCGTCGGATGCAAACACTGTGTCGAGCCGGAGTGCGGTCGCCTGCCTCCAGCGCGCCAGCGCGCCCTGCTCCTGCATCGGCAGATTGGGACAGGCCTGCGCGCCACGCGACGAACCGGCGGACGCTGGCCGCTGCGACGCGCACGCCGAATCGCGCGATGCGGCATCACGCGCCACGAAGAAGCCAAGGACGGCGATGAGTGCGAGGGCAACGCACGAGCGCGCGCCGACGTGCGCAAAGAGGCGGCCGATTACACCGACGGCGCCTGCTGCAATGAACGCTGAGGCCACCGTGAGTGCCGCAAACCCCAGCAGCAATCCGGCCGCATACACCGCCACCGCCCAAGCAATGAGGGGCACGACGGCAATCTGCCGTCGTGCCCCTCAGCCATCACCAGCGTCGCATTGCCGACGCCGTCATTCTATTGCGCTGCCTTAGACGATCGCGGCCGCTGCCGAGGTTCCGGCCATGATAAAGTCGACAACTTCGTCTGCCGAGTAGCCCGGGCGCCCGGCGAGCAGTTCGCGCACGACGTCCATTTCGGAGCCTGACGTAAGCAGCGGCGGCTCGGATCCCGCGTCACCACGCGACTGTCCGTGCCCAATGTTCGCCAACAGCCCGTTGCACAGGCAACGGCGGTGGTCGGTCTTGGCTTCTTCGCCGCCCTTCGCCACAAAATTATGGACTGGCTCTGCGGGGCAGCGGTAATCGATGCGGCCATCGTCGCGCGCGTATGCGGTGCGCAAATAGCCAAGATCGCAAATCCGCTCGCGCGCGGCACGGCGCGCTTCGTCCGGATCGTTCTGCATATGGAAGATTTTGAACGGATAATCCGTTGGCGAGGCCAGAGCGTCGGTGATCACCTCCACCTTGCCGCAGTTAACCGAGGCGAGCGCGCGCGTCCTCAGCTCTGGCTCAAGGCCCGACTCATTGCAGAAGGCGAAGAGGGTGCCAACCTGCACACCAGCGGCGCCGGCATCGAGTGCGCGTTGGAGCGCGCCGTGCGATCCCGTGCCGCCCGCCAGCCAGAACGGAAGGCCGATTTCGCGCATCTTCGAGAGATCCACGACATCGCGTTCGCCATAGACTGGCTCGTGGCGATCGTTGAGTTTCATGTCACCGCGCGGCGGCGCATTGTGTCCGCCAGCGGTTGGTCCTTCCACGACAAAGCCGTTGACCGCTCCCGTGGATTTGCGTGCCAGATTTGCGGCTAACGAACTCGCCGACACAATCGCCAGAAACTGCGGACGCTGCAGTGGCTCAAGCGACGCCGTCGACGCCCAGACGCGGGCCGGATCGAAGGTGAGCATTTCCACGCGCCCAGCCGCGAGGTGATCCACATCGAACCGCATTTCCGTGGCCTGATGCTGCGCAAGGGCGTCGAGGACGCCCGGGATTTCTTTGGGGATGCCAGCGCCCATCAACACCACATTCACGCCGGCCAGCATGGCGCCGTACAACGTGGCCATGTTGGGCATCTGCACTTTCGTGAGGAGGTTGATCCCCACGGGACCGTCGTGCCCTTCTTTGGCAAGCGACACTTCCACGAACGCGGACAGTGCGGCCACCTGCTCGCGGAAGGCGCTCACCCGCTGGCGCCACATCGGGAGCAGGGCGTACTGCGTCCCCGGGGCGATGCCGTCGGAGACAAAGAACTTCCTCAAGACTTCTTCCGCCACGCCAGGAATGGGGAACCGCGCCATGGCGCGGCGCATGTGCCCGTCCTGATCGCCGTCCTGCAGACGCCGTACGAGTAGCGTGTCGAGCACGGTCCCCGACACCACGCCAAGCTGGCCGCGACTCGCGACCGCGCGGGCGAGGCGCCAGTTGGAAACTCCCACTCCCATGCCTCCCTGAATCAATGAAGGGAGCGCTGTCTGCATGCATGCCTCAAGAGATGGGATTCGGACACAACCAAAAGCGCCGCAGGGCGGCGCCGAACGGAACCTTCCTAATTCTGACCTCTGGAACGCCTCGCCGCTACGGCAAAACGTCTCCAATTTCCACCGAAATTGCGCCCGTCAGGAGCGAACCAAGTCTAAAATCTGTCCAAAAGTCCGCCCAAGCACTCATTTGTGATGTTTCACCCACCGCATCGCAGACTGCGTGTCAGGCGGTCGGCAACGGCGCCCGCGTACTGACCGGCGTCCCCGTGAATGTGGATCCGGTGGTCCCGGTGAGCTCCACCGTCAGGTAGGAGCCGATCATCGACAGCGCCCCAGGGACGATAACCGTCTTGAAATCACGCGACCGGGCTTGGAGCATATCGCCGCCTTTGCGTGCCTCCTTCTCCACGAGCACTTCCATGCGCTCGCCGAGGCGCCGCATGTTTTTGTCGCGCGCAATGCCACGCACGGTTTGTAGCAGACGGTTGAAGCGCTCGTCCACCACCTCCGTGGGCACCAGCAGCTCCGCCGGCAGGCGCGTGGCCGGCGTTCCCTCGCGCATCGAGAACTTGAAGAGAAAGGCATCGTCAAAGGCCAACTCGCGCACGGCGCTGAGTGTCTCTTCAAACTCTTCGTCCGTTTCGCCCGGGAAGCCGACGATAATGTCCGTGGTCAGCCCGAGCCCCGGAATCGCCGCGCGAAGACGTGCGGCACAATCGAGGTACTCCTCGCGCGTGTAGCGACGGAGCATGCGCTTGAGTGTGCGCGTGGAGCCGCTCTGCATCGGGAGATGCACATGCTCGCACACGGTACTCACCTCAGCCATCGCGGCAATCACGCGATCGCTGAAGTCGTTGGGATGCGGACTCGTGAAACGCACGCGCCGGATTCCCTCCACCGCGCCCACGGCGCGCAAGAGATCGGCAAAGTCGTGAGTGCCATCGGTATACGAGTTGACCGTCTGCCCGAGCAGCACCACTTCCGACAATCCCTGTGCGACGACTTCGGCGGTCTCCCGCACCACATCGTCGAGCTGGCGGCTGCGCTCGGGCCCGCGCGTGTACGGCACGATGCAGTAGGTGCATCGGTAGTCGCAGCCGCGCTGTACGGGGATCCACGCCTTGACCCCCTCAAAGCGGCGCGCCTGAAAATCTTCGTAGTGCTCTTCGAGATCAAAATCGGTGGCCGTGAACCGTTCGCCCTTTTGCGCCGCTTCAATGAGATGCGGCAGCGACCGATACGCGTCGGGGCCCACCACGAGTGACACGCGGGTGTCGGTCTCGAGCAATCGAGTCCCGAGCCGCTGCGCCATACAGCCCGTGACACCGAGGATCGTGTCTTTTCCAATCTGCCGGCGCATTTCGCCGAGTCGGCCGATCACGCGTTGCTCCGCGTTTTCGCGAATGGCACAGGTGTTCACGAGCACCACATCGGCGCCTTCGGGACTGCTGACTGCGACGTAGCCTTCGGCAATGAGCTTGCCGAGCATCAGCTCGGAATCGCTCACATTCATTTGACAGCCGTAGGTTTCGATGTAGACAGTCGGCATGTCAGGACTGGAAGGCGAGAGTCGGAAGGACGCGCGAGGAGGTGAGTGCAGGGCTCACCTGACCGACCGACGCGGGAAGATCCGCGGGCCGCACGCTGAGCTGATCACCTTGTAACACGAGAGGGGCCGAGAACCGCGCCCGCCGCGGCGGTGCCGGCTCCGGCAACGCGACTGAAAGATAGTCCTCGGTGAGCCCTGTGCGGCGGTGGCCATCGCCAATGACCACAATATCCGCCACCTGTCCGTCTCGAGCGGCACGATGCGCGGCCCCAATGGTGGTCGCCAGCGCGCGCAACTCCGCGGCCCGTTGCCGCGAGACTCGCGCGTCCACGGGGTGAGGAAGTCGCGCTGCCGCGGTGCCAGGGCGCGCCGAATATGGGAACACGTGCAGAGAGGTGAACGGGAGCGACCGCACGAGGGCCATGGTGGCGTCGTGATCGGCGGCGGTCTCACCGGGGAACCCCGTCATGACATCGGCGCCGAGCGCAAAATGCGCGGCCTTCCCCGCGCGCGCGACGCGAGCCGCGATCCGCTCGACTGCCGCCGCATACGTGCCACCGGTGTACCAATGGCGCCCCATACGCTTGAGCACGGCATCGGCACCGCTCTGCAGCGGCGCGTGCAGATGCGGCGCCACGCGGCGTGGGTCGTCGGCAAACAGCTCGGCGAGTTGGTCGTCCACCTCGGTGGCTTCGATCGACGTCAGCCGAAAACGCACCGTTGGCACCTCGCGCACGAGCCGCGCCATGAGCGCGCCGAGCGTGGACCCGCGTTCACTTCCATACGACCCAATATGAATGCCGGTGATCACAATCTCCGGATGCGCCTCGGCCAGCGCGAGGGCTTCCCGCACGATAGCATCGGCGCTGCGCGAACGGTGCTCGCCGCGCGCGAGTGTGGTGGCGCAAAAGGTGCAGTGCTCGCCACAGCCATCTTGAATGCGTAGCAGAGCGCGCGCGCCGGTTTGCACGGCAGGGCGATCTTCCGCGCGCGCGCGATCGAGTCCGAGCGCAGCGGCAATCGCAGGGAGATCGGCGCCCGCCACGACGTGCGACACATTCGGGAGCGCGGCAATGGTCGCGCCACTGCGTGCCGCGGCACAGCCCATCACAATGGCTGGCTTCCGCGCGCCGCGCACCGCTCGTCGCAAATCCGCCTCAGCGTCGGCGGTAACCGTGCATGAGTTGAACACGACCACGTCGGCATCGGCAGCGGCGTCGACCACCTCGCCGCCGGACGCTTCGATCATGCCGCGCACCGCTTCGGTGTCGTACTGATTGGCGCGGCAGCCAAAGGTGCGCAGATGCACCTTCACGCGCGGGCCGCTCCATCGCGGGATGGCACGCGCGGCTCCACGGGCAGTTGCACGTAGAACGTACTTCCCTCGCCGTCTGCACTTTTCACCCAGATGCGACCGCCATGCGATTCCACGGCGAGGCGGCAGAAGGTGAGGCCGAGCCCGCTGCTCCGCACGCGGGGCGCATTGGGCGTTCGCACACGCTCGAACTTCCGGAAAATGATATCCTGGTATTCGGCAGGAATTCCGGGGCCGTTGTCGCTGATCGTAAAGAGAATGCCGCCGGCATCGGCGCGCGCCGTGAGCACGAGGTGCACCGGCCCCGCGGAGTGCGTGATGGCGTTCTGCACGAGATTCGAGAGAACGCGCTTCAGCAACACTTTGTCGGCCTGGAACACCGGCGCGTCATCGGCGCACTCTGTGGCGCTGGTGGCGCCCTCTTGCTGAAAGCGAAGCGACCAATCGTAGACAATCTCCGCGAGCAACGCGGGCGGCGCGATGGGCTCAGGGTTGAGCGTAATGGTTTGCTCTTCGATGCGCGCCACTTCGAGCAGGTCTTCGATCAACCCGAGCAGATCTTCGGCCTTCCCTTCCGCGTCCGAGAGTGCGCGTGCTTGCGGCTGGGCGAGTGCTCCAAAATCCCCGTCGCGCAACATTTCCATCGTCGCGAGAATGGAAGTGAGCGGCGTTTTGAGATCGTGCACAATCATCTTCATGAGATCGTCGCGCACTTTTTGCAGTTCACGCAAGCGGCGCAGGCTTTCTTCGAGCGCGTCGGTGGCGCCCTTCAGCTTGAGGAGCGCACGCACGCGCGCATTGAGGACGAGCCGATGGTGCGGCTTGGCGAGAAAATCATCGCCGCCCGCTTCAATGGCGCGCACGCGGTCCGCGGTCTCGCTGAGCGCCGTCACAAAGATGACGGGAATACGCGCCGTTCGAGGATCGCGCTTCAGTCGCCGACAGACCTCGAACCCGGCGTCGCGGTCATCGCCGCCGAGGTCGCCGACGGGCATCGAGACATCGAGAATGACGAGATCGGGACGGTGCTCCAGGCACGCCGCGATGGCCGACGGCCCATCGTGGGCCGTGACGGTGCGAAACCCCAGCGTTTCGAGCTGATCGACGAGCAGTTCGACGTTGGCCTCAACGTCATCCGCTACGAGGATGAGCGCCTCGCTTGCTTCACGGCCCGCGGCGGCGTCCATCGTTCCGCCGTCGGCCGTTAGGGACGGATCGAGAGCCCGACGCTCACGATCCACGCCGTCTCGTTGGCGCCGGTCGCGGTGCGGGTCGCGTGCTGGAGCCCAAGGTCCACCAAGGCATTTCGCGCCACGGGAATGCCGAGTCCACCGCTGTATGAGGTTTCCTTGACGGCCGCGTTGCGCACGGCAAACGGCAGCTCCCGCGAGCGCGTGCCAATACGCATGCCGATGTCACTGCCGTTGAGTTTGGGGCCCGCAATCTCCGCCCCGATGGAGATATCGGTCGCGTCCTGAATGCCGAGCCCGGCGGACCCGAGTCCCTTGAGATCGCTCCACCGCTCCTTGGCCCAGCGCACTGCGAAGGTGGACCCCGGAATACCATCGTACGCAAACGACGCACCAAGGCGCTGCGGAACATTGGCGCTTCCCAGCACTGTCGAATCACCCTGCCGAACGTTGAGTGATCCGCCAAAGCGGGCGTCAGCGGCAATGTTGAAGTGCTCGAAGGGCACGGCGACAAAGCCGATCGAGGTTCCCATGCCGCCGTATCCCACGACTCCCGACTGATTGAATCCACCGAAGCGGAGCGAGTCGTCGAACGTTCTGCCAATGACCGTGGTGTTATTGCCTGAAAAGGCGTGCAGGCCGATCCCGACGACGAAGCGCGGACTGAACGTCCACGCAAACGCACCGCGAATATCCGCAATACCGCCAAGACTCGACGCTTTGACGCGCGTGGGGAGGCGCTCGGCGCCAATCACCACGGTATCTGCGTATTCGTTGGACCAGGTGCGATCGAGAAAATTCGAATAGGAAAGTCCAAACGTGGCTTTCTCGTATGCTGCGCTGATCATGAAGATCGGAAAACGCGCGACCGTGACTTGCGAGGTACGTCCTGCCGTGACGGAGGTGCGGAACTCGGGGTCATACTGCACATAGACGGTGGACCGAAGCCCGGAACCAATGGACGCGGGGTTGATCGGTGACTGCGCATCAAAATCGGCGAGCGCTCCACCGGTGCCGAGCGTGCGCGTGCTAAACTGACCGCTCGGGAATCCAAACCCCTGCACGCTCAAGGAGCCCTGCGCGGCCACCACGGAGGAGCCGAACAGCACCGCCGCGGTCGTGCGCGCGGCAAGCCGGAAGAAAGGCAACGCGGCGCGCATCAAGGAACTCCGAAGGTGACGCGTGGGATATACGAAATGCGCATGGACGGCCGTACCGCGAGCGGCGCCGTGGTACCGAAAAACCGAATTTCCGAGGAGGCAAGCGATTCGCGCCCCGCACGCAACACGAGCGAGCGCGGCACCGAGTTGATCAGCACGGCCTGCGATCCCCAGAGGCGCACTAACCCGTACATCTCGATGGTGCGCTGCCCACTGTCGCGAGGAGACACGAGGAGCGAGTCGTAAATGCCGGTGCCGGCCGCGGCCAGCAGTGTGGAGGCGCGTCGCAGGTCGGTGACCTGCCCGCTCGCCAGCACCGGATGCGCGTGGATCGTCACCGTGTCATACCCACCGCCGAAGGCCACACGCTGCTGTGTGAGCCGCAACGTGGCGCGCACGATGGTGGTGGAATCCGTAATGCGCCGCGGGAGGTCGAAGCGCAGATACGCGCGGCGACCAGGCAATCCACCGATCGACATCGTGCCGGTTGGCACCGCGGGCATTTTGTATTTCGCAATCACCTGAAAGTCGAGCAGTTCGGCTTGAATATCCGGCTCCGCCAGCGGCGAGCTCGAATACGGCGTGACCACCAGCTTGGCGATGCTGCTGTCCTTGGTGCCGCGGTACGACAGCACCGGGGTGATCCCCGACTCGATGGTCTTGAGCACGAGTGCCACCGGCCCACTCCCATCAGCGCGAATCCCAATACGGAGGCGCCCCTTGGCGGCGATCTTCGCGAGCACGGCGGAGTCGGCCAACGGCACGCGCACGGTGTCGCCCACCGAATCCTTGGACAACGTGATCTGACCGATCAGGCGCGACCGAATGAACTTGGCGTTGAGGGCGGCGCTGCTCGTGTCCGACGCCGTGGAGTCATCCACATCGTAGAGCTCGAACCGCACCGACGCCGGCAACAACCGCGGATAGGTGGTGTCGACGACGAGTTTGAGTCGCGCCGAATCCACGTAGGCGATTGGGCGCGCCGTGTCGTTGACCACCGGGTAGTAGTACGTGAGCGAATCGTAGCGCACCACGCCGCGCGTTTCGACCGTGTCGCCACGCGTCGTGAGCAACATCCCGAGTTCATTCCCACGATCGGGGAAGCCGACGAACGTGCTGTCAAAGACCAGCACGGGATTGATGATCGTATCGCGCACGGCCACATCTTGCGACGGACAGAGCATGGGACACGTGTTACTCGTGGTCAGCGATTCGCCACAGGCGATTGCGCTAGACGCGAGCACCACGGCCAACAGAACGAACAGGCGACTTCTCATAGATGATGCAGGGACTGCGGAGTGAACGGATGCGGCAGCAGGTCGGCGAGCGACCAGCGCGCCTCCGCGCCCG
This sequence comes from Gemmatimonadota bacterium, assembly GCA_026387915.1. Classification (NCBI taxonomy): domain Bacteria; kingdom Pseudomonadati; phylum Gemmatimonadota; species Gemmatimonadota bacterium. The sequence goes on from JAPLKS010000013.1 coordinate 47,064, forward strand.
AGGCGGTCATGCTGTGAATGTCCAGCGACGGCGCGAACTCCACCAACACCTGACGGCAAACGCCGCACGGCGGGGTGGGTACGTCCGCTTCGGTACAAATAACAATGCGATCAAACCCGCGATGCCCTGCTGCGACGGCCGCAGCCACGGCACCACGTTCGGCACAAATTCCGGACGGAAACGCGGAGTTCTCCACGTTGCACCCCACAAAGACCGAGCCGTCCGCGACCTGGAGCGCCGCTCCCACTCGAAACTGCGAGTAGGGCGCATACGCGCGGGTCATCGCCTCACGTGCAGCGTCGCGGAGCGCCACCATGCCGCTCACTGTGACACCACCAGCGGGAGGAACGAGCGGCCAGTCCCGCGGAACGACAGCCCCATCCAATCGGCCACCGTCGCCCCAAGATCAGCGAAGGTGTCCCGACGCCCAATGGCGCCGGCACGCACCTGCGGGCCGAGCACGAGCACCGGGACATTTTCCCGGGCGTGATCGGTGGAGGCGGTCGTTGGATCGTTGCCGTGGTCGGCGGTAATGAACAGCAGGTCGTCCTCGCGAAGGGCGGCAATAAGGCTCGGAAGCGCGGCGTCGAACTCCCGCAACGCTCTATAGAACCCCGGCACGTCGTTTCGGTGCCCAAATAGCTGGTCGAAATCTACAAGGTTGCCGAAGAGGAACCCACTTCCAGAGCCAATCCAGGCCAGAATTCGCTCGATTCCCTCGGCGTTACCTGTCGTATGCCCCCCCACGATCCCCCGGCGGGCAAAAAGGTCGTCCACCTTGCCCACCCCTGTCCGCTGGATTCCGGCCGCGGCCAAGGCATCAATCAGCGTCTCACCGAGCGGTTCCAGCGAGAAATCGCGCCGGTTTGGGGTGCGGCTCCAGCTCCCAGCGGCGCCCGTAAACGGGCGGGCGATGACGCGCGACACGTTGTGCGGGGCCACGAGCAGCTCCCGCGCTGTCTCGCACGCCGCATACAGCTCCGCCAGCGGTACCACGGACTCGTGCGCCGCTATCTGAAAAACAGAGTCCGCCGAGGTGTAGACAATCCATTTTCCGCTCTGCACGTGTTCGGCGCCACACTGTTCGAGCATCGCCGTGCCGCTCCCCGCCACATTGCCAATCACGCCGCGGCCCGTGCGGGCGGCAAAATCGTCAATGACGCTCTGCGGAAAACCCTGCGGATAGGTGGGAAAGGGTTCTTTGAGGCAGACACCAGCCAACTCCCAGTGGCCGGTGGTGCTGTCTTTTCCTGCGGATTTGGGCTCGAGCAATCCGTACGCGCCGATTGGGGGCACCGTGACGCTGATGCCGTCGAGCGGCGCAATGCGGCCAAGACCAGCAGCCTCGAGATTGGGGAGCGCCGCGCCGCCCACGGCGCGAGCCACGTTGCCGAGGGTGTGGCTTCCCACGTCCCCATAGTGCGCCGCATCACCGGCGGCGCCAATGCCGACGCCGTCGAGCACCACAATGAGCGCACGACGCGCGGTCACGCCGGCACTCGCGGCAAACGCTGACGGAGTCCGGTCAGCACTTCGTACGGCGAGAGTCCGCAGGCTGCGCCCACATCTTCCGCCGTGACGAGGGCATCACCATCGCGCCCCATGAGCGTGATCACATCTCCGAGCGAGCATGCCGTGCCCGTGACGTCGAGCATCGTCATGTCCATCGTGACGGTGCCGGCTACGCGCACGCGCGTGCCATGGAGTAGCGCCGTGCCTGCGTTGCCAAGCGAACGACGGTAGCCGTCGGCATACCCAACATTCACCGTGGCAAGGCGCGTGCGCTTTGCGGCGGTCCAGGTCGCACCGTAGCTGACGGTGTCGCCGGCATTGAGATCGTGCAGATCCACAATCCGCGCGCGCAGGTGCGCCACTGGCTCCGGTTGGAATGCGGCGCCGGCACCGCTCCCGATGCCGTACAGAAAGACACCCGGCCGCACGAGGTTCCACTCCGAGGGCGAGCGGCGAACAATGGCGCCGCTGTTTTCGCTGTGGAGCAATGGCGGCCGTGCGGGGAGCGCGCGGACCGCATCGCGGAACCGCCCCTCCTGCACCTCCATCGACCCGTTATCGTTTTCGGATGAGTGGAAGTGCGTGAATGCCCCAGCGGGAGGCGCGGTACGCGCCAACTCGGCGACCTCCGCCATGCGGTCCCAGCGAAGGCCGGCGCGCATCATCCCCGTGTCGATGGCGAGGTGCCAGTCGCCGCCGCCGCTCGCAATCCAAGCGCCAATCCGCTCGGCATCACCGAAGGTCGGGGTGAGCTTCGCGGCACGCAACAGGGCGAAGTCGAGTGGCAGGACCGGAGTAAACACCAGCACCGGACGGGTGATGCCGAGGTCGCGGAGTTCGCGCCCTTCGTCGGCGGTGGCCACGCCGTAGCCGAACGGTGCCACCGCCTCCAGCGCACGCACGACGGGGCCGACCCCCAGTCCATAGGCGTCGGCTTTCACCATCGGCAACAGCGGCACGCCGGCGTGAGCCGCGAGCCGCGTTCCGTTGCGCACAAGCGCGCCAAGATCGATGTCGATCCAGGCGCGCAACGAGTCAGAGGAAGGATTCATTGGTAACCTTTAATGATAGCCCTCTTGAGGGGGGTGGGCAACGGCATTCTGGAGCCAAGTTGCGAGGGCGCGCGCGTCGTCGGGCTCGAGGTGGCGGCCGTCGCTGGTGCGCCAGGCGCGAGCCGGAAGGGTGAGGCGTGGAAAGGCACCCGCGGGGAGCATCGCGTCTACCATCTGCCGACGCCGGAGTTCTCGCGGGCTCCTGGCGATGGCGTCGTGCATGGGCAGTTCCACCAGGAACACGCGCACACCGGTCCGCTGCCACTCGGCGAGGCGAGCGGCGGCCCAGCGAGCGGTCGCGGCCTCGCGGGCGGAATCGACGGCCGCGCTGGCAACGCCCGCTTTCGCGAGGGCAGCCGCTGCCGCGCCAGGCCCGGACGGCAATGCGCCTTCGGCGGCGTTCGCAACGAACGCGTCCGCCGCGCGCGCCTCCGCCGCGCGCTTCCCTGCTTCTCCGCGCAGCCCTCGCAGCGCGCGCTCGACGCGCACGACCAGCGCCTCGGCTTGCGAAGACGGTCGGAACTCGAGGCGCGTCATGCGCAGCCACGGCCAGCGCGGCCGCGCGCGCTGCAGCAGTGAGTCAACGTACGCCGAGTCGACGGACTCGAGCAGGCGATTCGTTTCTACGACCACCGTGGCGGGATGCGCGCCGGTGCCCGTCACGAGGAACAGGCCGGTGGCGGCTCCGCGCGCGCTGAGCGCCACGGAAAGCGCAGCGGTATCGCTCAGCGGCAGCTGGCCGATCATCGAACTCCCGACGTACAACGTGCGGGCGCGCGCGCCATCGAGGACGAGGCGCTCTGCGGCGATGGCATTGTTGAGTGGAGCATCCGGGATAGCCGGCGCGCGTGGTGACACCCCCGCCGCAGCACCAAGCAAGGCGAGCCAACCAAACGTCCAGAGGGCGATGGCGCGCATGTCAGAACTGGAAGTAGATGAACGGCGCGGGGGGCGCCGCGTCGAGCGCGATGAGCGCCAGCATCAGTCCGTCGAGCGCCAACGCGAGTTGCGGCGCGCGCCAGTGGAAGCGGCGGAACACCGAGGGCAGTACGTGCAGAAGCAGCACCGGCAACGTCCAGAACACGAGCATCACGAGCGGCAACACCATCGCCATTTCACCCATGCCGGTACGGAAAGTGGCGGCGAAGGCCGTGAGGCGCGCCAGCGTCGTGAAGCGAAAGAAGATCCAGCCGACGGTCACCACCGTGAACACGAGGAGCGGCCGAACCGCCCGTGCGCCGACGCGGACACGCGTCGGCACCACGTGCGCGAGCCCGCGTTCGAGCAGGAGCGCCACGCCGTGCCAGAGCCCCCAGAGCGCGAATCCCCACGAGGCACCGTGCCAAAGGCCGCCGAGAATCATCACGACGAGGATGTTGCGCGCGGTGCGCCACGCGCCGTGCCGACTCCCGCCGAGCGGGCGATAGAGATAGTCGCGCAGGAAGAACGAGAGCGAGCGATGCCAGCGGCGCCAGAAGTCGCGCAACGAGGCGGCGGCGTACGGGCGGTCGAAGTTTCGCGGCAGCACGTAGCCGAAGAGCGCCGCGAGTCCGACGGCGATCAGCGAGTAGCCGGCGAAGTCCGCAAAGATCTGCGCGGAGAATCCCACGAGCAGGCCCGCCAGATTCGCCGCCGGGAGCTGCAACGTACTGGGCGCGTCGAGCGGCGCCGTGAACAGGCGCAGGTGATCGGCGACGCACAGTTTCAGGAAGTAGCCGGCGATGAGCGCGCGCGTCGCCGCGCGCCAGCGGACGTCGCGCAGGCGCTTCTCTGCCACCTGCGGCAGGAAGCGGCGCGCCCGCGCAATGGGACCGGCAATCAGCTGCGGGAAGAACACCAGGTAGAGCAGCGACCCACGCGCGTGTTGCGCGGCGCGCGCCGGCGGCACGTAGTCGCGGCGCCAGACATCCACCAGCAGACTGACGCCGTGAAACGTGTAAAACGAAATCCCGACCGGCAGCGGTAACGCGAGCAGGAATGCGCTGGGGGTACTGACGGCGGCGGAGATGCCGAGCGTTGCGGCGATGAGCGCGCCGTACTTGAAGGCGGCGAGAACAGAAAGGTTGATGCCCACCCCGGCCACGGCCCACGCCCGGCGTTCCGCCACTCCAGCGCGGTGCGCCACCTGCCAGGCCGTGCCCGCGGTGAGCGCCCAACTCGCGATCAGAAGGCCGACGAGCGCCGCGCCCTGCCCCACCGCATAGAAGCCGAGACTGGCGAGCACGAGCAACTCCACCTGGACTCGGCGCAGCGGCGGCCAGTAGTAGAGCAGGAGGATCGCGCCAACAGCGAGCGCGAAGGCGGGGGTGGTAAAGCGCACGATAAAGCGGTTGATGGGAGGCGCACGGCGGGCCGACCGCTATAATAATGTCGTCCGACGCGCTCCGCCGTTCGATCTTCCCGGTTCCTCCAGCCGCCCCGCCGATGACCGCCGATTCCTCGCACCGCGCCACGCTCGACGACGCCCTCGCCATCATGCGCGACCTCCGCACGCGCGACGCCTGGGACCGCGCGCAGACGCACGACTCACTCCGCCCGTACCTGAACGAGGAGATGCACGAGCTCGACGATGCGATCCTCACCGGGCAGGACGCGGAAATGAAGAGCGAGCTGGGCGATGTGCTGCTGCAGGTGCTCTTTCACGCGATCATCGCCGAAGAGCGCGGCGCCTTTGACGTCCAAGACGTGGCGGGCTCGTTGGTGCACAAAATGGAAACGCGGCACCCGTGGCTCTACGGCGATGCACCGGCACGTGAACCGTGGGAGCAGATGAAGTCCAAATCGCGGCGCTCACTCGCCGACGGATTGCCAGCGGGACTGCCCTCACTCCACCGCGCACATCGTTTGCAGGAACGGGCGGCGGGAGTGGGGTTCGACTGGCCCGATGTGGCTGGCCCCATTGAGAAGGTGCGCGAGGAGCTCGCCGAGGTCCAAGAGGTGGTTGCGACACACGGCGGGACGTTCGATACGCACGGCGTGCCAAGTGGCGACGCGCGGCACGCGCTGCTCGAAGGTGAGTTGGGGGATTTGCTGTTTTCTGTGGTGAATCTCTGCCGCAAAGCCGGCGTGCATCCCGCACTCGCGCTCGATAAAGCGAACGCGAAGTTTCAACGGCGCTTTGAAGGGATCGAGCGCCTCGCGGCGGAACGCAGCATTGATGTGAAGACCGCCGGACTCGAGGCGTTGGACGTGCTGTGGGACGAGGTGAAGAAAGGCGAGTAAGCTCCTCAGCGCAGTTGTCGCTCCTTCCACAGCGAGTAGATGGCGGGAATCACGAGCAGCGTGAGGATGGTACTGCTCACCATCCCGCCGATCATTGGCGCCGCGATGCGTTTCATCACACTCGCGCCGGTGCCCGTGGACCACATGATTGGCAACAGGCCTGCCATGATCGCGGTGACGGTCATCATCTTCGGACGCACGCGATCGACCGCGCCTTCCATGACGGCGTCGTAGAGGTCCCGCAGCGTGAGCGGCCGTCCCGTGCTGACGCGGGCGTGCCACGCGTGATCGAGGTACAGCAACATCACCACCCCGGTCTCAGCGGCCACACCGGCCAGCGCGATGAACCCAATGGCAATAGCGACCGACCAGTTGTAGCCGAGCGCCCACACGTACCAGAGCCCGCCGACAATGGCGAACGGCAGCGAAAGCATCACGATGACGGTTTCGCCAACACGGCGGAAGTTGAAATACAGTAGTAAAAAGATGATGACGAGCGTGGTGGGAATCACTAAGCTCATAGTAGCCTTGGCGCGCAGCATGTACTCGTACTGCCCGCTCCAAATAATGCTGTAGCCCGCTGGCATCACGACCTGTTTGGCCACGGCTGCCTGCGCTTCCTTGACGTAGCTGCCGATGTCGCGCCCCACGACATCGACGTACACCCACGCGGTGGGCTGCGCGCCTTCGGTGCGCACCACCATGGGGCCAGCCACGGCCTTGATGGTCGCGAGTTGCCCGAGCGGCACTTGGGTGACGCCGTTGATGGGTGCGCGGCCAGCCATGGCCATGCCACCGGACGGACTCGCCCCTGCTCCACTGCTACTCACGCCCACCGGCACGAGCACCGCTGCGAGTTTCTCGGGTGTGTCGCGCAGCTCCTGCGCATAGCGCACGCGCACGCCGTAGCGCTCGCGCCCCTCGATGGTTTGCGTGATCACCATGCCACCGATCGCGGTGGCGATCACTGTTTGTACATCGCCGACGTTGAGGCCGTAGCGCGCGGCGGCGGCGCGGTTGATATCGATGTCGAGGTAGTAGCCAGAGACCGCGCGCTCAGCGAAGGCGCTGCGCGTGCCAGGCACCTGCTGCACGACGCGTTCGATGTCGCGCCCCACGCGTTCGAGTGTCGCGAGATCCGGGCCGAACACCTTCACGCCAACGGGCGTGCGAATGCCGGTGGCGAGCATGTCATTGCGCGCCTTGATGGGCATGGTCCACGCGTTGGTCACACCCGGGAGTCGCACGGCGGAGTCCATCTGCGCCACGAGGCCATCGTAGGTCATACCGGGGCGCCACTCACTCTCGGGCTTGAGCGTGATGGTGGTCTCGAACATATCGAGGCCGGCAGGATCGGTCGCTGTTTCTGCGCGACCGGCCTTGCCCCAGACGTGGGCCACCTCGGGGAAAGACTTGAGAATGCGGTCCTGTGTTTGCAGAATCTCACGCGCACGCGCCACGCTCACACCCGGAAGCGTGGTGGGCATGTACAGAATCGTCCCTTCCTCCAAGGGCGGCATGAACTCACTGCCAATGCGCGACCACGGAATCCACGTCAGCGCGACCACGGCCAACGCCGCGCCAATCACCAACCAGCGTTGCCGCAGCACCGCAGTAATCATTGGCCGATACACGGCCACGAGAAACCGATTGATCGGATTGGCGCGCTCGCGATACAACTTGCCCCGAATGAACACGCCCATCGCCACCGGCACCAACGTGACCGAGAGTAAACTGGCGGCGGCCATCGAGAACGTTTTGGTAAAGGCGAGGGGCTTGAAGAGCCTTCCCTCCTGCCCTTCGAGCGTGAACACCGGCAGAAACGCGACGGTAATGATCATCAGCGAGAAGAACAGCGCGGGCCCCACTTCCTGCGCGGCGCGAATCACCACGCGCCATCGCTCCGCCGAGGAGAGCACCGCCGTATCCATCCGCGCAGGGTCAACCAGCGGCGAGCCGCTGGGGTTGAGTCGTTCCTTTTCGACAATGGCCCGCTCGAGGTGCTTGTGCATATTCTCGATCATCACGATGGCCGCATCGATCATAGCGCCGATGGCAATCGCAATACCGCCGAGTGACATGATATCGGCGCCCACCGGCACGAAGCGCATCGCGACGAATGCCATAAGAATGCCGACCGGCAGTGTGAGAATGGCCACCAACGCCGAGCTCGCGTGCAGTAAGAACACGATGCACACGATCGCCACGATGATGCTCTCTTCCACCAGTTTGTCGCGGAGCGTGGCAATCGCCCGCTCGATCAAGCCGCTGCGATCATACACGGGCCGCAGCACCACACCAGCCGGGAGCCCCGGCTGAATCTCGGCTAGGCGCGCTTTGACGTTGGCGATGGTTGTGAGCGCGTTCTGCCCGAACCGCATCACCACAATGCCACCCACGGCATCGCCGCGACCGTCATACTCGGCCACGCCGCGGCGCACGGCGGGCCCAACGTACACGCGACCCAACTCGGCGACACGCACCGGCGTGCCAGACGCCGTCGCGCCCACGACGATGTTTTCAATGTCCGCCAGCGAGCGGATGTAGCCGAGCCCGCGCACCATGTACTCGCGTTCAGACAATTCCATCACCATACCACCCACGTCCGCATTGGCGGCTTGAATGGCAGACATCACGCGCGTGATGGGAATACGATACGCCTGCAGCTTGGCGGGATCGACATCGACCTGATATTGCTTTTCGTAGCCGCCAATGCTCGCCACCTCAGCAACGCCGGGCACCGACACCAGCGCATGGTGCACATACCAGTCCTGCACGCCGCGCAACTCGGCGAGAGACATGCGGCCCGTGGTGTCTTCAATGGCATACTGGTACACCCACCCAAGCCCCGTGGCATCGGGACCCAGGGTTGGGACAACAGACTTCGGCAACTCTCCGCCGATGCCGTTGAGATATTCGAGCACGCGACTGCGCGCCCAATAGAGATCGGTGCCGTCCTCAAAGATCACGTAGACAAACGAGATGCCGAAAAACGAATAGCCGCGCACCGCCCGCGCCCCCGGCACCTTGAGCATGCCGGCGGCAATCGGATACGTGACCTGATCTTCCACAATGCGCGGGGCCTGCTCGCTGTACTCGGCCTGCACAATCACTTGCACGTCGCTGAGATCAGGAAGTGCCTCAAGCGGGGTGCGTTTGAGTGCCCAGACACCGGCCGCGATCGCGCCGAGGGTAAAGAGCAGAACGATGAGCTTCTCGCCGACCGCCCATGCAATGATGCGTTTGAGCATGGGAGCCTCAGGGCTTCTTCGGAGAGTGATTCATACCGGGCATGTTGGCCATAGGGTCTGGCTTTTTCGCGCTGTGGTCCATGCCCGGCATATTCGCCATTGGGTCTGGTTTCTTTGCGCCGTGATCCATGCCCGGCATATTCGCCATTGGGTCTGACGTTGCGGCGCCAGTTGCTCCGGCCGGCGGAGCCTGTGAACCCGAGGCGGGCTTGGGCGCACCCATATCCATTCCGGGCATGTTCGCCATCGCGCCGAGGGCGGAACCGAGATTCGATTCGGCATCGACGAGGAAGGTGGCGGATGCGACCAGCGATTCCCCCGCCACCACGCCGCGCAGGATTTCGACGCGATCCTCGGTGGTTTCTCCCAATGTGACTTCGCGCGGCGTGAGCATACCATCGGCGCTTTTCACAAAGACGAGCACGCGGGTGCCAGTTACAAGTACAGCGGAACGTGGCACGCTCAGCACGTCGCGTCGGGCATCGCCGCGCAGAATGATGGTGGCGTACATCCCTGGCTTAAGCGCACCGTCGGCATTGGGGAGTTCGACGCGCACTTTGGTGGTGCGCGTTTCCGCCGCGACCGTTGGCGCTACGAAGGTGACGCGCCCCTCGCGACGTTTGTCTGGCGCAAACTCGAACTCCGCCGTCACCGACTGGCCAACGCGAACTGCGGCGAGATCACGTTCAAAGAGCTCACACTCTAGCCACACGGTGCGCAGATCGGCCACCTGATACACCGCCTCACCAGCCATGATGCGTTGCCCGGCAAGCACGTTCTTTTGCATCACCACGCCTCGCAGCGGCGATCGCAGTGTCAGCGTCTTTTGCACTTCGCCCGTGCGTTCGATGCGTGCCACGTCGGCGTCCGGGACATCCCAGTACTGCAAGCGACGGCGCGCGCTCGCCACCAGCGCGCTCGCGTTGCGCACAGCGTCCGCGTCGCCACTGGCGACATCGGCGAGCAGTTTGCGCGCGAGGAGCAGTTCCTCTTGGGCCGTGACGAGCATCGGCGAATAGAGGCGGAGCACGGGATCGTTTTCTTCCACCGGCTGCCCCGTGTACGACACAAACAGTTGTTCGACGTACCCGTCCACCTTGGCGGCGACACTCTTCATGCGGGTTTCGTCATAGGTCACCACGCCCACGGCCCGAATTTCCGGGCGCAGTGCGGTGCGTTCGACCACGGCGTAGGTGACGCCAATGCGTTTGGCCGCATCGGCGGTCAGCATCACGGGGTTGCCCACCGAGTTCGTCGCGTCAGTGGCGACGGGCACCGGCACAGGCGGCACGCTGGCCGCGCGCGTGAACCACCACGCCCCTGCCACGCCTCCACCGACGATCACCGTAAAGAGCCCCCAGCGGAGCGCCGTATTGCGGCCGGCGGCGGACGCGGAATCAAAGGGCGAGCGCTCGGCGCGCGTCGGAGAAGTTTCGTGATCAATCATTGCAGTGGTTCTCCTGCCGGACGTGCCGGCTGGGCGGAATGCGCGTCCACCAGCGGGCGTCCGGTCAGCATTTCGAGTTCGGCCCACGCTTTGCCTTCGTCGGCTTCGAGCGTGAAGAGTTCTTGGCGATACCGATTGAGCGTCATCTGTGCGTCGAGCAAGGTCATGAAGTTCACGCCGCCAACGCGGTACGCGCTCAGCGACGACGCCACAGTGGCCGATGCCTGAGGCACCACGGAGGTGCGATAGAGATCGGCGAGTCGGCGCGCCCGCACGAGACTGGCGTGCGCTTCGGCCACGGCGCCACGCGTGTCGGCCCGCATGATGGCGAGCTCCGCCGCGGCCATGGCGCGCATCGCGCCCGTTTCCTCACGCACCTGTCGTTGGCGCGTGCCAGCTGCGATCGGAATCGCTGCCCCGACCATCAGGCTGCCCATGCGCTGCGGACCCATGGGACCTCCCTGCGTGGCCAACTGCATCCCCAGTTGGAGGTCGGGCCAAATCTCGCGCTCGGCGAGTCGCGCCGAGGCATCGGCGGCGCCGACGTCTTGCGCGCCCGCACGCAGCATGGGGCGGAACTGTTCCGCGAGCCGCTGGAGCGAGTCGAGCGTGGGGAGCACGGCGGGAAAGCGTGGCAACAGCGCCACGCCGACGGGTGCGTCGGTGGGAGCGGCAATGAGTGCGCTCAGCCGGGCGGCCATCGTCGTTCGCATGGTCTCCATGCGAATGAGATCTTCCTGCATGCGCGCCAGTTCTACATTGGCGCGTAGCACGTCTGCCTGCCGTCCCTCGCCTACCTCATACATCTTCCCCGCGAGATCGCCGATGTCCTGCAGCAAGCGCTTGGTATCGCGGGCGACGCCGAGCGTGCCGTCGGTGGCGTAGATGTCGTAAAAAAGCATCGTACCACGCGCACGTAGTTCGGCGGAGGCGTCGAGGACACGGGTGTCGGTCGCGTCGGCGCGCGCCGTTTCGGCGAGTCCCGCAAGACGGAGTTTCCCGGCGACCGGCACCATCTGCATCACTTGGATTTGCGTCATACCGAGCAGATCCATGGGCCGCAGATTGGGGAGTTCACGGTTCATGAGCCCGAGTTGCAGTTGGGGATCGGGCGCGCGGGTGGCGGCTGGAATCCGTGCCCGTGCGGCACGCGCCGTAGCGCGTGCGGCTTCGATTCTCGGATTGCCGCGTTCGATGGCCTCGAGCAGCGAGCCAAGGCGCAGCGTGTCGCGCACGGCCGATGGCGGCATCGGCGACTGCGCCGCACTTGGCGACACGACGGCGAGAATGGCGAGCGTGAGTGACGCAATCGACCGCGACCACGATCGCAATGCGTCATACGTGATGACGAAATGCACGAGCTTCCTCCACCCCTGATGGCTGTGGCATCCGACGAGTGCGGATGCGGCTCGAACGCGGACGCGCCGAGCGGCGCAGCCCGAGGGCTGCGCGAGCAATCAGGTCAGGCTCGAGGCGGTGGGTCGGCCGGGGCGAGCGAGAGCGCGAGCGGAGCGCTCGGCGTCATCGACGCGACGAGCGTGTGTGTTGCCACACTCACGAACACCAGGTGGGGTGGCGTGACGGCGAGCGACACGCAGCCGCTCCCCACGCCGCAGCAGTCCGCGGGCGACTGATGGTTGCATCCAACGGGTGCTTGGGGCGCCGTGTCCTGGGAGGGCGCTGGCGCGGCATGATGATGCGCGCCAGTCGGCATCGACGCGGTGGTCGGAGCCGGTACACTGCGATTTTCGCACCGCACCCACGCAAAAGCCGTTGCCTGCCTCGCCATAACGGCCAGCACGAGCAAGCCCACCACACGGCGAAGCGCGTGGCGAGGGAGCAGGCGTTGGATGCGGCGGGCGAGCCAATACATGTTGAGAACGGCTCCGGTAGATGATGCACGGTAGCCGGAGGGGGGGGGGCTTTACAAGGGTGGCTGGGGCGCGGGCGTGTAGGCGAAAGCCTGACAGTTGGTTAAACGGAAAACGGAAAACGGTGGACGGTTTATCGTTTTCCGTTTTCCGTTTTCCGTTTTTCGTTTTCTGCTTACTGCAACCGTTGGCTACGGACGCAACCGGTGCATCATCCGCGGAAACGCAATGCACTCACGGATGTGCTGCGAGCCGCAAATCCAGGCTACGGTACGCTCCAGCCCGAGGCCGAAACCGGCATGCGGGAAGGTGCCGTACTTCCGCAAATCGAGATACCAGTTGTAGGCGTCTTCAGGAAGTTTTTCTTCGCGCAGGCGGTGCAAGATTTTGTCGAGATCATCTTCGCGCTGCGACCCGCCGATGATTTCGCCGTAGCCTTCGGGGGCGAGGCAGTCATCGCAGAGGACCGTGCGCGGGTCGTCCGGATTCTCCTTCATGTAGAAGGCTTTCGCCTCCTTGGGGTAGTTCATGATGAAGATCGGCCGATCGTAATCTTCCACGAGCAACGCTTCGTCTTCGGCGCCGAGGTCGTCGCCCCACACGACTTTGCTCCCCTTCTTTTGGAGCGTGGCCACGGCATCGGTGTAGTTGATGCGCGGGAAGGGCGTCTTGATGTTCTCGAGCTTGGTAACGTCTCGCTCGCATTCTTTCAGTTCGGCCTGCCGCCGCTCGAGCACGCGCTGCACGAGGTAGGCGAGCAGATCTTCCTGCAACTTCATGTTGTCTTCGCTGTCGTTGAACGCGACTTCCGGTTCGATCATCCAGAACTCGGTGAGGTGCCGGCGCGTCTTCGATTTTTCAGCGCGGAAGGTTGGGCCGAAGGTGTAGATCTTGCCGAACGCGGCGGCAGCGGCTTCGCCGTAGAGCTGGCCCGTCTGCGCGAGGTAGGCGTTCCCTTCCTCGAAGTATTCAGTGCTAAACAATCCTGAGCGTTCGCCGATGGCAGCCGTCAGGATGGGCGTATCCACACGCAGGAAGCCGCGCTCGTAGAAGAAATCGTGAATCGCCTGCTCGATTTCGTTGCGAATGCGGAAGATGGCCACCTGACGCGGCGTGCGGAGCCAGAAGTGGCGATTGTCGAGCAGAAAATCGATACCGTGCTCTTTCGGCTGAATGGGATAGTCGAGCGGACTCGCGCCAATCAGCGAGAGTTCGGCAATCCCCAGTTCGTAGCCACCCGGCGCGCGCGCGTCGGCCCGCACTTCACCCGTGACGGCAATACACGCTTCCTGCGTGAGTTCGCCGAAGAGTGCCCACGCCTCAGGCGTGACCGCATTTTTCACGAGCACCGTTTGCAAAATGCCGGTGCCATCGCGGAGGACAACAAAGGCCACCTTCCCCGACGAGCGAAGGTGCGTCACCCATCCGCGGACGGTGACCGTCGCGCCAGCGTGGGCGGAGAGTTCGTTAATGCGCGCGTACGTCGTCATTACTTGCCCTTGTAGCTGACCTTGTAAATGATGCCGCCGACATCGTCGGCAATGTAGAGCGAACCGTCCGTGCCCTGCGCGAGACCAGTCGGTCGATGCAACTTGCCGTCCTTGCCCGGTCCGCCGTTCGCAGAGAAATCTGTGGCGAAATCGCGATGGGCGCTGGCCTTCTCGCCGTTGAGCGGGAGGAACACCACGCGGAAGCCCTGCTGCGGGAAGGGCGCGCGATTCCACGAGCCGTGGAAGGCGACGAACGCCCCCGACTTGTATTCGCCCGGGAACTGCGTGCCCGTGTAGAACATCATGTCGTTCGGCGCCCAGTGCGCCGGGAATACATACGCCGGCTTCTTGCGGCTCTCGCAGCGGTCGCTGTTCTTGCCATCGCCGCCGTACTCTGGCGCGTTCACCAGTTTCTTCTCTTCGGTGGAGAAGTAGCAGTAGGGCCAGCCGAAGTCGTCGCCCTTGAGGATGTGGTTGGTCTGCTCGCCCGGGTTTTCGGAACCGTACTCGTTGGAGAAGGTCCACTGCCCCACCGGCGGCGCCTGCAGGCCATCGCGACCGTGCATCGTGGCCCAGAGCGACTTGTCACGCGAGTCCACCGTGAGCGAAACAGAGTTGCGCATACCGGTTGCAAAGCGCACGCCGTCGGTCACTTTCTGGCCGACCTTCGTGGCGTCGTATGACCAGATGCCCGCACGCGTCTCGAGCTCAACGCACGGATCGGCGCCCTTTACCATTGGACGGCGATCGGTTTCCTGGCAGCTATTGGTGCCCGACCCAATGTTGAGGTACAGCGTGGACCCAACAATCACAAAGGCATTGGACACGTGCCCGCCGCGGTACAGGTCCGAGATGACGACCTCGGCCGGACCAACCGTGGTGTCCCCCGTCTTGTACGTGGAGCGCACGATGGAGTTGCTGCTCGAGTAATAGACGTAGCCGCCCGAGAGCGCGATGCCCGAACCGCTGCCGGGGGCGAGCCGCTTCATATACTCGGCCTTGCCGTCGCCGTTCGCGTCACGCAGCAAGGTGAGCGATCCCGCTTGCCGGCCGGTTCCGGCCGCACCGCCACCCGCCTCAGCGGAGGTGGAGTACGGGTTCACAATCACCAGCATGTCGCCATTCGGAGCCACCACCATGTGGCGCGGGGCTCCGACATTCGTGGCGTACACCGTGGCGCAAAAGCCAGCCGGCAGAGTGAGATTCGCATTATCCGCGTCGCAGGGGACGGCGGCGCGCGACGGCGCGGAGCTGGCGGCGGCGATGGTCAACAGAGCGCCAAACACGGGAACGGCGGCGCGGCGAATAAGCCCTCGGGACATCAATACCTCGTGGCGATGGTTCTGGACGGCGGTGCAATCGCGTAAAGTATAGTCTATACCTCCTCCCGAACGGAGAGTTCATGCGCACTTTCGTCCTGATCCCCGCGGTCGCCCTCTGCCTCAGCTTCACCCGTTCGGCCGCGGCCCAACGGCCCGGGCTGATTGTGCTCAACAAGAGCGAAGCCACAGCGTCCATCCTCGACCTGGCCGACGGGCGCACCCTGGCCACCATGCCGGTGGGCGATGGGCCGCACGAAGTGGCCGTCTCCCCAGACGGCCGGTGGGCGATGGCTGCCAACTACGGCGGCACCACCCCCGGCCACTCGCTCACGCTCCTCGACCTTCGGACCCGAACCGTCGTGCGCACCATCGAGCTGGGGGAGTTTCAGCGCCCCCACGGCATGGCGTGGCTCCCCGATGGCAAACGCGTCGTCGTCACGAGCGAGCTGGCGCAGGCCGTGATTGTGGTGGCCGCCGAAACGGGGAAGATCGAAAAAACCATCCGCACCAACGTGGGCGGCACGCACCTGCTGGTGCTCGCCAAGGACGGTTCGCGCGTCTGGACCTCCAACATCAACTCCGGCACCAACTCGCTCATCGATCTCGAACGCGGCGTGGTGGTCAAGACCGCCGCGAACGGAAAGGGACCGGAAGCCATCGACCTCTCCCCCGACGGCAAAGAACTCTGGACCGCCGACCGGCCGCTCAACCGCCTCACCGTGCTCGACGCCAACACGCTCGACTCACTCGCCGCTTGGCCCACGGGACTCTTTCCCAACCGTCTGCACTTTACCCCAGACGGCAAATGGGTGCTCCAGTCCAACGCGCAGTCGGGCACCGTGAGCGTCTACGATGCCAAAGCGCGCACGCTGGCTGGCACGATCGCATTTGCCTACGACGAAACGATCGCCAAGTCGACCATGCTCAATCAGTTTGGTCGCTCCGCCACGCCGCTCGGCATTCTCATTGCCCCAGACGGCAAGCGCGCGTGGGTGGCACTCGCCGCGCATGATCGGCTCGCCGAAGTCGACATCGCGTCGCGACGTGTGCTGCGCATGCTCACCGCCGGCCGCGAGCCGGACGGCATGGCGTACCTCCCGAACGTTTCGCCCTAACCGACGCGGAACAGTTCGATGGCGCGTGCGTAGCGTTTGCGCAGCACGTCGTGGAAGGGCTTGTGCGCGGGCTTGGTGAGCGCGGGGTCGTCGGCAAGGAGTTCTGCCGCCGCCTCGCGCGCCACGTCGTTGAGCGCCTCGTCACGGAGCGGGTCGGCAATGCGGAACATGGCCTCGCCGTGCTGACGCTCGCCGAACAGGTCACCCATCCCGCGTAGGCGAAGGTCGGCACGCGCAATCTCAAAGCCGTCCTCGGTGTCCACAAAAATGTCGAGGCGTTCGGCCGTCTCCGGCCCCACGTCGCCAAGCAGAATACAGAATGACTCCGCCGCGCCGCGTCCGACGCGGCCGCGCAACTGGTGGAGTTGCGAGAGGCCGAAGCGCTCGGGATGCTCAATGAGCATGACCGTGGCGTTCGCGACATCGATGCCAACTTCGATCACCGTGGTCGCGACGAGGACGTCGATACTGCCGTCGCGGAACGCACGCATCGTGACGTCCTTCTCGTCTGACGACAGTTTGCCGTGCAACAGCGCCACACGACGGTGTGCAAATGGGCCTGAGCGGAGTTCATCAAAGGCCTGTGTGGCTGCGCGGAGCACGAGCTTCTCACTTTCCTCGATGATCGGCAGCACGACGTATGCCTGCCGCCCCGCCTCTACCTGCTGCTCGAGAAAGGCATACACTTTTTCGCGCGCGCGCGACGGACGCCGCGCCGTGGTCACCGGCTGACGGCCCGGCGGACGCTCGTCGAGCACACTCACGTCGAGGTCGCCATACAGCGTGAGGGCGAGCGAACGCGGAATGGGCGTCGCCGACATCAAGAGCACATCGGGGCGCGCGCCCTTTTTGGCGAGGGCGCCACGTTGCTCCACGCCAAACCGATGTTGTTCATCCACCACCGCGAGGCCGAGTCGGGCAAACTGTGTGTCGTCCTGCACCAGCGCGTGCGTGCCCACGGCGAGCACGGGCTCGTCCTTGGCCAATCGCGCGGCCACCTCGCGCCTCGCTTTGGCTCCAAGGCTACCGGTGACAAGCAGAGGCTCAATGCCGAGCGGTGCCAAGAGTGTGGTGAAGGTGCGCGCGTGCTGTTCGGCCAGGAGTTCGGTGGGCGCCATCACGGCGGCCTGGCAGCCGTTCTCCATTGCAAGCAACGATGCGAACAGCGCGACCACTGTCTTGCCGCTCCCCACGTCGCCCTGCAACAAACGGTGCATGCGGCGGTCGCTACACATGTCGGCCACGATCTCGCGCGTGGCACGCACCTGCGCGCCCGTCAGCTCAAAGGGGAGCGCGGCCTTGAGGCGCGTGGTGAGATCGCGTCGATTCTCAAAGCGAATGCCGCTGCGCGCCTCTCGGGCCAGCGCCTTAGCACGCGCCTGCAACACGTGCACGGAGAGCAGCTCCTCGAATGCCAACCGAGCGCGTCCGTAATGCGCCGCGACGAGCGAGTTGGGCCGATGCACGGCGCGCAGCGCTTCGGGCAACGTGGGCACGCCGGCCCGCGCGAGCATCGGAGCGGGGAGATACTCCTCAAAACAGGGGAGGTACTCATCGAGGTGCCGCTCGATGAGCCCACGAATCTGTTTGAATGAAAACCCTTCGGTGGCCGGGTACACCGAGAGCACCCGCCCCTCGGCGGTTCCCACCTCATCGGCACCAAGATTAACGAACTCGCGCGGCACCAACTGACGGCCGTGAAAGAATCGCACCGGCCCGGTGACGAGCAGCACGTCGTCCTTTTTGATGGTGCGGTCGAGAAACGGCTGCCCCGGCCACGAACACTCAATCAGTCCGCTGTCGTCTTGCAGCACCGCCTGAAACACCCGCAACCCTTTGCGCGTGGGGAGCACACCTTTTGAAACCACGTGCCCCACGACGGTGACATCGTCACCGATCCGAAGCTTGGCAATTGGCGTGACCGTGCTCGCGTCTTCGTAGCGATGCGGGATATGCAGAAAGAGATCGCGTGCCGTGAAGATGCCGAGCCGGCGCAGCGCGTCCGCCCGTGCGGGGCCGACACCGGAGAGATAGGTGACGGCCGTGTCGAGCGTCCGCTGCTGCACGCGGCTGTTCTTCACGCGTCGAGCAACTCCCGGGCGAACTGGGCGGCGTCGAACGGCACGAGGTCGGCGGCCTGCTCCCCAATGCCAACGAACTTCACGGGCACATTCAGCGCTTCGTGAACGGCGAGCACCACGCCACCGCGTGCCGTCCCGTCGAGTTTGGTGACGACGATGCCTGTGATTGGCACCGAGGCAGAGAAACTCCGCGCCTGCGCCACGGCGTTTTGCCCGATGGTGCCGTCGAGCACCAGCAACGCTTCATGCGGCGCGCTCGGAAGGCGCTTGGCAATCACGCGTGCCACTTTGCGCAGTTCTTCCATCAGCCCATCGCTCGTGTGCAAGCGACCGGCGGTATCTACAATCACCACATCGGCGCCACGCGTGACGCCGGCGTCGATCGCACTGAATGCCACCGCAGCGGGATCGCCGCCGGCTGCGCCCGCCACAAAATCGGCGCCCGAACGTTCCGCCCACACTTTCAACTGGTCAATGGCTCCGGCGCGGAACGTGTCGCCCGCGGCAATCAACACACTCTTCCCTTGATCGCGCAGCCGCGACGAGAGTTTCCCAATGAAGGTCGTCTTCCCCGCCCCGTTCACACCCAGCACGAGGATCACCGTCGGCTTGGATTCCGCAAAAACGAGCGCGGGGTCGTGATGGCCGGAACGCAATGCCGCCTCCACCCCTTCACGCAACGCACGTTCAAAGTCGTCGCGCGAACGCACTTCGCCGCTGGCGGCGCGCCGCTGTACCTCGGCTACCAGTCGTGTGGTGACCGGCACACCAAAGTCGGCCTCGAGCAACATTCGCTCGAGATGCTCCAGCGAGCCGGCATCCACGCCACCGCGCGCGAGCACCCCGACGTCGGTGAGCGCGACATCCTTGAAGCACTGCCACAACGAGCGGCGCGGTGCGATGGATTCGGAACGGCGGAACCAAGCCATAATTGAGAACGATGCCTACGGTGCGGGTTTCAGCGAAGACCGACTTTACGCCGCGACATCCATTCCACGCACAGCGCCGTGAGAATGAGTGCGTAGAGCCACCACGCCGCGCGTGCCCGCGGCGCGCGATCGCCGGGAGGTGCGGCCCCAATCGCCCCGCTTCGCACCGACGGACGGCGCGGCAACCACTCGGCGCTCGCGTTCACCACGAGCAAGCCGTCGGCGCCGCCAACCTTCGTTTCGTACACACCCGCCGCAATCGCTGGGGAAACCGCGGTGCCATCATCGCCGGTAAACCGCAGTTGCAGCGTGTCGAACTTCGCCGCGCCTCGACGCCGGATGGCCACCGTGGCCAACGAGTCGTGCCCAACACCGCGACGCCAGCGCACTGGTTCGCCAGCCCGCAGCCACGCCGTCGCCGTATGCGCGGCGCGTGCGTCGGTGGCGTCGCCCGTGAGCCAATCGAAAATCGAACCCCAGAGCGCGGTATAGGCGTCGGCGCTTCGACCGCCGCGAAAGCGCCAGCGCCAGAGCCCCGTTGCTGGCACCACCACCACGCGTCGCGGTCGCGCCGACCCGGCAACCAATGGACGCTCATCCAGACGGCGCGCGCGACGCGCCATCACACCCACCCAGTCAAAGTCATGCCCCACGTCACCAAGCTCAACGGGCGGCAATGAATCCCACGGGAACGCACCAAGCGCCGGCCCGAGGGGCGACGTCGGTGCCGACGTAGCGTAGTAATCCTCGCCGTGCTGCACGGGCGGCGCCAACAGCGCGAGCGCGCCACGGGTGAGCGCGCGCGGGGGGCCAAAGAGCAACGTGTCGCCATGGAGAATGGCGATCGGCGCATCGGCCAGCGCGCGTTTGACTTCTTCTTCGGTCACCGGCGTGAGCGCACCATCCACGCGCCACTGACCCGGGGCCACTCGGAGATAGCCGCGCGTTGGCACGGCCAACGTGCCGCGCAACACCGCCAGCGCATAGCGCGCGTCTTCGTCTGGCGACGTGCTCGCAAATACCGCCGACGCGCCGCGTGCGACTTCCAACACCGCTTGCAACGTGTCGTTGCGCGAGAGGGCATCTCCAGCACTCGTCAGCACGGCGCGTAGCACGCGCGCACCGGCTGCGCCCTGCACCATGCCGCGCACGCGCAGCTCTCGCTCGGCAAAGGGCGAGAGCGAGTCGAGCGGCACAGTGCCGAACAGCGCACCGTCGAGCGTGATATCCACGCGCCCTGCACCGCCACCAGCGCCACCGGCCGCGACCACCACGGCGTATTCGGCGGTATCGCCGCTGACGATAGCCGACGGGCCGTCGAGCGACACGACTGCGGCATCGCGACGCGGCACGCCATCGAGCAACACGACGCGCGAACCGCCAGGAAGTTCAGTGAGACGTTCGGGATCGTCGAGACGCCCGTCGGTCACCAGCACCACCGCGCGTCCGGCGCCGAGTGCACGCTCGACCAGCGGGCCAACGCGCGACGCGCCGTCGGTCGGCAGCGCCGCCGCCGCCGCGGAACGAACGGAGTCGCCAATCAATAACAGTGAGTCGGCGCCAATCTTTTCGGCGCTCTGGCGCGCTTGCATCCAGAGGGCGCTGTCGCCGGTCACAAGCCAGCTCGAGGATGCATCGAGTGCCGCGTACGGCCGCGCCGCGCCAGCGCGACCCAGCGGCGCGTCGAGCGCCAGCGCGATGATCATCGTCAGCGCAAAGGCGCGCAATGCGAGTGGCAGGGTGGCACGCGAGGCGCCCGTCATGCGGTAGTGCACGACGGTCAGCGCGGGCCCTAGCACGAGTGCGATCAGCCAAATGAGCATCGGATAAACTTATCCCGCGGCGCGGCGCGTGGCCTCTGGCCTCACCTGCGGCCCGGCTCAGTTCCTGAGTGCTACCCCGGCACCAGAGGGGCGGTCGAGCTGAGCCGCCTCCAGCCGCTGGGCCACCAAAAAGGGCGTTCGGTCGGCTGCCGCGAGCGGCATCCCCGTTTTGGCGGCGAGCGCCACGCGGGGATCGCGCTGCACCCCGGCCACGAGCACCTCAAAATGCAGATGCGGGGCCGTGGCGAGCCCCGTCGTCCCCACAAAGCCGATGGTACGCTCCATCTTCACGCGCGCACCGGCCTTGATGCCGGGGGCGAAGCCGCGCAGGTGCGCGTAGCGGGTGACGTATCCATTGGCGTGCCGAACATCCACGCAGTTGCCGTAACCGGTGCGTTCCCCAACGAACACGACGACGCCATCGCCCACCGTTCGCACTGGAGCACCGGCGGCGGCCGCATAGTCGGTGCCTTTGTGCGCGCGCCACTCGCCAAGAATGGGGTGCTTGCGGGGGCCAAAGACACTGGAGATGTGATTGAACTTGAGGGGCGCTTTGAGAAACGCGGCCCGGAGCGAACGCCCTGTGGCATCAAAGAACGCCGCTCCCGCCGCCCCCTTGGGGGTATAGCGGAACGCCTGCAACTCTTTGCCGCCACGCTCCACACCGGCGGCAAGGACGGCCTTTACTCGCGTCGCACCCAATGGGGAGCGCGCTCGCACAAAGGCCACGCGCACGCGGTCGCCGTCTTGGAGTTCGCGACTCATATCGATGCGATACTCAAAGATATCGGCAATAGCCCAGGCGAGTTCGACGCGGGAGGCTTTGGACGGGAGGGTCTTACCGGCCCCTTCGTCGAGCGCGTCGTAGAGCGTGGAATGCACCACGCCATGAGCCACCACGGTGTCGAGCGCCCACTCCACGCGCTCGTCGCGCGCCGTCCAGGGGCCGTTGGGCCGCCGGGTCAGGTGCAGGGTACGCTCGGGGGACAGTTGCACCGACACCTTACTGGGCGCGAGCCGCGCATCGCCCTGTCGCAGCCCTACAAAGCCCACCACGAGGCCTGCGGGAATGTGCCGCGGGTCGATAGCCGTGGCGGCGTGTAGCGCAGCGGAGGCTTCGACCGCGGTCAATCCGTGCTTCTGGAGGAGCGAAAGCAACGTTTGCCCAGCATCGAGGGTGTCGAACTGCTGCCAGGCGCCGCGCGCGCGTCCCGCGCCGTCCGGCCGTCGCTCGTCTGTAGACGCCGTATTGGGCCATACATACAACACGGCGGCGGCCGAGAGGGCCGCCGCCGCGAAAACTCCAAGCGCCGTCGTTCGCGGCAGCGCCATCAATCCATCTGTCGCCGAATGAACGTCGGGATTTCGAGATCGTCGAGGTCGTTCATCGGGCGGCGCTCAGGCGCGGCGGCCGGCGCGGGGCGACGAGCCGGAGCGGCTCCACCCGTGGCCGAGCCTTGGTAGGCGCTGCCAATGACTGGCTTGGGACGGCTGCCGTCGATCGGGATCACCGGTGTGCCAGTGGCCGACGACGTGCGAGCGGAGGAACTTCCCACCGACCCCGCCGCCTTGCCGAAGCCTGTTGCCACGACGGTCACACGAATCTCGCCAGTCATGGCCGGCTCGCGCACCGTACCAAAGATGATTTCCGCGTCGTCGCCCGCCGCATCGTGAATGATGTCGGCAACGCCGGTCACTTCACCGAGCGTGAGGTCGTCGCCGCCGGTGACGTTAATCAGCACGCCGCGCGCGCCGAGGATGGAGACGTTGTCGAGGAGCGGGCTGGAGATCGCCTGCTGAGCCGCTTCCATCGTGCGGTTCTCACCGCGACCGATGCCCGTGCCCATAAGTGCCGCGCCACCGTCCTTCATAATGGTGCGTACGTCGGCAAAGTCCACGTTGATGAGGCCCACACCGCTGATGATGTTCGAGATACCGCTCGTGGCGTGCAGCAGCACTTCGTCGGCCTTCTTGAGCGCGTCCTGGAACGGAATCCCCTTGCCCACGACGGCAAGCAACCGCTCGTTGGGCACGACGATCATCGTGTCGACGTGCTTGGCCATCTCGGCGATCCCCTCTTCGGCCTGACGCATACGCTTGCGTCCTTCAAAGAGGAACGGCTTGGTGACAATGCCAACGGTCAGTGCTCCCGCTTCACGCGCGAGCTCGCACACGATTGGCGCTGCGCCGGTACCAGTGCCGCCACCCATGCCGCAGGTCACGAACACGAGGTCGGCGCCCGCCAGCACCTTCAGCACTTCGTCGCGATTTTCTTCAATGGCCTGTCGGCCGATTTCCGGACGGGCGCCAGCGCCGAGACCGCGCGTCAGCTTTTTGCCAATCTGGATTTTGACGTCGGATTTGGAACTGAGTAGCGCTTGCGCGTCGGTGTTAACCGAAATGAACTCAACGCCAGCGAGCGCTTCTTCGATCATTCGATTCACTGCATTGCCACCGCCGCCACCAACACCCACCACCTTCATGCGGGCTTGCTGTGCAGGGGCTTCGTCGAACTCGAAGATGCTCATGGCGCGTGGCGCTCCCTTTTTCTCGCTCAAGTTTCACCTAGGGCCGATCGCGGCCCGCTTGCTGGGCGGAAATATACGCGCGTGGTGCGTTCGCACCACGTGTATATGACGACCAATCGGTAAAAAAAGCACAGGAGCAAGCAAGCGCGGTTTTCCACACGGCAGAGCGACCGGAGCGCTTTGTGAGACTGGAGAAAACTCCGCCTAAAAGAAGTCCTGCAGCCAGACCTTAAACCGGTTCGCCATCCCGTCGAAGGTGGGGGTCGACGCGGACATCGAGAGGCGGCGGCCCTTGCCGGAGCTGTTGCCAAGCGCCACGCGGTGAGCACCGTACTGCACCAGCCCAACGACCGTCGAAAAACGGGGGGCCTGCACGCTGTCAGCCAAGCCGCCAAGGAACTCGCCTGGCTCACCCACGCGGGCCCCCGTGCCGAAAATGTCGCTCGCCAGCTCGCCCGTGCCAGGCTGAGCGGCGGCGCCACCGGTTACCACGACGCCCGCCGCGAGCTTCTTGATGTAGCCGGCGGCCTCGACGTCGCGCATCACCAACTCAAAAATCTCGGCCGTGCGCTGATGAATGATGTGCGCCAGCAGTTCGCGCGGGATTTGGCGATCCCCCTGCGCAATCGTGCTCGGCAGCTTGATCACTTCGGAGTGGTCGATCATCGGCTCATACGCGCAGCCGTACGCCTCCTTCAGTCGTTCGGCGTCGGCCTGCGTCACACCCAGCCCATGCACCACATCGGACGTGACATTGTTGCCGCCGTACGGAATAGTGCCGAGGTGGCGGATTTTCCCTTCGTGAAAAACGGCAATGTCCGTGGTCCCCGCCCCCATCTCGACGAGGCAGACGCCAAGTTCTTTTTCGTCTTCGGTGAGCACGCTGAGCGCGCTCGCCAACGGCTCGAGCACGAGCTCGCCCACTTTGTATCCACTCTTCTCCACGGCTTTCCGCAGATTCATGGCCGGGCTCGAGCCAATCGTGACGAGGTACATCTCCGTCTCGAGGCGCGTGCCGATCATGCCGAGGGGATCGCGAATGCCAATGTTTTTATCGACGGTGTATTCCTGCGGAATCGCGTGAATGAGTTCGCGATCCTGCGGAATGGCCTGCGCCCGTGCCACGGCGTTGGCGCGTTCGACGTCGGCGCGGCTGATTTCAGCGCCATTCACCGAGGCAATGCCGCGCGAGGTCATGGCCTGCATGTGTGCGCCCGAGATGCCCGCGTACAGCGTGGGGACGCTCACCCCTGCCATCCGCTCGGCATCCTGCATGGCCTTGGTAATCGAACGGGTCGTTTCGTCGATGTCCGCCACAACGCCACGGCGAAGGCCGGTGGTGCGGGCTTGGCCGACGCCGAGAATGTTCAGCGTAGGATGCTTGGGCAGGTCGCCAACAACTTCCGCGATGACCGCTGTGGTCTTCGCGGAACCGATGTCGAGGCCAGCTACGAGGCGATCTACATTCATGGGAGTCGCACGATGACTTGGTCGCGGTAACGAAGGTCGAGTTCGGTCGCACGCACCTGACGGTGCACGAGGTCCTGCTCGACGGGCAGAAGATCGCTCAGACGTTCCACCGAAATATCGGCGGCGGCCAGGATGTCGCGGAAAGCGGCCGGCGATGGCTGCGTGAACCGAAACAAGAAATCGCCGTGTGCCAACCGCCGCACCTCGCCAATGCGGGCGAACAGAGCCGGCTGCGCGCCGCGCATCTCACCGAGCACACGGAGCGCGGTTGTATCGCGCGTCGCGAGCACGGGCAGATCCACGTCGACCGCTGCAGGATTCACAGGAAGGGATCTTCCCGTCGCATCCACGGCAACGAGCCCCGCCGCTGCCTGCACCAGCGCAACGGGCAAGTTCTCTGTCACCTTGACCACGAGCGTTCCCGGCAACCGCCGCACAATGCGCACGTCGCGCACCGACGGATGTCCCCGGACCCGCTGTTCCCACGGCGCCAGATCGTCCCAAATGGACGCGCTGGTGTCGGCCCTCAATCGCGAAACGATCTCATCGGGGCTGACGTAACGCGTTCCCTCGATCTCCACGCGCCGCACCTTGAAGAACGACAGGCGCTGCAACGCGCTCCGCCCCCACCACGGGCTCGACACGAGCGCCATCCCAGCGAGCACCAACCCGATGCGGCGCAGGCGCCGACGCCAGCCCCCCGGGGCGCGCTCGCCCTCGGCGGACGCCTGACTCATCGAGCCGTGCCCTGCGCGCGAAGAAGGGCGAGCAGTTCCGGGCCAGTGTGGGTCACGTCGCCGGCGCCCACCGTCAACACCAGATCGCCGGCGCGCACTGTGTGGCTCAGCGCTTCGGCCATCGCGTCCCGCGCGCCGGTCCACGACGGGGTCTTCCCCGCCAGCGCCATCGCGTCCGAAATCAACGCACTCGTCACGCGCACAATCGGTTGTTCCCGCGCCGGATAAATGTCCGAGAGAAAGACCACGTCGGCCGCACCGAGCGCCGTGGCGAACTCTGGGGCAAAGTCGCGTGTGCGCGAGAACAGGTGCGGCTGGAAGGCCACCACCAGTCGGCGATCGGCGTAGGCCGCGCGGGCCGCTTGAATGGTGGCGCGAATTTCGGTGGGGTGATGCGCATAATCGTCCACAATCAGCAC
Source organism: Gemmatimonadota bacterium (assembly GCA_026387915.1). Classification (NCBI taxonomy): domain Bacteria; kingdom Pseudomonadati; phylum Gemmatimonadota; species Gemmatimonadota bacterium. Next base: position 73,333 of record JAPLKS010000013.1, read on the forward strand.
GCCCGCCGCCTCGCCAACTCGCGTGAAGCGCCGCTCTGCGCCAACGAACCGTGCGAGCCCTTCCCCCATCAGCGGCACCGTCATGCCGTAGGTCCCGAGTCCCACCGCCAACGCGGCCAAGGCATTGAGCACGTTGTGCGTGCCCGGCACGCCGAGGGTCACGGGGCCGAGGACCTTGCCATCAAAGACGACGGTGAACTTGGTGCTGCCGTTGACCCATTCGACGTCGCGCGCCATCAGACGTGCGTCGCGGCTTTCGATGCCGTAGCGCACGACTTCCGCGGACGCCGGCGTGGCCAAGGCATTCGCGTGTACGTCATCGGCACAAATGGCAATCCATCGGGCGCCGCTCACATACTGGCCGAACGCGTCGGTGATGTCGGTGAGGTCGCGGTAAATATCGAGGTGGTCGGCTTCAATGTTCGTGACGACCGCCACGTCGGGCTTGAGCGCGAGAAACGAACGATCATACTCATCGGCCTCAACGACAAAGACTTTATCATTGCCGGTGCTGAGGTTGCCGCCCCACGCCGTCACGCGGGCACCCACCACGCCAGTGGCATCCACACCGCCGGCCTTGAGCGCTTCGGTGGTCATCACGGTGGTGGTGCTCTTGCCATGCGTGCCGGCAATGCCAATGAGCTGACCGCCTGCGGTAGCTTCAGCGAGCGCTTCCGCGCGTCGGATCACAGGAATACCGAGCGCACGAGCGCGCTCGAGCTCCGGGTGCATTTTGGGAATCGCGCTCGACACCACCAAGGCGCGATGGCCATCCACGTGCGCCGCATCGTGTCCGTGCGATACGGCGAGCCCGAGTCGCGTGAGGTCTTCGGCGCCGCCTGGATTCTGGTCACAACCGGTGACCGTTGCGCCGCGCCGCGCGCAGAGCTCAGCGAGTGCGCTCATCCCTGCACCAGCAATGCCAACGAAGTGAATGGGGCGAGGGTCAATCGGATCGATCAGCGGCATGGTCGGTGGGGTTCAGGCCGCACCGGCAGTGCCGGCGCGCATGACGTGAAGAATGTGTTGCGCAATTTCAACAGCCGCGTGCGGCCGCGCACGAGCGGCGGCACTCGCGGCCAGCGCCGCGAGACGCGCGGGCGAGTCGAGCAGACTGCGCACCGTCGCATCCAGTTGCTCAGCCGAGAGGTCGCGCTGCGCGAGATGCAGCGCGGCGCCCGAGCGTTCGAGCGCCACGGCATTCGACGTTTGGTGATCCTGAGCGGCCGTCGGCAATGGACAGATGATCATAGGCACGCCCCACGCGCACAACTCGGACGTGCCCATCATCCCCCCGCGCACAAAGGCCACGTCGCTCGCGGCGTAGGCATCGGCAATCGGCGAGAGATAGGGCACCACCTTCACGTCGGCGCGATCATACTGGCTGTACGCGTCGTACTGCGCTTTGCCGGTCGCCCAGATGACGCAGAGTTGCTTAGGAAGCCCACGCTCCACCCAGGCAGCCACCGCTTGATTGAGCGCACGCGCCCCTTGGCTGCCGCCGAACACGAGCAACACCCGCGCGTTCGATGGAAAACCCCAGCGCGCTCGCGCGACGGCGCGGTCTTGGCGAATGTCGGGCGGCGGCTCAATGGGATTTCCCGTGTCGCGATACTGGCACCCGCCATGGGGGAGGTACGACTCCGCTTCAGGAAAGCCGAGATACGCCTCCGTCGCAATGCGACAGAACATGCGCGCGGTCAGCCCTGGATGGCTATCGCCAATGTGTTGCACCACCGGCACGCCGCGCGACCAAGCCCACGCAAGTGCGGCACCGCTGGCGTACCCGCCGGTGCCAATCACGACGCGCGGCGACAGGGCCCGTCCGAGTGTGCCCATCGCGCCCCACGCGCTCACGGCCCCGCGCACCGTTCGCCAGTTGCGCCAGAACTTTGGGCGATAGAGCGGATGCAGGTCGAGGAGCGTGTGCGCGAACTCTGTTTGCGGGAGTACGTCGCGCTCAATGCCGCGGTGTGCGCCCACGAAGTGCGGCACCACCGACGGGTCGAGTCGTACGAGAGCCCGCGCAATCGCGAGCCCAGGATACAGATGTCCGCCGGTGCCACCACCGGCGACGATCACGTTCACCGGCTTCCTCCAAACGGATCCGAGGCGCGATCGCCAATCACCCGTTCCGGCTGGCTCCCGATATTCACGAGAATCCCCGTCATCAAAAACGACAGGATCAAGTTGGAGCGACCGTACGAAATGAACGGAAGCGTGAGCCCTGTGGTCGGCAGCAATCCCGTAACCACGCCAATGTGCAAATAGGCCGTGACGAGCATCGTCACGGTGATGCCGATGGCCACGAGCTGTTGATAGGTGGACCGCGCCTGACGAGCGATGCGAAAACCGAGCCACCCCCACAGGGCGTACACGGCAATGAGCGCCGCGATGCCAACAAAGCCCCACTCCTCACCAATGCTGCCGCCAATAAAGTCATCGTACGACAGCGGAAGGAACCCATGTTGCTGACGCCCTTCACCAAAGCCGGCGCCAAACCACCCACCCGACCCTACAGCAATGAGCGACTGATCGAGCTGATAGTTCACCTTAGCGTGCGCTTGCCCCGCCATGTCGGCAAAGCCGAGGATGCGCTCCATCACGTATTGCAGGCGCTGTGTCTCGCGCAGGAGCACCGGCGAGATCACGACGCCGAGGAACACAAAGTGCCCGACGCGCGCACCGGCGGCAAACACGATGATCCCCATCTGCAACAGGTAGAACAGCACCGTCGACAGATCAGGCTCGAGCGCGGCGGTGATGGCGAGGGCGCCAATCACCACAAGAATGGGCAACAAGCCCTTGGTGAGTCGGCGCAGCTGATCGCCCTTCTTCACCACAAGCATCGCCGTCCACACGATCACCGCCAGCTTCGCGAACTCCGAGGGCTGCACCGAGCCGTGAAACAAGTACCGGCGCGCGCCAAGAATCGGCGGCGCAATGAATTTCGTAAAAGGGAGCACCGTCAGGAGCATGAGGAAAAGCGCGAGCCCCATCACCCACCAGGCGTATTTGCTCCAGAGCTCCGCGTCCAACTTGGCAGCGACCGCAAAGACAATCACCCCTACGCCAATTCCGGAGAGCTGCTTGAGCAGGAAGTATGCGCTCCCCTTGCCCTCTTGCGTCGCCTCAAAAGCGCTCGCGCTATAGAGCGTGGCCAAGCCAAAGGCGAGCAGGAGCGCGGTGACGATAATCAGCCCGCGCGCATCGAGGCCGATACGCCAGCGGTCGCGTACGGCGCCGCCAGCCATCGGCAGCGCTGCCGTGGTCATACGCTCGTGACGCGGCGCCGGAACTCGGCGCCGCGCTCTTCGTAGTTGGTGAACATATCGAAACTCGAACAGGCAGGAGACAGCAACACCGCGTCGCCCGGCTGGGCCAACGCGCGTGCGCGACGCATCACATCCTCAAAGGACGATTCGATCCGCTCCAGCGGCACGTGGCCGCCCAAGTCGGCTGCGATGAGCGCCGCCGACTCCCCATAGGCAATCACGGCCCGAGCGTGGCGCGAGAGCCCGTCGAGAAGCCCCGTATACGGTTCTCCTTTGTGCCGACCGCCCAACAGCACCACCGTCGGACGGGTCATGCCATCCAGCGCCACGCGCGTGGACGCCACATTAGTCGCTTTGGAATCGTTGATCCAGAGCACGCCGTCGCGTTCCGCCACAATCTCAAGGCGGTGGGGCATGCCGCGAAAGGCGCGCACGCCGCTCACCAGACGCGCCAAGGCGTCGGGCGTCGCGTGGGCTGGGTCGGCAACAGCGACTGCCAGCACGGCCGCCAGCACGTTTGCCACGTTGTGGTCGCCGAGGAGCGGAATGTCCGCACGACTCAAGAGATCGTGCCCTAAGACCGTCCATCGGTCGGCATGCACAGCCGGAGCAGCAGACGGGACTAAGTTCCCGACGCTCGCCGTACCCGCCGTGCCACCAATACCCAGCGTACCGGGACGAAGCGAAAACGTATACCGCGTGCCCGCAATGCCAGCCGTCCGCCGCATCACCTCGGCGTCATCGCCATTCACCACCCAACGGCTCGCCGGCGTGGCGCGCGCGAACAGTCGCATTTTGTCGGCGTAATAGTCGTCGATCGCGTCATACCGATCGAGATGGTCGGGGGCGAGGTTCGTGAGCACACCGACGGCCGGTGCGAGACTCGGCGTGTCGTGCAGTTGAAAACTCGAGAGCTCCAGCGCCACCCATGCGGGCGGCGCCGCACGCAGCGCCACCTCCGACAACGGCGTGCCAATATTCCCCGCCGCCACCGCATCCACCCCGAGTGAGCGGAGCAGCTGCTCAATCAGCGCCGTCACCGTGGTTTTGCCATTGGTGCCGGTCACCGCAATGCATCGGGTGGTTGGCAGAAAACTCAGCGCCACTTCAACTTCGCTCACAATCGGCACGCCGTGCGCTGCGGCCGTCACGAGGGGCGGCGCCTTGGGCGACACACCGGGACTCGTCACAACCAGTACGGCACGCGCAATGCGCTCGAGATCGTGGGCGCCAGCGGTGGTGGCAATCCCCAGCGCGTTGAGTGAATTGGCGACGGCGGCTACAGCCGCGTCGGAACTTCCGTCCGACGCATACACACGCGCCCCTTCGCGAGCCAAGAGCCGCGACACCGCTTGGCCACTTCGGCCAAGGCCGAGGACCGCGACTTCGCCGCGACCGAGGAGTTCGCGAATCACCGGAGCTTCAGCGTACCGAGGGCCACGAACGCGCAGAGGATGCCCAGAATCCAGAACCGCACCACCACCTGTGTTTCTGGCCATCCCTTGAGTTCAAAGTGATGGTGCAACGGCGCTCGGAGAAAGACGCGGTTCTGCTGCGCGTACTCCAGTCCAAAACGCTTCCGGCGGTACTTGAACACGGTCCGTTGAATCAGCACCGAGAACGTCTCCGTCACAAACACGCCACCAATGAAGAGGTAGAGAAACTCGCTCTTCAAGAGAATCGCCACCACACCAAGCGCGCCGCCGAGGGCCAGTGATCCGGTATCCCCCATAAACACCTGGGCCGGATGCGCATTGAACCAGAGAAAGCCTATTGCCGCGCCGAACACCGCCGAGCAGAAGATCGTCAACTCGCCCGCGTTGCGCAGATAAAACAGCTGGAGATACGCGGAGGCATCCACGCGTCCCATGGCGTACGCAAAAATGGCGAAGGTGCCGATGGCGATCGCCATGAGCCCCGTGGCGAGTCCGTCGAGTCCGTCGGTGAGATTCACCGCGTTGCTGGTGGCGGTCATCACGAAGGTGACGAACGGCACGTAGAGCCACGCCATGCCGATGGTCGCCGGCACGATCAACACGTATTTGGCAAAAGGAACGGTGGTCGAGGCGCCAGGCAGTTGATTGAGCGGGAACTGCCAGATGTAAATCGAGAGCACGAGGCCGCAGATCACCTGGCCTGCAAGCTTGTAACGCTCCACGAGTCCCTTGTTCTCTTTTCCCTCGCGCTTCTGCCGAATCTTGAGGTAGTCATCGAGAAAGCCGATGCCGCCCATCCAAAGCGTAACGGCGAGTGCGAGCCACACATATCGATTGTCGAGCCGCATCCACAGCAGCGTGGGCAGCAAGGTGGCCACCAGAATGATCAGGCCGCCCATCGTGGGCGTGGTGCCCTTGCCCGCATGCGAGTCGGGCGTGCCGGCGCGCACCACTTGGTGGATCTGCATCTGTTGCAGACGTCGCAGAATCATCGGCCCAAAAATGAACGCGACGAGGAGCGCCGTCACTGCCGCGCCAGCCGCGCGGAAGCTCTGGTACCCGAACACGCGCAGCGGACCGAAGTGGTCGCGGAGCGGAAACAGAAAGTAGTAGAGCATCCTAGGCGGGGTTGGTGGCCCACGTGGACAGATACGGCACGAGACGTTCGAGACGCACGCCCCTCGATGCCTTCAACAGAATCACCGCATCGCGCGCGAGGCGCGGCGCGAGTTGCGGCCACAAGTCATCCACATCCTGCGCAATCAGGACGCGCGGATCGCGTGGGGCGAGTGCCGCGAGCGCCGGACCGAACTCGCCGATCCCCGCCACGACATCCGCGCCAGAGTCGAGCGCCGCGGCCGCGATCTCACGATGCGACCGCTCGGCTGCCGCGCCGAGTTCGCGCATCGTCCCGAGCACCGCCACTCGCTGGCGGACGTTCCCCACTTTGGTGAGCAACTGAATCGCCGCGCGCGCAGACCCGGGGTTGGCGTTGTAAGCATCGTTGATGAGCAACGCGGAGCCGAGCGCCGTGATGGCCGAGCGCATTCCCGGAAGCGCGCCCACATCAATAGAAGAAATCGTCTCGGCCGATTCGGTGTCGAACAACCCGCACTCTCGCGCGAGCGCAATCGCCAGCATCGTATTCCGCAGATTGTGTTCGCCCTTGAGTGGCACGTCCACATGTGCCGCCTCGAGGTCAAGCCAGCCGCTCCCATCGGGGTGCAACCCCCACGCCGTCGCACGGACATCGCCGTCGCCGAGCCCTGCGGTCACCACGCGCGCGGCGCGTTTGCGGGCCTCCGCGACCAGCGCCTCATCCTGCGTTGGCACAATCGCGCAGGCCACACCGTCAAACAGCGAGGCCTCTTCGCGCAGCACGCCGGCAAGATCGCCGAATCCTTCGAGATGCTCTTCCTGGACGGTGGTCACGAGCGCGATGTTCGCTTCGACAATATCGCGCAACAGCGCAATCTCGCCTGGCATATTGGTGCCCACTTCAATCACCGCGACGTCGGCGTCATCCGGCACCGAGAGCAACGTCAGCGGCACGCCAATCTGGTTGTTCAAGTTGCCCTGCGTGGCATGCACCTGCAGCCGAGCCGCGAGTGCGGCGCGCACAAGTTCTTTGGTGCTCGTCTTGCCATTGGAACCGCCCACCGCGATCACCGTGCGTCCCCATGCACGTCGCCGATAGCGTCCCAGCAGCCCGAGCGCGTGCAAGGTGTCGTCCACCACATACACCGGCACACCCAGCCCCTTGGCGCGACTCCCGTCGTTCACGACCACGGCCACCGCACCCTGCGCCACCGCGTGCTGCAGAAAGTCGTGGCCATCAAACGTCTCGCCGCGCAGCGCCACGAACACGTCGCCCGCGCCAACTGAGCGCGTGTCGGTCGAGATGGCCCGCACGGCGTGCGGTGACGACGGACCGCCGCCGAGTGCATCCGCCACCCGCTCAAGTGTCCAAAATGCAACGGTCATGAACGCCCCCTCGCTTTGACGCGCATTAATTCGGCGACAATCTCGAGTTCGTCAAAATGCAGCGTCTCGGTGCCACGGACCTGATAGGTCTCATGCCCCTTCCCCGCAAGCAACACCACATCGCGCGCCGGATCGGCGATCGCCAACGCGTGCGCAATGGCCGAGCGCCGATCTTCGATGCGTTCATAACTCCCAGCCGCGAGCGGCGCGACGATGTCATCGAGAATGCGCTCGGGGTCTTCCGTGCGTGGATTGTCGCTGGTCACAATCACTACGTCGGCATGCGCCTGCGCCACCTGCGCCATCAGCGGTCGCTTGCCCCGATCACGGTCGCCACCAGCCCCGAACACCACAATCAGGCGGCCGGGGGTGAACGGGCGCAGTGCTCGCAGCGCGCGCTCGAGTGCGTCCGGCGTGTGCGCATAGTCGCGCAACACGGTCGGCCGCTTCCCAAGGATTTCAAGTCGGCCTGGTACCTGCGGCATCAACGTCAGTCGTGCGGCGATCGTGTCGGTGTCGAGCCCGAGCGCCAACGCCGCGGCGGCCGCGGCGAGCGCGTTGTCCACGTTGAAGTCGCCGATCAATGGCAGCAACACGGCCGCCTCGCCGGTGGGCGTCTTCAAATGCCACGCACTCCCTCGCGATTGATACGCAAAGTCCACCGCGCGGACCATCGCCGTGTCGCCGTGCCCGAACGTGAGACGCCTTGCGACGTTCCGCAACGATTGCCACGCGACGTCATCGGCGTTCGTCACGATGGTGCTGAGCGGTGCGAGCTGTTCGACCAACCGCGCCTTCGCGGCAAAGTACGCCTCCATCGTGCCGTGATAGTCGAGGTGATCGCGCGTGAGGTTGGTAAACACCGCCGCATCGAACGTGAGCCCTTCCACGCGCCGCTGATCGAGCGAGTGACTCGACACCTCCATGGCCACCGTCTTCACGCCGGCGTCCGCAAGCGCGCGCAGAATGCGCTGCAGCTCCACGGGTCCGGGCGTCGTGAGTCCGCCGCCGCCTGGCATCGGCGTGCCTTCGCTCCCAATCAACACACCGAGCGTGCCGATGCTGGCGCTGCGTGCGCTGGGCGTGTCGAGCAAATGCCGGAGCATACCAACGGTCGTCGTTTTGCCATTCGTTCCGGTCACGCCCACGAGCCGCATCCCCTTCGCCGGCTCACCCCAGAACGCAGCCGCCGCCGCGGCGGCCGCACGACGCCCATCACGCACCACAATCGCCGGCAGCGACGTGCGCGACGCGTCCTCGACGATCGCCACCGTCGCACCCGCAGCCGCCACCGCGTCGAGGTAATCGTGTCCATCGCGCGCAGAGCCACGGACCGCCGCAAAGAGCGCCCCCGGCGCCGCCTGGCGACTATCGTCGCACACGAGGCTCACCTGCGACGGCAGCACGCCGCGTACCGACACGAGCAACCCGGCGCGTGACAACGCGCCCGTAATGAGTTCCGTGGCGACCATGCTCACGGCGCCCTGAGGAGTCGAACGGTGGTTCCTGACGGCGACACCGTGCCCGCATCTGGCGCGGTCGCTGCGGCGTCGCCATTCCCCGTGGCACCCATCGTCACGCGGAACCCCGCGCGATGCAGCGCATACACCGCGCGCCGCACCGGGAGCCCTCGCACATCCGGAATAGCCCGCGCCCCCACCACCACCGGCGTCGCCCGATGCGGCTGATCCAAGCGATACACGAATGGCACGCTGCCCGCAGGCGCGCCCTGCACCGTCGTGTCGCTCGCTGGCTCCGTGTCGGCCGCAGGCGAAGCAGCACTCGGCGCGGATGCCACGACCGGTGGATTAGCGCCCGCGCGCGCCGCACTATTTGCCAGCGCACCAGGCGCCGGCGTTGGCGCCACCGGCGGCGTAATGCGCGACGCCGCGAGGGTACCACGATCCAGCCCCCCGTCGCGCGCGGCAATCATGGCCTGCAGCACGTTCTTCGACACCGGGGCGGCCGCCTTGCCGCCATAAATCGTTTTGGTGGGGTTGTCGATCTTCACCAGAATTACAATCTGTGGCTTATCGGCCGGGAAGAGTCCAACAAAACTCGCCGTGTACGCGCCCTTCACATACTTGCCGTGCAACGTACGCTTGGCGGTGCCCGTCTTACCGGCCATCTCAAAGGTCGACAGTTTGGCAAACTCACCCGTGCCGCCTTCCACCACGCCACGGAGCATCGCACGCACTTGAGCGGCGGCCTCCACGCTCATGACGCGGCGCACCACGCGCCGTTCGTGATGGTAGCGCACGGTGCCGTCGGCGCTACGCACTTCTTTCACGAGCGCGGGCTCAAGAAGTTCCCCGCCATTGGCAATCGCGCTGTAAGCGGCGGCCAGTTGCACCGGCGTTACGTTGAGCGCGTACCCCATGGCGAGCGACGCAGGCGTTTGCTTGTCCCACTGCTTCGGAACGCGCAGCACGCCCTGACTCTCGCCCGGATACGGCAGCCCTGTCTGCACACCAAATCCAAGATCGCGCAACAGCTCGTACTGCTCGCCGGGCGCAAGACGCTGGGCAAACTGCACAATGCCGATATTGCTCGAAAACCGAATCACATCAAACAGCGTGAAGCTCGCGGCGGGGTGATCATCTTCAATCTTGCGGCCCTGATACTCCCACTTGCCGCCGTAGACGTTCATCACCTCGTCCACGCGCGCGCGCTTGAGGTCGAGCAGGCGTGCGGCCACAAACGGCTTGAGCGTCGAGCCTGGCTCATACGGCTCCGTGAGCCCCGTCGCGATCGTCGAGAGCGGATCGGCGCGCTTGCTGGCCATTGCACGCACTTCGCCCGTGAGCGGATCCATCACCACGATGTCGCCGCCGCTGGCCCCTTGGCTCGTCACCGCGTCGGCGAGGGCACGGTCGGCAATGTCTTGCAGCTGCTGATTGATCGTCAGGCGCACCGTGTGGCCGGGGCGTGCCGCTGTCCCTTCGACCGTCGGCGAATCGAACTTGCGACCGCGAGCATCGCGCAACTCCGTCACGTTCCCCTTCACGCCGCGGAGCATAGCGTCGAGCGACTTCTCGAGCCCATCCACGGGCTCGCCATTCTCGTCGGCGTGGCCAATCAGGCGGCGCAGCCCGTCCGCCGAGGGCGGCACGCGCTCAATGGCCGGCTCCGCGTGAATCCCGCGCATCGTGAGAATGGAATCGACGTCCGACGCCAGAAACCGCCCGGGCACCTCGACCGACTTGCGGGTGGTGTCCGTGGCGCGGTGCACGAACTCTGATGAGACGCCCACGCGCGCGAGTGTGCGTGCGAGCACCTCCATGCGCCGGGCCCCACCTTTCATCGTCTTTTTGGTGTCGCCCCACACTTCCTTGGGCGAGACTTTGAACCGCACCAGCTGCCGACTCTCCACCAACACATCGCCGGACGCGTCGAGAATCCGGCCCCGCGGTGCGGGAAGCGGCGAGTCCACAAACTGCTGCTTGGCCGCGCGCGCACGCCACTTGTCGCCGTCGAGCACCTGCACCTTGGCTGCGCGCCCCACGAGGAGCACCGCAAAGAGCAAGAACCCGCCGTGCACAAGCCCGACGCGTGAGGTGCGAATCACCTACGGCGCCTTACGGGCCGGACGTGGCACCACAAACACCTGACTGTCACTAGGAATGCGCATGTTCAACCGCTCCTGGGCAATCTTGGCCAGCCGCGCGCCACTCGCCGCGTCCCGGATATCGCCGTCGAGCTTGGCGCGCTCCGCTTCAAGCGTCGCGCGACGCGCCTCGAGTTGGCTCTGTTTTCTGCCTTGGAGCGTTCCGTAGCTCCGTCTATAGATGACGCCTGTCGTCATCAGAACGAAACCCGTGAGTACCAGCGCGAGAATCGAGCGCCCGCGCACGGTCAGTCCTCCGCGCGGGCCTTTTGCCAGGCGCGCAGATGGGCGCTGCGAGCGCGCGAGTTGCGCGCGGTCTCTTCGGCGTTCGCGTTCACGGCTTTCCTCGTGAGCACCTCCCCGAGAGCCTTCCCGCGGCAAGTGCACATGAATTGTTTAGGCGGACACACGCACGACAGGCTCCACTCGCGAAAGGCGTGCTTCACGAGCCGGTCCTCTCCCGAGTGGTAGCTGATTACTGCAAAGACGCCGCCTGGGGCCAATCCGTCACGGAATGCCGCCAATGCCCGCGCGAGCTCGCCCAACTCGTCGTTCACCGCAATGCGCAACGCCTGAAAAAGTCGCGCGAACTCCGACGGCCCCGACCTCGGCCCCAACACCGCGCGAATCGCCCCCACAAAATCGTCGCTCGTCTCAAACGGCCGGTTCCCCCGCCGGCGCACCAACTCATGCGCCAGCCGTCGCGCCTTGGGCTCGTCGCCGTAGTCGCGGAAAATCCGCACCAGCTCGTCTTCGTCGGAATCGTTCAGCACGTCGCGCGCGGTCATCATCGAAGCGCCGGCGCCGGGACCGTAACTCATCCGCATGTCGAGTGGCGCACCTTCACGAAACGAGAACCCTCGCGCACCGTCGTCAAACTGATGCGACGACACCCCAAGGTCGAGCAGCACCCCATCAAAAGCCCCATGCTGCGCCGCCGACTCGGCGAACTCGGCAAACGTCGCTGGCACGAGCGTGAACCGACCGCTCTCTCGGAACGCGGCTAACCGCTCGCCCGCCGCGGCCTGCGCGTTGGGGTCGCGATCCACCCCGATCACCGACTTCCCCGCTTCGAGTAGCGCGAGTGTATGACCGCCGCCGCCGAGCGTCCCGTCCACCACCCGCGTGCAGGGCGCGAGCAACGTCAGCACCTCGGCGACCATCACCGGGGCGTGGTAGGGCGAATCAAATCGTGTGGAGTCAGTCACGAAAGAAAGATAGCGAGTTAAACGACGACGCCCGCCGGCGCAGGGCCGGCGGGCGTCAACAATGCCGAAGGCCGTTACTTACAGAACGCCTTGACGTGCGAGTCCGAGGCCGGCGAATACTGCGCGACGGCGCCCAGCAACTGCTTGGTCGCGTCCGGCGCAAAGGCACCGCCCGCAGGCAGATTGATCTGCGCTTCGAGGAGGAACGAGGCCGCCTTCTTGGCCTGTTCGCACGACTTCTTGGTCTGGTTGTCCTGAATCAACGGCGCCGCGAGCTGATACGCGGCGAGGCCGAGCAGGAACTTCGCCTGCGGCTTCACGTTGGCCGGGGCAATCGAGTCGGCAAACGCCAAGACGTTGTAGGCGTTCATCCACTCTTCCGGCGTCTTGGCCGTCTTGCGGAGGGCATCGCCCAGCTTGACCGCCATACCGCCGGTCATTGCCTTGTCTTCGTTCGCGGCTTTGGAGGCGCGCACTTCGGCAAGCGCCGAGTCCGCCTGTCCAGCCGAGAGGAATGCGTCGGCAAACTGCACGTGCGCACTCGGCACGGCCTTGGGGTCGGCCTGGAACGCGCGACGCAACGACTGCATCGACGGACCACCCTGCCCGAGCTTCTTCTCGATCTGACTGCGCGCCATCCAGTTCGAGGCAATCGCCGGGAACTTGGCCGTGGCCTTCGACGCCCACTCCAGCGCCTTGGCGTAGTTGCTGTCCACCGCGTAGGCGCCAACCATCTTATCGAGGAAGCCGCCATCCACCACCGACGTGTCCATCTTGGCCAGATCTTCACCAATGGACTGCATCTTCTTGACGTTGTTGGTCGCGCCCAAGATCGCGAAGTAAAGCTTGATCAGGTTGATGTCGCCGGCGTTTTCGACCACGGCCTTTTCCACCATCGGCAACGCGACGTCGAGCTTGCCGCTCGCGGCGAGTTCGTTGCCGATCTGCGTGATCAGCGTGGCGTTGGTCGGGTCAGCCTCACGGAGCGCCATCAAAACTTCAATCTTCTTGGTGCGGAAGCCCTTCTCGTCCTTTTCGTCGGTCTTGCTCAGTTCGTCATAAATGCCGACCGCTTCGCGCAGCGCGATGCGGCTCTTCGGATCATTGGCGCGGATTTCTTCGACCGTCTTGAGGAGGTCGGCCGCGGGAGTCTTCTTTTCCTTGGCAATCTGCAGCTGGCAGTAGCGCAGCCAGGTGGACTTCGGGAACGCCTTCAGTCCCGACTCCGCTTCCTTGAGCGCATCGGCCGTCTTGCCTTCGCGCGAGAGCGTGCGGCAACGCTTTTCGTTGTCGTACGTCTTGTTGTGCACGTCCTGATAGGCGCGGCTGACTTTGTCGGCCACCTGGTCGAGCTTCCCGGCGTCAAAACCGCCGAGCGGCTGCACGAGCGACTGATCGCGCGTGAGCACAATCCAGGCTTCCATGGTGAAGCCGGTCGCCGTCTTGGTGACAACACCTTCGATGTACTCATCGCCGCGCAGCTGCTTGGAGAGCAGGTTGGCGTCCGACGAGCTGAGCGCGTCGGTCGTCGAGTAGCCAGAGGCCTCGAGCGTGGCGTTGATGTCGTTCTTGGGTACGACGTACAAGGAGCGGTACGACACGTCACCAGAGATCTTGTCGCGGACTGCTTCAGCCGCGTCGGGTCCAAGCTTCTTGTCGCTGCTCTTGAACGTCACCACCACCAGCTTCGGGGCGTTCGGGTTCATAGAGCGCGGAGCCTGGCCATGCGCGTCCAGCGACGCACCAAAAGTGCCGTACAGCACCACTGCCATCGTCGCCAGCGCGCGCGGTGTCCGATCCATCACGGGTGTTCCTCCAGTGCAGTGAACGACCATACAATCTGTTCCGGCGGCAACTCCGCCGGGGCTTTCGAAATGGGCGAAGAGGGATTCGAACCCCCGACACCCTGCGTGTAAGGCAGGTGCTCTAACCAGCTGAGCTATTCGCCCGAGCTGCTACGATACGATGGCCACGGGAATCAAGACGGCATACCCGATAACCAAAAGAATCGGAGCGAGGGTCACACCGCCGCGTGCGAGGTCGGCATACCCGGCCGCGAGCACGACGACCGCGATTCCCCACTTGAGCCCGGGCTTGTTAGTACCAATGCGTTGCGTATCTGCCATAGGGAGCGGAGTTTACGCGCCTTTATAGGTGGAGTCAAGCAATCGGAGCACAGTTCACCGTCACTTAATGTTATCCTCATCGGCCTTGGGACGTTCCCCGCCCCCAAATGGCGGCGGATCCGATGTGGTTACTTCCCCCGTCAGGCCGAGCAAAGCCTCCAGCGCGCTCTCCCGTTCCCGGCGGTCCTGCAGCGCATCCGCGGCCTGCATCGACAGGAGACGCCGCCGATCCCGCTTCCTGCGCAACCACCAGAGCGGTCCTAAGACCATCAACATCAGGAGCGTGCCAAACGTCACATCGGCCACGAGGGCCAAAGCTCCGAACCTACTACGGGTATTGGACTTCCAGCGTTGTTCGAATCCGGCCTCGGTAATGCCGTAGGCCCTCCGGAGCGCCTGGTCAAAGGACTCGGTCGAGCGCCAATACTCGAAAAACAGGGTCAACCCACGCTGTGGGTCCAGCGCAGAGAGCTCTGCCACGGCACGCTGCGAAAGGGCGTACCCCTGCTGCGCCCGGGACGACCCGCCCTCGAACATGGGGTCGAGTTCGTCAAGTCCCGGGAAGCGGCGAATCAGCAACGCAATGTTCGTAGCCAACATCTCGTCTCGCCCCCATTCTCCGGCCGAAAATGAGGCATACCCCTCATCAAACCAGCGCGAAGGCCGGGCGCCCATGGCCTCGTGAAGGGCCAAGTGGGCCAGTTCGTGGCGCAATGTCACGCGCGGATCGCCGGCCGTCGAGGGAGCGCGGTGCCCCTGCATGACTATCCGCTGCTGCGCCGGAAACGCGATGGCTGCGCCCCATTCTGGCGCGCCATTTCCGGCCCACTCACGAAACCGACGGGTATCGGGTGCAATCGCGATGACCACGTGTGCGCGAGGACGCACCAATCCCGGAAACGTGTCGCGCGCGAGGGCCTCGCTCAGCATGGACTGCGCGAGCAGCCGATCGCCGGGGAGCGCGATCACCGAGAATCGGCCGCCCGTAATCTGCACGGCATCGGAGGGGGGAACGACACTCTGGGCGTGCGCCCAGCTACGAATCGCGACACTCACGGCAACCACCGCGGCCCGCGCCACACGGAGACCGTGCGTCACGCCGAGCACGCGCGCCAAGCCGAGCACGCGCGCCACACTCACGGCCGCGTCGGCACTCCGCCAGCCTCCACCACCTGCAACAGCTCCTCGCAACGCTGGCCCCATGGATTGAACCTGTTGGCCGCGTGCCCTTTGCGCCACGTCTCTTTGGCGTCGTCCTTCTGGCCATTGAACCAATACGACCGCCCAAGCTCGTAGTACGCCTCAATGAGATTGGGGCCGAGCACGAGCGTCTTCAAGAAGAAATTCTCGGCGTCTTCGTACATCTCACGCTCGAGGTACACGAGGCCCAAGTAGAAGTGCGCATAGAGCGACGCCTTTTTGTCGTTGTCGAGCCGAATGGCTTTCGACAAATGCTCGATCGCCTCGCCGAAGATGTGCTTCTTGAAACAGATATAGCCCACGTTGATGCGCGCCAGCGCATTCATCGGCTCCTTCATGAGCACGACCTGAAAGCTCATCATAGCGTCGTCGAGTTTTTCGTTGAGCATCTGCGCCCAACCGAGGAGGGCGGTGCTCTGCGCATCCCCAGGGGAGAGTTCGAGTGCTCGCTGCAGCGCGGCCTCGGCGCCGTCATAGTCACCAATCGACAGCAGACTCCACCCTTTTTCTGCGAACGTGGACGCACCCAAATGATCGGCGTGCACCACCGGGCGCTCGCCGGCGAACTGCGGTGCCATCGACGCCTTAGCCGCGCCTTCCCCCGCTTTCCATTTGTCCACGAGTTGCTTGACGTCTTCCTTGAGCGCGGTCAGCTCCGAGGCTTGCTGCTCGGCCATGCGAAACAACGCAATGATCTCGGCCTTTACCGCCGCGCGTTCGGCGTCGGCCAATCCGGCGTCGAGCCGACGTTCGAGTTCGGTGTACTGAGCGCGCAGTACGCGCAGCGTTTCGTCAGACATGGTCCGTGGCTCCAGCAACTGCCTGTTCGAGTACCAATCGTTCGCGCGAGGTGAGCAGATGCGCCACGTCGAGCACCACCAGTGTGTCTTCGCCGTCTTTGCCACGGCGCACCAGCGCTTTGAGATATGGCTTGGCGAGTCCGCGGAACAATGCCGGCGGCGGCACCAGCTGTTCCACCGGCACCACAATCACTTCATCCACCGCATCCACGATGGCGCCAATCCAGTCGCTGCCCGCGCTCATCACGAGGATGCGCGCACCCACACGTGACGGCGCCGGCGCGAGTTCAAAGCGATTGCGCAGGTCAATCACCGGCACCACGCGGCCGCTGTAATCAATGACCCCCTCGAGCCAACTCGGCACATTGGGAATCGGACGCGGCGCGGTAAACCGCAACACGCGTTCCACCGCGACGATGTCGGCCGCAAACCGATCCTCGCCCACTCGGAACGTGACGAGTTGCAGGCGTTCGCCGCTCGCGGCGGGGGTGGAGCCGGTCATGCCATGTTCTCCTCTCGCGGCGGCGCGATCCCGGCAGTTCTGCTGAGCAGCGCGTCTACCCGCACCAAGTTCACTAATCCGCCATCCGCACGAGCGCCAATGCACACGCCCGCGAGGACGCCTTCGGCGTCCGCCCCAGCCGGCACGGGCCGGAGCGTGCGCACGTCGAGCACGGCGAGATCATCCACATCATCGACCATTAGCACCGTGCGTGCGTCACCCGCGCGCAGGACGAGCGCGGTGCCTCCCACCCGCCCCACGGCCAGTCCAAACGCCCACGCGCCGTCGAACGCGCTCAGTGTGCGTTCCCGGTGCCGCAGTTGGCCGGCCACGCCCAGCGGAGCGCTCGGCACCCATTCGAGCGACGGCGCATCGATCACCTCTTCGACGTCGGCGACCGCGAACGCAAAGCGTTCATCCCCTACGCGCGCCACCACGTGCAGCTCCTCGAGCGTAGCGCGGGTCATGGGCGGTGCTCCACAGGCCGATGCCGCGCGAGGAGCAGCACGGCGGCGCCCGCCACTTCACTGAGTGGCGCCACACGATCAGCGCCCGCCGTTTCGAGCGCGGCGAGAGGCATGCCGTAAATAGTGGACGTCTCTCGATCCTGCACCACAGCGCCTCCACCGGCGGCGCGCACCGCGGCGAGCCCCGCGCTGCCGTCGCGCCCCATCCCCGTCAGGACCACGCCAACACAGTGGGCACCGAATACCGCCGCTGCCGACTCGAACAGCGGGTCTGCCGCAGGCTTGACGCCCCACACGGCCGGTCCGTCGTGCAACGCGGCCCGCGGGCCTCCGTGCGTCGCCACCACCGTGCAGTGCCGCCCGCCTGGCGCGATATACACATGGCCCGGCCGCAGCAGTTCGCCATCCACCACTTCGCTCACGTCAAGTACAGACAGCGCGTCGAGGCGCTCCGCGAGTCCGGCGGTAAATCCGCGCGGCATGTGCTGCACCACGAGCACGACGGCGTCGAGTGACGCTGGCAACAGCGGAATCACCTCCGCGAGTGCGCGGGGGCCTCCGGTGGATGCCGCAATCACGAGCGCGGTGTGAGCGCCTCCGCTGGCATCCGCACCGCGCTTGGATACGAACACCGGTCGCGCGAGCATAGGCACGCCGCGGAGATTCACCACCGCCGCCGCTAAGAGCGCCTGATGCAGACGTTCCTCGATCTCTGTCACCTGCCGCACACCGGCGGCCAGCGGCTTCCGAACGAAGTCCACCGCACCGAGTTCGAGCGCCCGCAGTGTAGCACTCACCTGCCCCACGGTGTCCGCGCCACTCAGCATGACCACCGCGCGCGGCGATTCGCTCATGATGTAGCCGAGCACCGCGAGTCCGTCGAGACCGGGCATCTCGATGTCGAGCGTGACGATGTCCGGATCGAGGGCATGCACCTGACGCAGCGCGTCCTCACCATCCACGGCGGTACCAATGACCGTGAACTGCGCAAACCGGCCGATCACCTCGCTGATGACGGTGCGCATGAGCGCGCTGTCGTCCACCACGAGCACGGTGCGATGCGGGCGCTCAGAGGACATGCGCTCCTCCCCGCACCGTCCGCACCGTCATCGCCCCAGTGGCCACGTCAAAGCGCACGGTGCGTCCGGACTCTCCGCCCACATCTTCCGCGGCGATTGGCACATCGGCGGCCGCCAGTGCAGCCCGCGCGGCTTCGACGTTGCGCGTGCCCATGCCGTTCGCGCGGCCACCGAGCAGATCCCCAAAAATCCGCGCGCCACCGGCGAGCTTCGCCACAAATGGTCCGCGCGCGCCGAGGGCGCGCATCTCGGTCAGCAACAGTGGCACGGCCGTGGACGCATACTTGGCTTGATTGTCGGACGAACGGCCGACCAGCATGTCGGGTAACAACACATGCGCCAAGCCACCGACCTTCGCCCGCGCATCGTGCACGGCGATCGCCACGCACGAACCCAGGCCGACCGTCACGAGCAGATCGTCGCCGGAGGCCACCGCGTGATGCGCAATGCGCACGAGCTGTTCCATCATCGACGCCGGAATACCCGCTGCCGCTGATCCACCACATCGAACAGCGTGCGCGACGGGCCGAGGAGCGTTTCTACTTTGCCCAGCACCAGCACGCCGCCCGGCGCGAGGGCATCGTGCACCCGCTGCAGCAGCGCCGTTTGCGCGTCACGGTCAAAGTAGATGACCACATTGCGACAGGTGACCAGATGCAGGGGTGCGGCCGGCGGCGCTTCTTGCAGCAGATCATGCCGCGTAAACGTGAGCCACTCGCGCACCGCCGGCACCGCACTGCCGGTCGCGTCGAAGTACCGTTCTCGCAACGCCGCGGGCATTTCCGCGAAGGCCGACTCGGCGTACCGACCAACGCGTGCCGCCTCAAGGGAGGCGCGATCGATATCCGTCGCGACAATGCGCACCCGCGAGCGCCGGTGGAGTTCACCGCGTGCAGTCAGCAGGTCATGCCAGAGCACCGCCAGCGTGTACGCTTCTTCACCCGACGAGCACCCCGCCACCCAGCAGTGCAACTCCGGCGCCGGCGAGTCCCACAAGGCAGGCAGGAGCTGCTCGCGCAAGTACAACCACGTTTCCGCGTTGCGGAAGAGTTTTGTGACGTTGATCGTCAGCGCGTCAATCAGTTGATCGTACTCCGCGGGGTCGTCGTCGAGGACATGGCTATAGGCCGCATAATCCTCGGTGCCTCGCGCACGCATCCGCACCGCAATGCGCCGGCGGAGGCAAGTGCCCTTATAGCTCGCCGTGCCAAACCCGCGATCGCGCGCGATTTTGTCGGTGAGCGCGAGAAAGGCTTCCGCGTCGGCGAGCGGTTCGCTCACGACTGCGCCTTAGCCGCCGCGAGGTTCTGGCGGATAATCGCGTTGTCGGGGTCGAGCACAAGCGCACGTTCCCAGCAGCGAATCGCATCCGCTCGTTCGTTGCGACGTAAGCGAATGTTGCCCAGCTTGAACCACGCGTCGGGTCCGATCTGCTCATTGAACTTCACGGCGCGCTGGAAGGCGTCGTACGCTTCATCAAAGCGCCCGCTCCGGTACAGAGCGTCACCAATATTTTTGTGAAGCTGCGCGATACCAGGCTCTTCGATCGCGCCACGCTCCGCGGCCGCAAGCGCCTCTGGGTACATCCGCTGCCGGTCCAACGCGACCGACAGATTGTTGTACAGCACCGCCGCATGTGGGTAGCGCTCCGTGCCCTCTCGCAACAGCGCCACGGCATCGTCCGCACGCTGACTGAGCCACGCCTCGAGCGCGGCGTAGTGGTACCACGCCGCCGTGGGTCTGCCATCGCCGAGCAGTTCCCGCGCGTGCGCAAAGGAGGCGCGGGCAGTGCCCAGATCACCCTCGCGCAACGCGAGCACGCCGAACGACGTGTGCACGCGCGGATCGCCCTCGGCGCCGCGCGCCACGGCTTCTTGTAACGCCGCGCGCGCCTTGGCGTACTCTCCACGCCGTTCGTGCGCGTACGCCAGGTTGTGATACACCCACGGTGAGGCGCCGCGCGAATGCGTGGCGGCTTCGAAATCGGCGATCGCGTCGTCCCAGCGCCCGAGTCGCAGATGGACGAGCCCGACAATAAACCGCGCCTGCAGATCGCCGGGGCGCAGCTCCACCACGCGACGGAACTCGCGCTCCGCTTCGTCGAGCATGCCGGTTTTGAAAAATGCGATGCCGAGGTTGCGATGCTCCTCCACGCGCGTATCGGGCGCCGTGACCTCGGAGGTTTTGGTTTTTCCGACGCGATGCAGAAAACCCGCCGTCGCAAGACCGTAGAGCGCCTTCCCCACATCGAATTCAATAAGCCCCGACTCTTCAACGATCGCCGCCACATCCAAACGTCCGTCAATCAGCGGCAGAATCAACTCCTGTTCCTTGGAGAGATTGCCGCGATTTTCTTCGAGCTTCCGCCGGTCGAGATCAAACACAATATCGAAGGACGGAATCTTCTTCTCGATCA
This sequence comes from Gemmatimonadota bacterium, assembly GCA_026387915.1. NCBI lineage: Bacteria > Pseudomonadati > Gemmatimonadota > Gemmatimonadota bacterium. The sequence goes on from JAPLKS010000013.1 coordinate 93,933, forward strand.
GCCCCCACTCATCCACCCGTCGCGCACCCTCGAGCAACAGCGACTCGGGATTGATCGACACGAGAAAGTCCTGCTCTTCTGGGCTGAGGTCGGCCTCAAAGTTGAACGTTCCCTGCGACCAGGTGAACAGGAAGTAGACGGCCTCTTCGATTTGAATGCGGATCTGCCCGTGCAATCCCTCGCGCGAAATGATGCCGAGCGACACCAGCACATCCCCGAGCCGCTTGTCGCGCTGTTTCGACTGCGCGTCAATCGCCTGCTGGAGTTGTCCCCCGGTAATCACTCCGCTCTTGAGCAGGATATCGCCGAGCCGGTCGCGCCGATTCACGATCGCGGCGTAACAAATCTTTCCCTTGTCGAAATAGATCGAGCCAAAGTTGTTGCGATGCGTCACCGACAAGCAGCCGGTTTTCTTGCCCATCGAGAGGAGCTGCAGGACGTCGGGGAGACTGGCTTCCTTGAGACTGCCGCGAATGGCCATTAGCGGAGATCCTCAACGATGCGCGCCGAGACGTCGGGCCATTCCCAGACGAGCTTTTCGGCATCGAACATCAACGAACGACTCGAGCGCGTCGCATTGCCCACGGAGTGGACGCCAGCAAAGGGCGTGGCAAGCCCCAACTCCGCGCGCGCCAACGCCGCATTCACCGGAACGCCAGTGGCGTCCGCGGCCACACCGAGCCGATTCACAACGCCAATGATTTCACGCACACTCTGCACCGGCTGCTCGGCCAACACGGCGAGCAGCGCGGCATCGGCATTGCGCCCGGCATCCGCCAAATACTTGGCAAAGAGTCGTTCACGCAACGAACGGTCCGGCGCCTGAATGGGCACCACTAGTCCGCCCTCAAAGCGCGAGCGTAAGCGCGCTTCGAGATCGGGAATCTCCGCCGGCGGACGATCGCTCGTCATCACGATCTGCTTGCCAGCCGCGACGATGGTGTTGAAGAGCAAGAAGAGTTCTTCCTGCGTCCGCTCCTTCCCCGCCACAAACTGCACATCATCAATGATCAAGGCGTCGGCGTTGCGGTAGCGAATGCGCCAGCGCTCCACCGATCCACCCTGAATGGCCGCAATGAGTTCATCCACGAACTTCTGCGCGTGCACGTACGCCACGACTTTCGGCGCCGCACCTGTTCCGGTGAGCGTATTGCCGATGGCGTTGAGCAGATGCGTTTTGCCCACTCCGCTCGGGCCATAGAACACGAGCGGGTTGTATTTCGTGCCGGGTTCGGCGATCACCGCATCGGCGGCGTGCACCGCGAGCTGGTTGGAGGTGCCCACCTCAAATGCGGAGCGCACGAACGACGGACTCGGCCCCTCGGGCGGCGTGGCGCCGGCGAGCGCGCGTTCGACCAGATCCTCTGCCTCCGCCATGCGTTCGGGATCGCGAAAGACGGCCTCGCCGCCGAGGGCCGGATCCACGCCGGTGGCCGTCAGTTCAAGATTCCGCAGATGCTCCACGGCCGCTTCGAATGTCTTCAGCAGCCCGTCAACATCCGGCTCCTTCGGGAGCGAGAGCGCCCGCTCAATAACCCGCGTGCGGTAGCCTTCCCCACGCCAATGCTGCACCGCAGCTGACAATCGCGACTGCCATGACTCCAGCTGCTGCGCTACATCCTTCGACACATCGGAGAGGAAACTTTCAAACTCGCCAAGGGACCGACCCTCGGGCTCTGCCGACGTCGACGCAGGGGCACTATCGGCGCCGATCGCCTGATGCGCCACGAGCCGGTTGAGCGCGCCCTGCAGTTCACGAACGCTCGAAAAACTGAACGCTGCCAACTCCTCGAGCACGCCCTCCTTGAACGAGAGCTGGCGCTCGTCGCAGTTGGCGCGGAGAATCGCCATGCGCGTCTCAAACTCCGGCGCGGTCACATCCGCAATCAGGCCGCCACTCAGGCGACTGACGAGCCGCGCGTCCACATCGGGGATCTCCGACGGCGGACGGTCACTCGTCAGCACAATCTGACGGCCCGCGCGTTGCATGCGCTCGAACAACTTCAGCAACTCGGCCTGCACCTCCCGATGGCCGGTCAGGAACTGCACGTCGTCAATCAGCAGCAATCCCACCCGCTCGTAGCGGCTCGAGAACGCGTCGAGGTGCCCCGCGGACGTCGCGGCAAGGAGTTGCTCCACAAAGTCCAGCAGCGACAGGTACTCAACATCAAGACCCGGGTGCAGCGCTTCACTCAGATGACCGATCGCCGACAACACGTGGGTCTTCCCCAGCCCCGTGCCGCCGTAAATGAAGAGCGGGTTGTACACGGCACCCGGCGACTCCGCCACCGCACGCGCGGCCGCGACGGCAAGACGGTTGCCCGCCCCCACCACGAGGTTGTCAAACCGGAGCCGCGAATCAACACGCACGCTAGAAGCGCCCCCCACCCGCCGCGCTCAACTTGCGCAGCACCTGTTCCGACACGGCACGCAACGTTTCGAATACGCCGGGGCCATGCAACGCATCCGCCCCAAAACTCGGCACGCCACGAAAGTTCAGCTGGTCATCGAGCTCGGGCACCGTCAACAGCACCTCTGGCGGCAGATCCTGTTTGTTGTACTGCAGCACCAGCGGCATCGTGCGCGCATCAATGCCGTATTCCGCCAGATTCGCGTGCATGTCCTGCATCGACTCAATATTCTCATCCATTTGCCGCGCCTGGCTGTCGGCCACAAACACTACTCCGTCCGCGCCTTGCAGCACGAGCTTGCGGGTGGTCTGGTAATACACTTGGCCGGGCACTGTATACAATTGAAACCGCGTTGAAAAACCGGAAATGGTGCCGAGGTCGAGCGGCAGAAAATCAAAGAACAGCGTACGATCGGTCTGCGTGGCCAGGGACACCATCTGTCCTTTGCGGTCAGCCGGTACCTGCCCATAAATGTAGTGCAGATTCGTCGTCTTTCCGGACCTTCCAGGGCCGTAGTAGACGATTTTGCACGTGATTTCGCGCGACGCGTAGTTGACCAGGCTCACGGTTGCCTCATGCTCGGCCGAACATCACGGCAAGGTTGCGATTGAGCTCGCTTTCAAAGTTCTCAGCGAGTGCGGCGGGCTCGGCGTCGGCGCTCGGCGCTACAGCCGCCACGTCACGGCAAAACTGCTGGAAGAACAACTGCACCAGTCCCAGCGAACTTTCTTCGTCGAACACCGCGAACAGAATGAGCGGAGTCGCCTGCGTGAGAACCGTCGCGCGAAAGAACTGCCGAGTGGTCCCCACATAATGCACACCGCTGAACGGCTGGCCTTCCAACTGACGGCCGAGCTCGGCCGACGACGCATGCGCCGCCGCGGCGAGAGCGCACGCGGTCATCACGTCGACCGAACGCGCAAAGCCAAACTGCCCGAGCACCTGCCCTGTCGGGTGCAACAGCACGCCCAGCTCAAGCCGCGCGTCGGACACCAGCTGACGCAACGGCGTCTCTACCCAGGTGGCGGCAACGGAGAGTTTCATGCGAACAGCTCCAGCGCACGCAACATCTCCACACGCACCAAGCCCACATTCACCATCGGCTCTGCAATCACGACGAGCACGAGTTCGTTGCGCCCCACGGCGCACACGCGACCCGCGTCGGCCGTGAGTTCAAAGAAGGCCGCCTCACCAAATCCTGCTGCCAACGCCGACCGGCGTGCTTTGCGATACAACGATGCCGTCAGCGCGGCGAACGCGGTGCCGTTGAGTCCAATCTGAAGATTGGCTTCCACGATCATCCCGTCGCGCTCGCCCACCACAAAGCACCCCGACACCCCGCGGTGACGGATGAGGGCGCTGAGCACGCCGGCGAATGGACTGCTCACGTCCCCGTCTCCAGCCAGCGTCCCACGCGCTCAAGCGAACGCTCGAGGAGACGTCGCACGTAGCCCAAGGGCACGCTGCGCGGCGATGCCACGAGCAACACGCCATCCACACTCGGCGCCATCGCGACACTGGCCGCCTCCGACTCAAAGACGATCTGGTGCCACGCGCCAAGTCCAAGGTGCCGTACCGCGCGCGCGGCCTCGTCGCTGATGCCGGACAACTGCGCGCCTAAATCTGCCCCGAGATCGCGGCCGTCGGCGGTCACATACTGCCCCGCCACCACGAACCCGTCGCGATCAATCAGCAGCACGGTCTGCGGTTGGTCCCCGATCACCGCGTCGAAGAGGGCGCGGGCGTCAGAGACTTGCGCGCTCGCCCTGACTGTCGGCGCGGTCTCCCACGCGCCATCCGGTAGGGCCGACGCGTTGTCGCCCGACGCATCGCTCGCCGCATTGCCCGTCGTATCCGCTGTCGCCTCGCCCGCCGCGATGGTCGCGCGCACGGTCGCGAGCGCCGCCGCGAGCGAGTGATCGCTCGGATCGGCGGCAAGCGCGGCGGCGAGCCAGAGCGCCGCATGTTCGAATTCGCCCTGTTGGAAGCAGAGGAACCCAAGGCCCTTCTGCGCCGCAGCATCGCTCGGCGAGAGGTGCAACACAAACTCCCACTCGGCGCGCGCGCGCGCGAAGTCGCCCATATCAATGGCAATGCGCGCCAGAAGGTCGTGTGCATCCGGACGCTGTTGATGCCGCTCAGCCCCGCGCGTCGCCACCTTGAGGGCTACGTCCAACTGTCCCCGACGGCGCAACGTCTCCCCTAACTGCAGGAAGACCGTGCTCGACGGGTCAGCCGCCAGCGCGTCGCTCAGCGCGCGGATGTCGTCAGACGCCATGCCACTTCTCCAGCATTGCCTGTAGACGCGCGGCGGCGTTCATCCCGTCACGAATCTCGTCGGCCTGTTGGTGCAACGGACGTTCAGCCAGCACGCGCGACCACGCGTCCGCGGCACCACGGAAATCTGCCTGACGGAGCAACGAAAAGCCCAGCGTCAGGTCGTCGGCTGGCGACCGTTGACCGGCCGCAGAAACCAGTGGCGTCACCGCCGCAGTGACCACAGGCGTCACGGCCGCAGTCACCACAGGCGTCACAGCCGCAGTGACCACAGGCGTCATCAGTGGAGTCTGCACGCGCTCCACCGGCTGCACCGATGCCCCGCTCGCCATCCGCAGTTCCACGACGCCGGTGGTCACGAGCCCGTACACCACCTTGGCCACTTCAAAGTCGCTGCGGCTCAATTCCGCAGCAATCGACCGGAGATCGTGCTCACCGTCAATCCGCGTGAGCACCTCCCACTCGCTCGGCAACAGGTCGAGCTGAGGTCCACCGTCATCCGCGACCGGCGCAAACGTCGGCACCGCAGACAGACTCGGCACACGATCCGAAATGCGCGACCATTCATCAATCCGGCGCGCTCCTTCCATCATCAACGACTCGGTGCCGATCTCCACCGTCGAGCCGGCGCCCACCGGCCCTTCTTCAAAGCGGAAGAACCCTTCCCCCCACGACAACAGCTCAAACACCACCGCCTCAATCTGCAATCGCATCTGCCGCTCGAGTTCTTTGCTCGACAGCGCGCCAGACTCCACGAGAATCTCACCGAGTCGTCGGTCGTCACCGGCATCCGCCTGCGCCAACCGGGCATTTTCGATGTCGGCCTTCGTCACCTTGCCCGCGCGCAGCAGCAGTTCGCCAATGCGGTGCGGATTACTGCGAATCGTGGCGCCCACCACACGACCACGCGCGAAGAGGACCGTCCCTTCGTTGTCGCGCAGCTCCGAGGTCACGGCCAACGTTCCCGTCTTCCGGCTCAGATCGAGCAACTGAAAGACATCGTGTACGCCAAGTTCCTTGAGCGGTCCTTCGATGGCCATGGCTCAGCCCTCCCGCGCGCGATCGCCGAACACGGTGAGCAGATCACCGGCCGTACGCGCGTCGCGGCGTGCACGACGGGCGAACTCGCCGGCGGGCTCCAGATCGCTCACGCGCGTCCACTGCGCGACGGCCTCGCGGTATCGTTTTTGTTCCGCGAGCAACACGCCGTCGTAATAGATCGCTCCCACGTGATCGTGGTCGAACGTCAAGATTCGATGGAACGCCTTCGCCGCGTCCTGCGGACGCCCAATCTCAATCAACGTCTCGCCAAGCGAGAGCAGCCCATCGAAGTTGTACGGATCACGCACGAGCAGTTCGACCAGTAACGTGAGCGCATCGCGCGGACGACCCGCCAGGCGCCGCAGCGCGGACAGCTCGAGGATCGCTTCGGTATACGTCGGCACCGCATCGAGGGCCGCGAGCAGATGCAACTCGGCCTCATCCCACGCCTGCCGTTGCGAGAGCAGACGGGCGAGATCAAAGCGCACGGCCGCAAAGTCGCCGTCCAGTTCGAGGGCGTGACGATACGCCGCAATCGCTCCCTCAATGTCACCGAGCGATCGCGTGATATTGCCCATCCAGCGCAACACGTCAGCCCGAGCCGGTGCTTGCCGACGTGCCTGCTCGAGCACCTCGAGCGCCGCCGCGGGATCACCCGCCTCAAACCGGCAGCTCGCGGCAAGGAGCATCGCGTCCACATCCGTTGGGGTCGTGGCAAGCACCAAGTCGGCCGCATCGCGCGCTTCGGCACCCCGCCCCAGCATCAGCAAGGCTTGCGCCTCACCGCGGAGCGCTCGCCCGTGCTGCGGATCGGACTGCCGCGCCGCGCGATACCGCTCGAGCGCGTCACCAAAGGCGCCTTGGCGGCACAGAATGTCGCCGAGCAACGCATTGCCGTCGGCCGGCGCACTACCGCGCGCGAGCGCGCGGCTCGTTTCCGCGCGCGCACGATCGAGCATGCCCTTGGTGAGATAGTCCGCCGCCATCGCGTAGGGATCCGCTTCCGCTGGCGTTTCGAGCGCGCTCACCGATTCCTGTGCCGGCTTGAGCTCTTTGAATAGCGAATCCAGGAGCTGCGGGTCAAAGGCGAAGGTCTCGACGTCGCCACTCAGCCGCTGCTCGCCGCCCAAGTCAGGCACCACTTGGAAGTCGGCGTCTTCGTACTCGAGGTCAATCGCCAACTGAAATTTCTGCGGCACGTAATAGGAGTCGAGCTCAAGGGCACGCTTGGTCTCCCGTAGCGCGCCTTCGAAGTCTCCGAGGTTCGAAAGTACAAAGCTCAGATTGTAGTGCGCTTCCGCGAGGTCCGGATTGGCCTGAATCGACCGCGCGAACGCATTCCGTGCATCCTCATACTTTCGCAGTTCCGACAACACTAACCCAACGCCGTTCCACGCCGTCGGCTGCTCGGGCTCGCTGTTCAACACCTGACGATACGCCTCGAGCGCCAGCTGATACTTCCGACCCTTCGTGAGGAGGAGCGCGAGATTGAGACGCGCCTTGGTAAACGAGGAACTCACGTCGAGCGCGGCGCGGAACGCGTCTACCGAGTCGTCGTGATTGCCGTCGTGATACCGAGCTACCGCCAGGTTATTGAGCGCGAGCGCGTAGCGAGGATCCGCCACGAGTGCCTGCTGATAGCTCGCCGCCGCGTCGGCATATCGCCCCGCCTGATGCAGCGCGACCCCGCGCTCGTTCCAGAGCTTGGGACTGTCGGTCTGCTCCGCGACCAACGCGTCGTATAGCACGAGGGCCGCCGCTGGGTCTTTGCGCAACAGGCAGAGTTCGGCGAGCGCTTGCCGTACCAGCGCCTGATCTTCGCCGCGCTCAAGGGCGAGCGTGTATTCCCGCTCCGCCTCTACCAGATAGCCCTTCTGCCGATACGCGAGCCCGAGCGAGTAATGCGCCAGCCGCTCCCCTTCGGCCACCTGCATCAGCCGCTGCGTCTTCCGCTCCGAATGCCCCGGCAGCAGTTCTTCGTATTTCTGCGCGTTGTACTGGTCGATCGACAAGTTCGCCTGCGCGCGCGACAAGGTCGGATTGAGCTGAATCGCCCGCTTACTCGCCGCGCGCGCTTCGTCCGGCCGGCCGAGTTCACCATACACAAACCCGAGCAGGAAGAGCGCGTCCGGATTGTCCGGATTCAGCTCAATCGCACGCTGCAACTCCACCAGCGCGTCCTCGGCCCGCCCCTGATTGTACAGGACTTCGCCGAGGTAGAAGTGGGTCAATGAACTCGCGGGATCAAGCCGCAACGCCTCCTCGAGCCAGGCCATCGCGTTGCCCAGACTGCCATTCGCCTTTTCGGCCAACGCCAGTTGCACGATCGCCGCGAGGTCACCGGGGTTATGGTGCAGCAACGCCGTAAATTCCACGATCGCCTCATCGGCGCGACCGAGGAGCGCACACGCACGCCCCAGCTCCCAGCGCGCGTCGCGGTCATCCACACGCTGCCGCAAGCGCTCGCGCAGTTCGCCCACTCGGCGGTCGTAGAACCCGGTGTTGAAGTACGCCACCTCGAGGTTGCGCTGCGCGACCTGCATTTTAGCGTCAAGTTCGAGCGCCTTCGTGAACGCGGCGACCGCCTCTTCGTGCAACCCTTTGTTGAAGTACAACACGCCCAAATTGTTGTGCGCACCGGCATCGGACGGATCAATGCGGCGCGCGAAGCTTAGCAGCGTCGCGCGATCGCGTTCAGATCCATGCGTCTCCGCCATCAACGCGCCGTCAGTCGACGCGGATCGCGCGCAAAATGGCGTGCAAGCTCGGCACGTCCGGCATCAGCAAAAAGAAGCCGCGGAGCCGCTCGCCATTGTCCGCCAACTGGAACTCACTCTCCACACAGAACACCGCGTCGTGATCGCGCGCGACTTCCATGAAGCTCGTGTTGAGCACAGCGTCGCTCATGTCCACCGCCAACGACGGCGGAGAGGGCAACAGAATCATCCCGAGGAACTCGCTCAGGGCATTGAGATACGCCGCGCTGAGAATGTTTCCGGCTTCCTTGATCGCCGATTGCTCAATCACGCCGAGCTCCGTCACCGGCTTGTTCATCATGAGGCCCGCCACGCGCAGCGCGGTCTGCCGCGAAAACACGAGCATCGTGAGCCCCGTGAGATCGCCCAGCATACGCATCAACACCGCCGCGACCGGCTCCTCCCCCGAATCAATATGATTGGGCACGTCGGACAGCGGGGTGATGGTCAGTCGCGGCACGCTGATCATGATGCGCTGCGTCGTCATTTGCGATAACGCCGTCGCGGCGTGTCCCGCGCCGATGTTTGCGACTTCGCGCAGCGCGTCAAGCTGAAGCGGTGAGAGTTGCCGGATGTCGTCCACCGTCACGTCCCCTGAAAGAGGCTACCTACGTCTACGATCAGCGCGGGTGCGCCGTCGGCGAGAATCGTCGCGCCACTGAACAACGCCAGTCCATCCCGCGGGGCGTCGAACTGCTTGACCACGATCTCTTGCTGTCCCAGCAACTCATCCACGACGAGCCCCGACCGACGCTCTCCGCGCTCAATCACCACAATCTCGCGCGCATCACCGGGCTCGCCCTCCTGACGCACGACCTGCCGTAAATCGAGCAGCGGCAGCACTTCGTCGCGCAGCACCAGCACATCGCGCCCCTTCACCTGCTGCACCGCTCCGCCGCCGTATTCCAGCGTCTCGCGCACATGGGTGAGCGGCAACGCATAACACTCCGTTCCCGAACGGGCGAGCAACGCGCGCACAATCGCCAGCGTAATCGGCAACCGCACGGTGATCGTGGTGCCCGCGCCGGGCGCGCTCCGCAAATCCACCGACCCACCCAGCGCACGCACCTTGGTCTGCACCGCGTCCACCCCCACACCACGCCCCGAAAGCTCTGACACCTGCTCCGCCGTTGAGAACCCGGGGTGTGCAATACACCGAAGCAATTGCTCGTCGTCGAGTTCACGCACCGTCGCGTCCACCAGGCCGGTCGCCTTCGCGCGCGCGAGCACCTTGGCGCGATCAATCCCGCGGCCGTCGTCGCTCACACGAATCAGCACCGACGCACGATCGCGTGCGGCGCTCAACACCAACCGACCCGCCGCTGGTTTTCCCGCGGCGACCCGCACATCCGGTGTTTCGATGCCATGGTCCAGTGCGTTGCGCAGCAAGTGCACCACCGGCTCACCAATCTCGTCGAGCAACGAACGATCGAGTTCAATGTCCTTGCCTTCGATCACAAAATTCACGTCTTTGCCGAGTTGACGCGCCGCATCGCGCACGAGACGCGGAAAACGGTCGAACACCTGCCACACGGGCACCATGCGCGCCGTGATGATTTCCGTCTGCAGTTCCGCGATTAACCGCGACGCCTGTTGCAGCGTGTCATCCAACGCCGCGTCGCCGATCCCCGCCGACAACTGCAGCAGGCGGCCGCGCGCGATCATGAGTTCGCCAATCAGATTCATCAACGCGTCGAGACGCGACAGATCCATGCGCACAAAGCGCGTCGCGCGAGAGGCCGCGCGCACCGCTGCGGCTTCGCCCTCGCGGACTACTTCGATCGTGGCGCGCGTACTGCGACGCACCTGCCCACTCGCATCCACCTCCACCTGCGCCACCTCGCCCGCGCTACGCACCGCGGCCTCGATCTCGGCCACCGTCGCCGTCGTCACGAGGCGCAACGCAAACGCTTGTGGCGTGGTCGCCTCGCGCAGCACCTCTTCTGCGGGCGACGTCGCCATGACGTCGCCGATCGCACGCAATTTTTCGACCGCCAAATAGGCGCGCACGCCCGGGAGGATCGCGTCCGCACTCTGCCGCACGCGCACGATCACCCCAGGGCCGTCGAGCGGATCGGCCGCGGCGACCTCCACCAAGGCGCCGATTCCCGCCGTCGCATCCAACGGCACGGCGCGAAACTCACCGGTGCCCGTTCCGCCCGCCACATCGTGGAGCCGCTGCAACGCCGCGGTCATCGCCGGCGTGGCCTGCGAGCTGTCGGACGCAGAGTCGAGTCCACTCTCAAAGGCATCGGCCGCCGCAAAAAGCGCATCCATCAGCGCCGGCGAGTGCGCCTGCTCCCCACGCCGCACGCGGTCGAGCAGCGACTCCAGTTCGTGCGCGAACTCGGCGACCGCATGGTAGCCCATCGTCGCGCACATCCCTTTGACGGTGTGCACCGCGCGAAACACCGCGCTCAGGGAATCCTGATCGTCGGCGCCGCCCTGCTCCAACAGGAGCAGACTGCGATTCATGGTGGCAAGCTGCTCTCGGCTCTCGGTCCGAAAGAGCTCCGCGTACCGTGCCGGGTCGAGGCTCATCGAATCCCGCCAGTGCGCGCCGGCCCGGGGGGGCGGCGCACGATCACCCCAACACCCGCTGCACGGCCTCGAGTACACGACTGGGCTGGAACGGCTTCACCACAAAATCCTTCGCCCCCGCCTGAATCGCCTCCACCACAAGCGCCTGCTGCCCCATGGCGCTGCACATCACGACTTTCGCGTTCGGATCGAACTGCGTAATGGCGCGCACGGCATCAATGCCACCCATATCCGGCATCACGATGTCCATCGTCACGAGGTCGGGGCGCAGCAACTTGTACTTCTCGACCGCCTGAGAACCCGTCTCGGCCTCGCCGACGACTTCAAACCCCGCCTGCTGCAGAATGTCGCCGACCATCGTCCGCATGAAGATCGCGTCGTCGCAAATCAGGACCGTCGGAGCCATAATCGCCTCACCCGTTTGTGGAGTTTCGCGCTAGCCCGCGAGCGCTTCGCGGGCAATCGCGTCCATGTCACACACCAGCGCGCTCTCGTCACCCACCACTCCAACCGGCACGAGCGCCCGCACCACTCCGTCCGCATTGCGGAGCGCATCCACCGGCTCCAGCGCCGTATCGGCCACCGCACGCACATCGCGCACGGAATCCACCCGCAGCCCAAAGCGCTTGCCGCCACCCTCCACGACGATCACCGACCCGACGCCGTCGACCGAGCGCGGCGCGCCAAATCGGACCGCGAGATCCATCACCGTCAACAACGTGCCTCGCACGTTGATCAGCCCCATCACCCATGCCGGTGCGCCAGGCAAACGCGTTGCAACGCGCGCGCCCACAATCTCCCGCACCACCGACAAATCACAGGCGCACAACCGCCCCGCTGCCCGAAAAAGCAGCAGGCGTTTGACGTCCAGATCAGCCGTCGACTCTATAGAAGCCAAGGTACTCCAAGGGATCGGGGTGGGCAATTAACTCCGGCATCTCGGAGATGGCCCCCAACGACGTCCGTAAATCGGCCGGGAGCGACGACCGAAAGTCCATCGCCTCCCCGGTGACCGGGTGCTTGAACACGAGCCAGGCGGCGTGCAGAAAATGGCGCTTGGCCGGCAGCTCCACGAGCCGACGCGCTCCGCCTCCCCCGTACGTATCGTCCCCCACCACAGGGTGGCCCACCGACGTCAGATGCACGCGAATCTGGTGCGTGCGCCCGCTGTGCAGATGCGCGCGCAGAAAATCACACGACTGAAACCGCGCCAGCCGCACGAAATCGGTGCGCGCATCACGGCCCGCGAGCGCGATCGCCATCTTGGTGCGGTCATTCGGGTCGCGCCCAATCGGTCGGTCCACCGTCAAGCTGTCGCCGTCCAGGTGGCCCCAGCACATCACGGCATAGCGGCGCGAGACCCGCCGCTCCGAAATCGCCTTGGAGAGAATGCGATGCGAGCGGTCAGTTTTCGCGACCACGAGCAGCCCGCTCGTGTCCTTATCGAGCCGGTGCACGAGCCCGGCGCGCTCTTCGCCGCCCCCTTCCGCCAATCCCTGCCCGCGCCCCATGAGCGCGTTCACCAGCGTGCCGGTCCAGTTTCCCGGCGCCGGATGCACCACCATCCCCGCTGGCTTATCCACCACCAGCAGTTCGTCGTCTTCAAAAATAATGTGAAGCGGAATGTCTTCGCCCACCACCGGTCGTTCCGTGGTCGTGGTCACCGTCGCCGAGATCGCGTCACCGGTTTCGGTGCGATAGCTCGCTTTTTGTGCTCCGTCATTGACGAACACTTTCCCCGTCGCGATCAGCGTCGCGGCCATGGTGCGAGAAATGTCGAGCCGGCGCGCCACCAGAACATCGAGGCGTGTGCCGGCATCTTCGTCAACTGATAACTGGTGTGTCGTGTCCATGAACGGGCTCCTGCGCCGGCACCGCAGCGTCCTCACGCCACAACACCGCCGCCAACAGGATGGCGCCGCACGTCACGGCGATGTCGGCGACATTGAAGGTCGGCCAACGCGACCCACCAATGCCGATATCGATAAAATCCACCACGCCTCGCACCGACCGCATGCGATCGACGAGGTTTCCCACCGCGCCGCCACACACGAGCCCCAACGCCACTACGCGCCGGAGATCGTCTGCGCGTGTCGCGCGAAACATCCGCCACAACACCAGCAGCGCGCCCAACGCCAGCGCGCTGAAAATCCAGCGCGACTGTGCCCCCACATGCAGCCCAAAGGCTGCACCGGGGTTGTAGACCAGCGTCAGTCGCACCACGCTGCCCCACACGTCGTGCGGCAGATACGGTGGCAGCAAACGCGCCGCCGCCGCGTCTTTCGTGAGGAGGTCCGTCACCAACACGGCCCCCCCGACGCCCCAGAACAGCGGGGCGTGACGACTACTTCTTGGCATCTTCCTCACGTTGTTTGCACTCAAAACAAAACCGCGCATGCGGCAACGCATCGAGCCGGTCAAACGCAATCTCGCCACGGCACTGGTGGCACATGCCGAATTCGTCGGGCTTGCGGTAGAGACGACGCAGCGCCTGATCCACGTGCCAGAGGAATCGTCCTTCCTTCGACGCAAAAAGAAAGGCCTTTTCGCGTTCCATGGCATCGGTGCCCTGATCCGCCATATGGAACGAGTAGGACGAGAGATCGCCATCGGCGCCCTGCGGCGTCGAACCAAACGTTTCGTCGAAGTGCCCCAGCTCCTTCAGGACGCGCTTGCGTTCGTCCAGCAACCGCTTCTCGAAGTAGTTGAGCTGCTTCTTCGGCATCGGCTTGAACTTCTTCTCACCGCCAGTGGCTCCAGCCATCGTCAGCCTTCCCTCGTAAGAGCTATGAATGCCGTCGCGCCGTCGAGCTCGACGGGCACGGCGCCAACGTTTTCCGCGATCGCATCCAGCACCACGAGCTCGCGGGCCAACACTTCCCCAGAAATCCAGACTCGGTACGCCTCAACTGCCGCCTGCACCTCCGCGGGCCCTGCCACCTGCAACCGGATGCGGTCACTCACCGCCAACCCTGTTTCTTTCCGCAATCTTTGTACCCGGCTCACGATTTCCCGGGCCATCCCTTCCGTCCGCAACGCCGGCGTGATAGTCGTGTCGAGCGCTACCGCCCAGCGGCCGTCGGTCGCCACTCCACGGAGCGTGACCTTCACGTCCTCCGGCCCCACGGCGTACGTCCGGTCGTCTACGGCCACGTTCACCGAGGCGCCAAAGTAGACCTCGAGCACCGACGCCGCCGGCCACGATTCAATCACCGCCGCCACCGCCTTCATGTCCTTCCCGGCCCGCTTCCCCAGCACCTTGAAGTCCGCTTTTGCCTCAGCCGTGCCGATCTGGGCAAAATCCGTCGCCACGCGCACCGACTTGATATTGAGCTCGCCCGCCAGCAGCGCGGTGAGCGAATCGTCAAACCGCATGTCCCGCAACAGCGGAAACACCACCAACTCGCCCAGCGGCTGACGCACGCCAATGCCAACCGATTCGCGCTGCGCGCGCCCGAGCGTTGCCAGCGCGCGCACGTCGCTCATCGCCGCGTCCAGCGCCGCGTTCACGGGGAACGGGGACGGGCGCACATAATCTGCCAAATGCACCGACGTCCCGTTGAGTTCCCGGTGTATCCAGTCGGTCACAAAGGGAGCGAACGGCGCGAGCAACCGGCAACTCACGGACAGCACTTCGTGGAGCGTCGCGAACGCGGCACGGTTGTCCGGCGAGGTGACGTCGTAGAACCGGTCGCGCGACAAGCGCACATACCACTTCGACACGTCGTCATCCACGAACGTCATCACCGCGCGCGCCGCCACGGTCGCGTCATAGTTCAACAACTGGCGATTCGCTTCGGCCTCTACTCCGGCCAAGCGCGAGAGCACCCAACGGTCGAGTGCCGGCCGGTCTTCCGGACGCGGATCTTCCGCCGACGGTGCCCAGCCAAAGTTTGCCAGCTCCGCCCAGAACTTGTACACGTTCTTGAGCGTGAGCAAAAAGCGTCCCGCCCCTTCGCGAATCACTTGCTCGTCAAAGTTGCGCGGCGTCCACACCTGACTGCTCGCCACAAGAAAGAGCCGCACCGCGTCGGCACCATGGCGTTCCATCACGCTCCACGGATCCACCGCGTTGCCGCGGCTCTTCGACATCTTGAGCCCCTTCGCGTCGCGCACGAGATCGTTGACCACCACGGCCTTATACGGCGCGGCGGCATCACCAGGCTTCACGGGATCGGCATTGTTCGGCAACGCATCACCCAGCCCCGTGGCAATCGCGAGCAACGAGTAGAACCACCCGCGCGTCTGATCGAGCCCTTCTGCGATGTAGTCCGCCGGATACTGGGCCGCGACGATCTCGCGATTCTCAAACGGATAGTGCCACTGCGCAAACGGCATCGAGCCGGAATCGAACCACGCATCAATCACTTCACTCACGCGCCGCATCGTTCCGGTGCCCGACTTGGCCGGCCACGTATAGGCATCGATGTACGGCTTGTGCGGATCAAAATCGGCCGGCAACGGGCGCCCACTCTTCTCCGCGAGTTCGGCATAGCTGCCGATCACTTCGATCTCGGTCGCATCGGTATCGTTGACCCAGACCGGGAGCGGCGTGCCCCAATACCGATCGCGCGAAATCGCCCAGTCGATATTGTTCTCGAGCCAACTTCCAAAGCGCCCTTCACCCACCTCGGGCGGATTCCAGTGCACGGCCTTGTTGCGCGCAATCATGCGGTCGCGGAACGCGGTCGTCTTGATGAACCACGAGCCGCGCGCGTAGTAGAGCAACGGCGTGCGGCAGCGCCAGCAATGCGGATACGAGTGCGTGAGCGTCGCCGCCTTCCAGAGCACGTCGCGCTCCTTGAGGACCTCAATAATCAACGGATCGGCGTCCTTCACAAATTTGCCACCTACCACCGGCATCTCCGCGGGGAATTCACCGCGCGCATTCACCGGCTGCAGGAACGCCAGCCCACGCCGCTGCCCGGCCGCGTAATCATCCGCGCCAAACGCCGGCGACATGTGCACCACGCCACTGCCGTCATCCGCCGACACAAAGTCTTCGGCGATAATTATTTCGTGCGCGCCATCCTCAAACGGGAGCCAATCGAGCGGACGGCGATACCGCGTTCCCTCGAGCTCACGCCCCGTAAAGCGACCGACCACTTCCCAGCGCGACGCCCATTCCTGCCCGAGCACCGCACCGGCGCGCGACTCCGCGAGCAGGAGCGTCCAATCATCGCGGCCATTCTTCTTCACTTCCACGTACGTCAAATCCGGATGCACCGCGAGCGCGGCGTTCGACGGCAACGTCCACGGCGTGGTGGTCCACACCACAATGCGCCGACGCGTCGGTTTGCCGCTGGGCACCGTCGTTGCCGGTGAACCGCTAACGATCAACGGATCACCCTCTACGCGCGGTTGCGGTTCCACCAGATCCAACGCCAAATACACCGACGGATCCTCAACATCCTCATACCCCTGCGCCACCTCGTGCGACGACAACGTCGTGCCGCACCGCGGGCAGTACGGCAAAATCTTGTGCCCCTGCACCAACAGTCCCTTGTCGTGCAACGTGCGCAGCGCCCACCACTCGCTCTCCACGTAGTGATTGCTGTACGTCACATACGGCTGTTCGTAGTCGAGCCAATGGCCCACGCGCTCCACCAGCCGCTCCCACTCTTCGCGGTATTTCCAGACACTTTCGCGGCAGCGCTTATTGAACTCCTCCACACCAATCCGTTCAATATCCTGCTTGCCGCTAATGCCAAGCGCTTTTTCAACTTCGATTTCCACCGGCAGCCCGTGCGTATCCCATCCCGCTTTGCGCGGCACATGATACCCGAGCATCGCCCGGTGACGACTAAACAAATCCTTCACCGTGCGTGCGAACACGTGGTGAATGCCGGGACGGCCGTTGGCCGTCGGCGGTCCGTCGTAAAACACAAACTCCGGCGCACCGGGGCGCCCCGCAATCGAGCGCGCCACGAGCTGCTCCTCACGCCAGCGCGCGAGGAGTTCCGTTTCGACCGCATCCGCCGCCCGATCGGGCGGGAGCACCTGGTACCGACGTTCGCTCACAGCAACTCCAGCACGCCGCACACCAGCGACGTCAATTTCGGTTCTGCACCACGCGCCACCGCCAGAATGTGATCGAGGGTCGCGGGCACCAACGCGTCAGGCAAACACATATCCGTAATGATCGACAAGCCAAGCACCTGCATCCCGCCGTGCTTCGCGACAATCACTTCGGGCACCGTACTCATCCCCACTACGTCAGCGCCCAACCCGCGCAGCATACGATACTCAGCGCGCGTCTCGAGGTTTGGCCCCTGCACCGCGACGTACACCCCCTCACGCAACGTGATCCCTTCCGCCGTCGCCACGCGGCGCGCCAGCGAGCGCAACGACGCGTCGTACGGATCACTCATATCCGGAAAGCGCGGACCGAACCGCGCTTCATTCGGACCAATCAACGGATTATCGCCAAGCAAGTTGATGTGATCGGCAATCAACATCACGTCGCCGGCATGCCAGTCGGGGTGCATACCACCACAGGCGTTGCTCACCACAAGGGTCGGCGCGCCGAGCGCCTGCAACACGCGCACGGGGAACGTCACCTGCTGCAGCGAGTACCCCTCGTAGCGATGGAATCGCCCTTGCATGGCGACCACGCGCTTGCCGCCGAGCATCCCAAACAACAAACGACCCGCGTGCGACTCCACCGTGGACAACGGGAATCCGGGAATGTCTCCGTACTCCACACGTGCCTCCACCGTGATCGCCGCGCCGAGGGCGCCGAGTCCGGTGCCCAGCACAATCGCCACCTCCGGCACGAACGCCGTGTGGGCGCGAATCGCGTGCACGGCAGCGTCCACGGCTGCGGCCGTGTGCGCAGCACTGTGCCCCGCACGGTCGGCGGTCAGGTCGAGCGCGATGGTGGCCACGGCTGTTGCTACTCTTCCTCGACGGGCGTATCACTCGCCGTATCCGCCGAATCACTGGGCCGAGCACGCACCGGCGCATCGATCGGCGCATCCAGCCACGTGTCGCGCGGTTTTTCGGCGACCGGAATCTGCGCGACAGTTGCTTCGGCCGATTGCAAATCGGTCAGGTGTCGCTCCGCCAGCGCGCGCGCCTGCGCCAGGTGAGTGCGGCGCAACTTCGTCAGCGCATCGATCTCCACCGACAACCGACGCACCTCCGCCTTGGCCTCGTCGATCAAGCGCTGCCCTTCCGCCTGCGCCTCGCGCACCGTCAAAAGCGCGTCACGCTCCGCCTGATCCTTGGTGTCCGCACGCAGTTGCTGCGCGCTGATGAGCGCGTCGTTCAGCGCTTTGTCGCGCTCGCGAAAGGCGCGCAACTGTTCGTGGAACCCCTTGGCCTTGGCCTCGAGTTCCTGATTCACCCGCGTGAGACGCTCCAGCTCGTCGGACACTTGCTCGCGGAGTTGGTCCACGCGCGCTTTGTCGTATCCGCGCAGCGCCGACCCGAGGTCGTAACGCCGCACATCGACGGGAGTCAGATGAAAGCCTTCGTCGTTCATCAATCCCTCGCTCCGAACAGAATGGTTCCCAGACGCACCATCGTGGCGCCTTCTTCCACGGCGATCTCGTAATCCCCAGACATCCCCATCGACAACTCCACCGCGTCATGCCCCGCACCACGCAACACGTCCCGCGCGGCACGCGCTCCGCTGAACACCGTGCGCAGCGTGCGCTCGTCCACGTCAAAGGGCGCCATCGTCATCACACCGCGTACGCGCAGCCCTGGCAAACCCATCAGCCGAACGGCCTCCGCTTCGAGTTCCGCCGGTTCATAGCCACCCTTGGTCGCCTCGCCCGCCACATTCACCTGCATCAACACGTCCATCGGCGCACCGCGCGCCACCCCAAACTCGTGCACGGCATTGGCCAGTCGCGCGCTATCGAGCGCATGCAACAGCCAAAACGCACCGAGGTGTTTCACTTTGTTGCGTTGCAAATGGCCAATAAGATGCCAACGCGCCTCGCGCGCACGCGCCTGCACCAGCGGCTGCTTATCGAGCGCTTCCTGCACCTTGTTCTCACCCACATCGGCGAGTCCGGCATCAAACGCTGCGTCGACCGCATCGGCACCGTGCGTCTTGGTAACCGCAATCATGCGCACGACCTGTCCGTGTCCGCCACGCAGGACAGCCGCGTCAATCCGGCCCCGAATTTCCGCCACTCGGCGTTCCATCCCCTGAAATGGCATAACATATGAAATTATCAGGGGTTACCCCCTCTCGGCAAGCCCATTCTTTGCCTGCCGAAGCGGAACAATGCCCCGTTTTTCCGGACCCCAAAAAGAGACGGGGAGCACCGGCCAAAGCCGTGCCCCCCGTTCACTTCGAATACCGTGGCTCAACCCACCCTAGGCGGGATGCGGCTCCGCGCCACCGAGCAGCGGCGGCACCACCCTGCGCGGTTCGACTGCGGCCGGAATTGCTGGCGCCATCTCAGCCGTCGGAGGCGGATCGATCCGCGGCGGCAGGCTCTCCCCGCGCAACAACACGTCAAAGTCCTCGCGCGCCAGCGTCTCCCGCTCGAGCAACGCCGCAGCAATCGCATCCAGCAACGGCCGGTTGGCCGTGAGCACATCCTTCGCGCGCGAGTAGGCCTGCTGAATCACGCGCGACACTTCGTCGTCCACCAGCTGCGCCGTGCGCTCCGACACCTGACGCCGGCTGTTCAACTCACGGCCCAAAAACACTTCCGTTTCGTTGTCGCCCACGAGGATTGGGCCAATCGAATCGCTCAACCCCCACTGGCTCACGTAGCGGCGTGCGATGGCCGTGGCCTGCTGAATATCGCCAGCGGCACCGGTGGTCACACGATCGTGGCCGAACACCAACTCTTCGGCCACACGCCCACCGTAGGCCATGACCAATCGCGCCTCGAGTTGCTGACGCGTGACACTCACGCGATCATCCTCGGGCAGCGTGAACGCCAGACCGAGCGCGCGACCGCGCGGCACAATCGTCACCTTATGCAGCGGATCGTTGCCGAGCACCTTCATCGCGCACACTGCGTGTCCACCCTCGTGATACGCCGTCAAGCGGCGCTCTTCTTCCTTCATCACGAGCGACTTCCGCTCGGCGCCCAGCATCACACGATCCTTGGCGTCTTCGAGATCGGCGCGGTAGATCTTGTCGTGATTGCGTCGCGCTGCGAGCAACGCGCCTTCGTTGACGAGATTCGCGAGGTCCGCACCGGCCATCCCAGGCGTGCCCTTGGCCAGTACGGTGATGTCGACATCGTCTGCCACCGGCTTGTTGCGCATGTGCACTTTGAGAATGCCAATGCGGCCGCGCAGATCAGGCGCATCCACCACAATCTGTCGGTCAAAACGGCCCGGACGTAGCAACGCGGGGTCCAGCACGTCGGGCCGATTCGTGGCGGCAATGAGAATCACGCCGTCGTTCGACTCAAAGCCGTCCATTTCCACCAGCAACTGATTGAGCGTCTGCTCGCGCTCGTCGTGTCCGCCGCCGAGTCCGGCACCGCGGTGACGGCCCACGGCGTCGATTTCGTCAATGAAGATGATGCACGGCGCATGCGCCTTGCCCTGCTCGAACAAATCGCGCACGCGGCTCGCGCCGACGCCCACAAACATTTCCACGAAGTCCGAACCGGACATCGAGAAGAACGGGCGATTGGCTTCACCCGCCACCGCCTTCGCGAGCAACGTCTTGCCGGTGCCCGGCGGGCCCACCAGAAGCGCACCCTTCGGCAAACGACCGCCGAGCTTAGTGAACTTCTGCGGATCCTTGAGGAACTCAATGATTTCCTGCAGCTCAACCTTCGCCTCATCGCACCCCGCGACGTCGGCGAACGTCACCTTCGGCGTGTCGCCCGCGAGCAGCTTGGCTTTGGATTTGCCAAACGAAAACGCCTTGTTCCCGCCCGACTGCATCTGCCGGAAAATGAAGATCCAGAACGCAATGAGCAGCACGACCGGAAGCCAACTAATAATCAGCCCGCCAATCGACGGCCGCGCATCCTGCGCCGAAATCTGCACGTTCTTCTCGCGCAGCTTTTCGATTTCTTTTTCGCTGTTGGCAATCGCCATCTGCGTCGTGAACTTCGACACCGGACGGCGTTCGATGGTCACCGGCGTGCGGAAGTCGCCCAACACCTGCTTGCCGGCGATGATCGTGACCTTGGAAATGTTGTCCTTGGCGAGCTGGACCTGATACTGCGTGTCATCGATTTCCGTGGCGGCATCGCGCTGGCCGCTCGAGAACTCGATGAACGCAACCGGCACCAGAATCACGAGGATCCAGAAGGCCAGCGATTTGGAGCGACGGCTCCAACTGTTATTGTCTTCGGGCGGTGTTTTGGGAGGCATATTGGGAGGCTTTTCCTGCGTCATCGCAGGCTTGCGACATACGGCAAATGGCGGAAATCTTCAGCATGGTCGAGGCCGTACCCAACCAAGAACTCGCTCGGCGCGTCGAACCCAGCAAACTTCACCGGATGCTTCAACTCCGTGGCGATGCGCTTGTCCAACAGCGCACAGATTTCCAGCGACTTCGGTCCACGCGTCTGCAACACATCCATCAGTTTCTGCAACGTGCGTCCGGAATCGACGATGTCCTCAACCAATAGAATGTGTTTGCCCGCCAATTTTGTTTCCGGATCGTACACCAGGTTCACGTGTCCGCTCGACACGGTGGCCTCCCCGTAGCTCGACGCGACGAGAAAATCGACGTGCAGCGGGCGATGAATATGCCGAACCAAGTCCGCCAGAAAGACAAAACTGCCCTTGAGTAGCCCAAGGACGAGCAGATCGCCGTCCGGGTAGGCGGCCGTGATCTCGGCACCGAGCGCATGCACGCGACGCTGAATGGAGGCTTCGTCAAAGGCGATGCGAAGCACCTCGCGACCAAGCAGCCGCGGGTCGTTGTTCTCTATCATTGCCTTAATATAGTCGCATCGGCCGTCGGGGTGGCGGACAGCACAAAGCTCGTGGCCGTCCGCTGAACGCGTGCGCCGCCGGACAGTGGAATCTCGCCGCCCGCGCGCGCTCCACTGGTAAACGCTGCCAAGCGTTCGGTTCCACGCCAGTCGAGAGCGACGCCGACGCGACCGGCAATGGCCGGCCAGAGCACGGCCAACTGGTCCGTGCTCAGCGACTCCAACGCCACTGCCGCTACCACGACCCGTCCGGGCTCGGTCACAACCACTCCGAGTCCGTCAATCAGTGATTCAACCTCTGCACGCCAGACCGCCGCTTCTTGACTGTGGGCCAACAACTCCGTCCCTAACTCCGGTCGCGCGACCATCAGGGCGGGCAGTAGGTCGAGCCGCACGCGGTTCCGCAGGTGGGCACGGCGCTGATTGGACGGATCCTCAATGAAGGGGACCTGCTGTGCGGTGGCGTAGGCCGCGACCGTCGCACGCGACACGCCGAGCAGGGGGCGGCAGATCGGGGACGGCGCGTACATCGCGGCGAGACCACGCGCCCCAGCCCCGCGTAGCAAGCGCATGACCACCGTTTCGAGTTGGTCGTCCATAGTATGCGCGGTCACGACGATCGCGCGAAGTTCGCGTGCCCATCCGCGCAGGAAGCGCCAGCGTGCCGCCCGCCACTCGGCTTCGGTCGAGACGGGGGCGTCGAGCTGTCCGCTCACGACGGGAAAGCCGAGGCGGGTCGCCTCACGCTCGACGAGCGCCGCGGCTTTCGTCGCTTCGGCACCAGTGCCGTGGTCAAAGGTCGCCACCACGCACACATCGTCGCGGACGCGCGCGCAGGCCGCCATGAGCGCCATGGAGTCGCGGCCGCCAGAGACGGCAAGCAGATAGCGCGCTGGCCGCAGCGCTGCCGCCGCCAACTCCACGGCGTCTCGCCCCCAGTCCGACGGCCCTTCACCCCCCGCTTCCGCGCGCGTTGCCATTCCGCTAACATAAGGGCGTTGTCACTTGAGAGCCCACCAGCGGGCACTTGGAAGTGCCCTTTGAGCGCGAGGATGTCTTCGTGGAGCATAGCTTCGGCGGACCCCTGGGAACCCTGATCGCCGGCCTAGGCATGGGCGCCTTTTACGCGGCGTTGATCTGGATCAACATGCTCCTCGGGCTCTTTCTGACGCCGCTCTTTTTGATTCCACTGACTTGGGTTCAGGACGCGCTGAAGGCCAAGAAGGCGCAGTCCGCCTAAGGGCGGCTGGAGCCGCCAAAGCCAGGAGATGAGCCTGGCGGGATTTTTGAGGGTGGGCCGGCGCCGAGTGCGTCGGCCTTTCTTTTTGTTCGGACCCGCCAACCGGTCCAGTCCACCCCCAACCGTCCCGCCCGCCCCCAGTGTGAGGAGAGTCGGTGGGCCGACAGGCCGGCGGCGTGGCCCACGACTTCAACAACCTGCTGGGGAAAGAACTCGCCTTGATCCGGTTGGCCTTCGGGGGCAACTGCTTGCGAAGCCGTTCACCCACGCAAAGCTGGCCTCCACTGTGCGCGCGGTGCTCGATGGAGCGCCTCCACGCGCCTGACCTTCGACCCCACCCCGTGATATGCTTGAGTCACGGGAATCAGGCTGACGAGCGTCTGGCAGACGGACGCGTCCAAGAATCGTCGAGCAACGAGGAGCGCATTGTCAGATCTACATACACGGCTCAGATCGGAGACCGCTGACCTCCATGAGGCGTTGGAGGCGTTGCCGTTCTTCGAGGCGCTCGCGGCCGGTCGCCTCTCCGGGCTTGCCGTGCTCAGCCTCCTTCGCAGCCTGAGCATCGTCCATGCGGTCCTCGAACGAGCGCTCGCGCAGGCGTCGGAGCAGCGCGTGACGGCGATGGCCGCGCACACCGTGCCGAAAGTCCCGCTCCTCGTGGCCGATCTCGCCTTGGCAGGGGCCGCGGACCTGCCGAGCATTCCGGCCGCGATTGATGGCGCGCTGGACTGCGGGGCCGAGGTGCTCGCGCACGCGGATCGCCCATTGAGCCTCATCGGCACGCTGTATGTCCTCGAAGGCTCGCAGGCTGGCGGCAGGGCGCTGCAGCAGGCGTATGCCCGCTGCTTGGAGGTGGCCGACCAGCGGCTCTCGTACTTCGGATGCTACGGGGAGGACACGCCCGCCCGATGGGCGTCGTTCACGGAGCGCCTGCGTGGGCTCGACCTCACCGACGACGAAGCGACCGAAGTCGTGGCGTCCGCGGTGCGGTGTTTCGAGCTCGTGACGGTGATCTATCGGGCGCTCGAGCCGTATGACGCGTCGGACGTTCGGCATCACGTGGCGGTCATCAACTTCGAGGCCGGACATCATGCGATGCCGCAGGACCCGCGCGAGATCGCGCTGGCGCTGCGCGCCGCCCGGACCGCGTGGGCCCTGCATCCCTACTTGGCGGAGCGGTTCGGCGACCGGGGTCGGCGTTTCACCAACAGCGATAGCTGCTGGCTGGTTGCGCTGGCTCGCACGCCTACGCCGTCCGTCACGAAGAACCTCACGTGGCTGCGCACCGTCCTGGCGAGTCGTGGGATTCCCACCGTGGTCCTCGAGTCCCACCTGACTGCCATCGCGCAGGCGTTGGCGCTGGAGTTCCCCGAGGACCTCGACGTGCGGACGCGGTTCGAACCGTTCTTGGCCACGCTCGCCGCCGAGCGTGCGGCGCCGGCCGGCCATCAGGCGCTCCAGTCGCTCGTCGACGAGTTTGACGACCGGCTTCGCCAAAGCGACGGATACACCGTCCCACACGCGGCCCAACTCATTCACGCCGCTTGGGTCGATGAGCGGAGCGGTATTCCCAACGCGCTCGCGGCCACAAGCGACTGGTTCGTGGACGCCAGCCGCTTTTCGATCCAGTGGATTGCCGCCGTGCATGATTTGCTAACCGCGCTCGATCAGACGGAGCGCCCCACGCCATGCTGAGATGGTGCGCAAATTGCCAGCGCTTTCAGGGGGAGGCGGCCCCCTTCGACGATTTCAATCTCACGCATGGCATCTGCCCGACCTGCGCCCCCCTGGCGAAGCGGCTCACCGACGGCGACGTCGCGAGAATCGAGGTGATCAAGGCCATTCACGGGCGGCTGATGGAGGCCGGATGGCGCCGAGACCTTGCCACCGCCGCACGCATTCTCGAGGAGGCCAGAGGTGCAGGCATCCGGTCCGTCGATATGCTGCTGGCAACCGTGACGTCACTGTTGTATGAGGTCGGCGAGGCGTGGAAACGCGCGGCGATGACGGTGGAAGAAGAACATCGGTTCACGGCCTTCTGCGACGCGCTGTACGAACGAATCGCCGTCGTATCCGACGTTTCAGACGCGGATGCGCCATTTGCCGACGGGTGGACGGATGCCCTGCTGATGAACGCCCCCGGGAATCGCCACACGCTCGGCGCTCGGATTCTCGCGCTGTGGCTGACGAGTCAGGGCGCCCACGTGACCGTGGTCGCGCCGGATACACGTCTCGACGTAGCGATGGCGCTGATCACTCGGCGTCAGCCCCGGATGGTGATGATCTCTATGGCGCTCGCTGAGCAGCGAGATGACGTGGTGCGTATCGTGGAGCGCATCGCAGCGCTGGCCGTCCCCTCGCCTCCGAAGATCGTCGTCGGCGGCTATGCCGTGAAGCTGGGGCTCGTCGCGCCCATCCCCGGTGTCGATCTCTCGGTCGACCTCCCGACGCAGTGGAGCATTGCGCAGGCCTGAGCATCCGGACGGAGGGAGGTCGGCGGCGGCTGCTTCATCATCCAGCCACTAACCCGTGCGACGGTCACGGCGGCGGTGCGGAACGTGCCGGATCGCGCGCGCGGTGTGGTGTCTGGTGCGACAACTACCTTTCCCAACTTCCCCAAAAACCGTTCAACTTTCAGGCCGAAGGTGCCGATACTCAATCAAGATGGAGTGCTGTGACGGTAAGCCGTCTTGGCAGTCTTTGAGTTGACGGGTTAGATTGCTCGAAGCGGAAACGAGCGCTACGGCAGGAAGGCCAGCAGCTAGGCCTCAAACGGGCCTTCTGTGACCTGAGCAGCAGTAGGGTTGAACCTGGCAGCAATACCAGCTTGGAACCGACGGTACTTCACAAATACAAGATTTGTGATCATTTGAGACAGAACGCCAGAGCGGCAGGGCGTATGCAGTAGCAAAATGAATATCCACATTGTGAATACAGCCTAGATTTCATATCATATGTGATATGTTATCTGGGCATTTTTTATACACTTAGTGCATAGAAGCTAATGTAAAATATTGCATATCCATTCCAATTCACAATGGAAGGTGGATTACCGGTTCGAACTCCGATAGGCCAGCGTCTCGGGCATATTTGATGGTACTTTTCCACCGACCTGAAGTTGGCCGGCTGAGCACCCAAGTAGCCCCTTAGGCCCCCGCTCTCAGCCGATGGTCGCCACTGTCGGCCAGCCACTTCGTCAATCCAGCAGACTCGCCCACCTTGAGTCCCCCTCCCTCCTCAAGGTTCGGCTCCGATCTTAATATGACAAAATGGCGCGCAGCCACTTCGGCCGCGCGCCATTCACTTTCAGGCCCCCCCCCGCTCAACCGCCGCGGCGCTTCACCAACGTGAGGATCGTGTACAGCGCCACCGGCTCTTGATGCTGGTTTCTGACCTCCACATCCCAGGCTACGACCCCCTGCGGAATCCCTCCCTCCGGCGTGTCCTTGGCGGTCTTTTGCTTCACCGTCAGCCGCACCCCGATGGTGTCGCCAGGGTAGACGGGCTTCACAAACCGGAGGTTTTCGAGCCCATAATTGGCCAGAACCGGACCTGGCGCCGGGTCTACAAAGAGCCCCGCGGCGGCCGAAACAACGAAGTAGCCATGAGCCACCCGCCCTTCAAAGATCCCGTTCGCGCGGGCCGCCGCGTCGTCCATATGCGCGTAAAACCTGTCCCCGGAGAGCGCCGCAAAGGCCTCCACATCGGCCAGCGTAATGGTCCGCGTGGCGGTGTTTAGGGTCTCGCCGACCACCAGATCGTCAAAGTATTTCCGGAACGGATGCTCGCTTCCGGCCACCTGATTGGCCCCTGCCGTCCACTCCCGGGTGACCTCCACCAACAGCTGCGGAGAGCCCTGCACCGCCGTCCGCTGCATGTAATGCAGCACCCCGCGCGCGCCGCCCATCTCCTCGCCGCCGCCGGCTCGACCGGGTCCGCCGTGCACCAGATTCGGCAGCGGAGAGCCGTGTCCCGTGCTTTCCTTGGCGCTGGTGCGGTCGAGCACCATCAGGCGGCCGTGGTATGGCGCCACGCCGAGGACCACTTTTCGGGCCACCTCCCCCTGGCTCGTGAACAAAGAGCCGCACAGCGAGCCTTTACCGCGCTTCGCCAACTCGACCGCCTCGTCGAGGGAGTCATAGGGCATCACCGTATTGACCGGACCGAACGCCTCGACGTCATGGGGCTCGGCGGTCTGCAGCGGGTGATTCGCGAACATCAGCATCGGGGCAAAGAAGGCTCCGGCCTCCCGGTTGGCGCCCACCACGGCAAAGTCCCCTCCGCCGTAAACCAGCTCGGTAGCCGCCCGAATCCGATCGGCATTTGCGCCCACATCACGCACCTGCGCCTTGCTGGCCAAGGGGCCCATCCGCACCCCCTCGACGCTCGGATCGCCGATCGTCGTCTTCTCCAGCCGTGCCACCAGCGCCTTGATGACCGCTTCTTCCATCCCGCGCGGCACGATGGAACGGCGGATGGCAGTGCACTTCTGGCCGGCTTTGCCGGTCATCTCGCGCACCACTTCCTTGATAAAGAGGTCGAACTCTTCGGTTCCCGGCGCCGCATCGGGGCCGAGGATTGAACAGTTGAGCGAATCGGCCTCGGCGTTGAACCGAACCGAGTGGGAGGCAATCGCCGCTCCGGTACGCAACATGAGCGCGGTGTCGGCCGAGCCCGTAAATGCGACGGCGTCCTGCTCGGTCACATGTTGGAGCAGATCCCCCGCGCTTCCCACAATCAGCTGCACGGCGCCAGGCGGAAGAATGCCCGACGCAATGATCTCGCGGAACATCGCCTCGGTGAGGTAGCTCGTGGCGGTGGCGGGCTTCACAATGGCCGGCACGCCCGCGAGGAGGGTGGGCGCGAGTTTCTCGAGCATTCCCCAACAGGGAAAGTTGAAGGCGTTGATGTGCACCGCCGCGCCTTCGAGCGGCACGCAAATGTGCCGCGCCACAAAGGTGCCGCCCTTGCTCAACGGCTCGGTGGGGCCATCGACATAGAAGGTCTCATTCGGAAACTCTCGGCGCCCGCGGCTCGAATAGGCGAACAGAGTGCCGATGCCACCCTCAATGTCCACCCACGAATCGGCTTTGGTGGCGCCCGTAGCGGCGCTCAGCGCGTAGAACGCGTCCTTACGCTCCATGAGATATTTGCCGAGTGCTTTGAGCATCGCGGCGCGCTGATGAAAGGTGAGCCGCCGCATGGCCGGGCCGCCCACGGTCCGCGCGTACTCGAGCATCGCCTTGAAATCGACGCCGCCGCTGGATGTTTGCGCGATGGCCTCGCCCGTGACGGCGTGATGCATCAACGCCTGCGTGCCTGTCCCCGCGACCCACTCGCCACCCGCAAAATTCCGGAGTTGCTGCACGACCGATTCTCCTCGTGTGTGAAGCGCACGTCGTGCGCGCTTCGCGTTGTGCCCTGCTCACGCACGCCGCATACGCTCGGCTATGCGCGCTCGCCTTTGATGTCGGCCCACGTTTTGTGCACCGCGCTCTGCGCGGGCCGGTTCGCAGGCACCTCGCGCAGTGGTTCGGCGGCGCTCCATCCTGCACGCATCGCGGCTGGAAGCGCCTGATACAACGCGGTGCCCTTGGTTTTCCACGCGAGCATTTCGTCGGTGACGTCTTTGACGATCTTCGCGGGATTCCCCACCACGACTTTGCGCGGGGGCACCTGCATCTCCGACGGCACAAAGCAGAGCGCACCCACCACGCTGCCATCGCCGATGTCGGCGTTGTCCATCACCACGGCATTCATACCGACGAGCACGTTGGCGCCAATGTGTGCGCCGTGCACAATCGCCCCATGCCCAATGTGCGCACCCTCTTCGAGCCGCACGACCACGCCGGGGAACATGTGAATGGTGCAGTTCTCCTGCACATTGCAGCCGTCGGCAATCACAATGCCGCCCCAGTCGCCGCGAATCGCGGCACCGGGACCGATGTATACGTTGCGGCCAATGATCACATTGCCCGTGACGGCGGCCTGCGGATGCACGAAGGCCGACTCATGCACCACGGGAATAAATCCCTCAAAAGCGTAGATCATCGGAGGACCGTGGCGCGGGAGGAGCAGCGCGACGGCATCAGACGCGCTCCACGATCAGTGCAAAGCCCTGCCCCACGCCAATGCACATGGTGCAGAGCGCGTAGCGACCGCCGGTGCGTTCGAGTTCGCGCATCGCCGTGAGCGCGAGGCGCGCGCCGCTCATGCCGAGCGGATGTCCGAGGGCAATGGCGCCGCCGTTGGGGTTCACGCGAGGATCATCGTCGGCGATTCCAAGTTCACGCACGCACGCGAGGGACTGGGCCGCAAAAGCTTCGTTCAGTTCAATCACATCCATCTGTGCCAGCGTCAGGCCGGCGCGCTGGAGTGCAATCTTGGTGGCGGGCACCGGCCCCATGCCCATGATGCGCGGTTCTACGCCGGCCGCCGCGCTTGCCACGACACGAGCGCGCGGCGTGAGGCCGAGTTCCTGTGCCGCAGCACCCGAGGCGAGCAGCAATGCCGCCGCGCCATCGTTGAGCCCAGAGGCGTTGCCGGCGGTGACGGAGCCCTGGCCATCCGTCCGGAAGGCGGGCTTGAGTTTGGCGAGCGTTTCCAGCGACGTATCGGGGCGCAAGAACTCGTCGTGCTCCACCTTCAGCGCGTCGCCTTTCTTCTGCGGAATTTCCACCGGCGCAATCTCAATCGCGAATCGTCCGCTCGCGCGCGACGCCGCCGCCTTCTGTTGTGACCGCACCGCGAAGGCATCTTGATCGGCTCGCGTGATGCCGTACTGCGCGGCCACATGCTCCGCGGTCTCGCCCATCGAGTCGGTGCCGTGCAGCGCCTTCATCTTTGCATTTACAAAACGCCAGCCGAGGCTGGTGTCGAACAGCTGTACGTCGCGCGCGAACGGTGTGGTGCCCTTACTGAGCACAAAGGGCGCGCGTGTCATTGACTCCATACCGCCGGCAATCAGCACATCGCCTTCGCCGCAGCGAATGGCGCGCGCGCTTTGTGCGACGGCACTCAGGCCAGAAGCACACAACCGATTGACTGTTTCGCCGGGCACCGTTACGGGCAGACCGGCGAGTAGCAACGCCATGCGCGCCACGTTGCGGTTGTCTTCGCCGGCCTGATTGGCGCACCCCATAATCACATCAGCAATACGAGCGGGGTCGAGCGCAGGGTTGCGCGCCAACAGAGTGCGAATGGCGTGTGCACCGAGATCGTCGGCGCGCACCGAACTCAGCGCGCCGCCGAGGTTTCCGATCGGCGTACGCACGCCGTCAATGATGAATGCGTCAGTCATACGGGAGTCGAGGGAAGGCCGAGCGTGTTGCCGAGCTCGGGAAAGTGATCCACCTGCGTGCGATATACGGTTCCGCGAAAATGTCCGACCACGGCGCCGAGTTGATTGCGCACTGTTACGGTGCAGAACGCGAGGCGCTTACTGGTCGATTCCTGCACGGCCACAGCCGTGAGCCGATCACCTGGACGTACGGCGGCCGGGTAACTCATGGTCGTATCCACAGCGACGCTGAGGCGTCCACAGTTGTTGGTAGCAAATGCAAACGCGCTGTCGGCGAGCGAATACGCCACGCCGCCATGCGAGGTTCCGAATCCGTTCACCATTTCGGCGCGGACATCCATCGTGCACGTCGCACAGCCCGGCGCGACGTCCGTCACCTCAATACCGAGCCATTGCGAGAAGGCGTCGTTGCCCATCATCTGGATGACGACGCGCTCGGCGAGGGTCTGCGGATCGATGGCCGTCATACGTTGAGCTTCCCGCCGGCGGCCGCAACGCGGCGCAGGCGCGGACTCGCGCGGTAGCGGTCTTCGTTGTACTCGGCGCGCAGCGCGTCGAGTCGAGCGAGCACGGCGCCCGCGCCAATCTCGTCGGCCCACGCGAGCAACCCGCGTGGATAGTTCACGCCCTTCGTCATCGCGAGGTCAATGTCCTGCGCCGTCGCCACGCGCAGGTGCAGCGCCTCGGCGGCTTCGTTGATGAGCATCGCTACCACACGATCGACAATCTGCTGGCCGAGCGCCGCGTCGGTGTGGGGCTTCGGCGCGACTGCTCCCGCGTGATAGTCGTAGTATCCGCGGCCGCTCTTTTTGCCGAGCAGACCCGCCTCAACGAGGCGCCGCTGCGTGAGTGCGGGCCGATAGCGCGGATCGTAGTACATGGCTTCGAACACTGAACAGGTCACGGCATAGTTGATGTCGTTGCCAATGAAGTCCATGAGTTCAAACGGCCCCATTTTGAAGCCACCGATGCTCTTGAGCGCCCAGTCAATGGTGGCGCAATCGGCCACTCCTTCTTCGAGCAAACGCAACGACTCGCCGTAGAACGGTCGCGCAATGCGATTGACAATAAATCCTGGGGTATCGCTCGCCACGACGACCGTCTTGCCCCAGCCACGCACGACTGCGCACGACTCGGCGGTCACCTGCTCCGCCGTCGTGATGGCGGGCACCACCTCCACCAGCGGCATCACGGGCGCGGGATTGAAGAAGTGAATCCCCACCACGCGCTGCGGGGCTTGGCAGGCTGAGGCGATGAGCCCCACCGAGAGCGACGATGTATTGGTGGCCAGCACGCAGTCGGGAGCGACGATGGCTTCGAGCGCACGAAAGAGTCGCTGCTTGGCAGACGCGTCTTCGACGATCGCTTCGATGACCAGCGCGCACTCCGCCATCGCGGCAAGGTTGACGTCGCCGTCACCGGCGGCATAGTGCAGTCGCGCCACGGCTGCGTCGGCCGCAGCGCGCGTGAGCCGCCCTTTGTCGACCTCGCGATCGAATGACGCACGGTGTGATGCCCGCGCTTTTTCGATGGCGGCCGGTGCCGTATCGGTGAGGATCACACGGTGGCCACTCACGGCCGCGACCTGGGCGATCCCCTGCCCCATCGCGCCCGCGCCAACCACACCGATGACGGAGTCTTGCGAGAGCGTCATCACTGTCCCGTGTAGTAGGGCTTTCGTTTTTCGAGAAAGGCGCGCACGCCCTCTTCGTAGTCCTTGGTCTGCCCCGCCTCGGTCATCGACTTGGCTTCAAAGTCGAGTTGATCGTCGAGGGTGGCGCCAAGGGAATGATTGAGCGCACGCTTGGTGAGGCCGAACCCACGCGTCGCCTGCGTAGCGAGTGTGACTGCCAGATGGTGCGTGGTGGCCTGCAACTTCTCGAGCGGCACCACGTCCCAGATGAGGCCCCACTCTTTGGCTTTGGCGGCCGGAATCTTTTCGGCGAGAAAGAACATCCCTGTGGCCCGTTGGTGCCCGACGAGCCGCGGAATGAAGTAGGTGCCGCCAGTGTCCGGTATGAGACCGAGCTTGGCAAAGCTCTCGACGAAGCTCGCTTCTTCGGCGGCGATGGTAATGTCACAGGCAAAGGCCATGTTGGCGCCGGCACCCGCTGCTACGCCATTCACCGCGCAAAGGACGGGCTTTTCGAGCGCGCGAATGGCACGGATGATCGGGTTATAGCCCGCAATCACCACGGCGCCAATATCCGGCATCGGCCCACCAGCGGCGGGGAGTACCTCCGCCAAATCCTGGCCGGCGCAAAAACCACGGCCATTGCCGGTGAGCAACACGGCGCGCACGGCCGCGTCTTCCGCGGCGCGCGCGAGCGCGTCGAGCAAGGCGCGCGCCATGGCGAGGGTAAAGCTGTTGAGGACGTCGGGACGGTTGAGCGTAATCGTCGCAACGCCGGAGTCTACGGAATAGAGAATGCTGTCGTCGGCCATCGAGGGACCTCGGTCTGTGGGCGCGGAGGGAGGCGGCCGCGTTGCCATCCCTAAAGATACGATGCCGGAGGTGGCTGGCACACCATACGGAAGGACGAGGTCGCGGACGCCGCGGGGAACGGAGGCTGGCCGATTCGCGTTCAGCCGAGCGTTGGGCCGCCCGACGCGCCAGAGAACGCCAGCTCTCCCATTCACCCCTGCGCCCGGCCAGATTTAGGGATGGCATCAACTCCGCGCTCCCGCGCCAAACCCCTCGGCGGCTTCGACTGGAAGCGCATCGCGTACCATGTGCTGGTGTCGCGCGCGTGCGACGACCTCGAGGAGTCCACGAATCGCAATCGGGCGAACGTGCCCCGCGAGCACGTGGTGCTCTACCAGTTTTCGGCACGCGGCCACGATGTGGCGCAGGTGATCCTCGGATCGCTGCTGGACCACCGCCACGATGCGGCGGGCGCGTATTACCGTTCGCGCCCGCTCCTCCTCTCCCTCGGCCTCACGATTGAAGATGCGCTAGCGAGCCCGCTCGGCCGCTCGGGCGGATTCAGCGACGGCCGCGACATTGGTGTGGTGTGCAACTTCCCCAACCTTGAGGGCGCGGTGGTGCTGCCGATGTCGGGTGACGTCGGCTCGCAGTACACCCCCGCCGCCGGTTGGGCGCAGGCGATTACGTATCATCGTGATCAGCTTGGCGATGCCACATACACGGGAAGTGTGGCCGCGGCGCTCGGTGGCGACGCCTCGGTTGCCACCAGCGGATTCTGGGCCTCGCTTACGATGGCGACGACGCTCAAACTGCCGATGCTGTTTTATATCGAAGACAACGGCCTCGGCATTTCGGTCAAGGGCGACATGCAAACGCCGGGCGCGAACATCGCGGCCAACCTCGCGTCGTTTGCAAATCTGTTCGTGCGCAACGGCGACGGATGCGACCCGCACAGCACCGCCACGCTCCTGAAAGAATGCGTGGCGCATGTACGGTCGGGCGCTGGCCCAGCGCTCGTGCGACTCACGGTGCCGCGTCTCTCGAGTCATTCGGGACCGGACAATCAAAAGGGCTACCGCTCCGAAGCGGAGATTGCCGCCGACGCCGCACGCGATCCGCTGCCCCGTTTGCGTGACTATCTCGTTCCGGCGGTGATGAGCGCCGCGGAATGGACCGCGCTTGAGGGAGTGGTGGAGCGCGAAGTGGCCGAAGGCGTCGAAGCCGCACGAGCCCGCCCTGCACCGGACCCCGCCACTGTTTCGCGTTTTGTGTACGAAGAGGTTGCACGGCCCGGTGACCCAGTGGCCTTCGGTGGCATTACTCCGGCGGCACGGGCGGCGCTCCCGACCACGGAAATCGCGGAGACCGAAGGCGACATGGTGCGTTTCGCTGAGGCCATTCGCCGCACACTCCGAAGCGAACTCGCGGCGAACCCGCGCGTCGCGGTGTTTGGCGAAGATGTGGGCCGCAAGGGTGGCGTGCATCTCGTCACGGAAGGCCTGCAAAAACAATTCGGCGAGGGGCGTGTCTTTGACACGAGCTTGTCCGAAGAAGGCATTATCGGGCGCGCCGTGGGAATGGCGATTGCCGGGCTGATGCCTGTGGCAGAAATTCAATTTCGAAAGTATGCCGACCCCGCCACCGAACAGTTGAACAACTGCGGCACGCTCCGCTGGCGCACGGCGAATCGGTTTGCCGCTCCGATGGTGGTGCGGCTCCCCGGCGGATTCGGGAAGGATGTGGGCGATCCCTGGCACTCGTTGAGTGCTGAAGTGACGTGGGCCCATGCGCTCGGCTGGCAGGTGGCCATGCCGTCGAATGCGGCCGATGCGGTCGGGCTCCTGCGCGCCGCGATGCGCAGCGGGAATCCCACCATCTTTTTTGAACATCGTTCGTTGTTGATGACCAGCGATGGCAGTGCGCGGTATCCCGGCGACCACTATGTCATCCCATTTGGGCGCGCGAATCATCTGCGCTCGGGAACCGGTATCACCGTCGTGAGCTGGGGCGCGATGGCGCTGCGGTGCCTTGCGGCGGCCGATGCGGTGGGCGACGTGGATCTGCTGGACCTGCGCACGATCGCACCGTGGGATCGCGAGGCCGTCCTCGACAGCGTGCGGCGCACGGGGCGCTGCTTGATTGTGCACGAAGACACCATCACCGCCGGCTTTGGTGCGGAGATCGCCGCGACGATCGCACGTGACGCGTTCTGGCATCTCGACGCGCCGGTGGATCGATTTGCGGTGGCCGACGTGCCGATGCCGTACCACCCCGACTTGCTCGACGTGGTGGTGCCGACGGCGGAGACAATCGCCGATCGTATTCGCGCGGTCTTGGCGCAGTAGCCACCGCTCTCGTCTCGGAGCTCCCCGTGCACAAGCCCAGCGGGTCCACCGCCGAATTGGCGTTGCCCGACACCCACTCGTGGTGGCGCGACTTGCGCGACGCCACCCGTGGCTCGCACCACGATTACACCGAAGGCAACATTGGCCGCGCCATATTTCTGTTGGCGGTGCCGATGGTGCTGGAAATGATCATGGAAGGGCTCTTCGCCGTGGCCGACGTGTTCTGGGTCGGTCGGTTGGGGAGCGATGCGGTGGCCACCGTGGGACTCACCGAGACGATGATGATCATCATCTACACGGTGGCCATTGGGCTCAGCATTAGCGGTGCGGCCTTCGTCGCGCGGCGCATTGGCGAAAAGAATGCCGACGCGGCGGCGCGAGGCGCCGTGCAAGCGATCCTCCTTGGCGGCTTCGCGTCTGCCGTGCTGGCTGTAGCGGGCGCCGTGTTTGCGCCACAGCTGCTGGCGCTGATGGGGGCGTCACCTTCCGTGATTGCGACCGGCACCGGTTTCACGCGCGTGATGTTGGGCGGCAGTTCCTCGGCGTTC
Organism: Gemmatimonadota bacterium; assembly: GCA_026387915.1. Classification (NCBI taxonomy): domain Bacteria; kingdom Pseudomonadati; phylum Gemmatimonadota; species Gemmatimonadota bacterium. The sequence goes on from JAPLKS010000013.1 coordinate 129,703, forward strand.
CTCCTGTTCATCATCAACTCGACCTTTCGCGGCGCCGGCGATGCGGCCGTCGCGATGCGCGTCCTCTGGCTCGCGAACTGGATCAACATCTTGCTGGGCCCAGTTCTCATTTTCGGACTCGGACCCTTCCCCAAGTTGGGGGTGATGGGTGCCGCCGTGGCCACGACCATTGGCCGCGGCACGGGCGTGGTGTTTGCGCTCTCGCGTCTCGCTCGTGGGTCGGGCCATCTCGCGGTGAAGCGTCGGCATCTCACCGTGGAGTGGAACACGATTCAGACGCTCGCACGCATGTCGGTGAGCGCGACGGTTCAGTTCACCGTGAGCACGGTGAGTTGGATTGGACTCGTCCGCGTGATGGCGAGCTTTGGCAGTGTGGCGATGGCTGGCTACACGATCGCGGTGCGCATTATGATGTTGGCGCTCATGCCCGCGTTTGGCATCTCAAGCGCCGGCGCGACGATGGTCGGCCAAGCGCTCGGGGCCCAAAATCCCAATCGCGCCGCACAGGCCGTTCGAACCGCGGCGCGCTATAACGTGTGGTTTCTCGGAATCGTCGGCGTGCTGTTCTTGATTGGAGCGCCCTGGTTAATCGCGGCCTTCACGCATGACGAGGCTGTTCGCGACGTGGCCTCGTTCGGCCTGCGCACGATGGCGCTGGGCTTTCCGATGTTCGCGCTCGGCATGGTGTACACACAGGCGTTCAACGGCGCCGGCGACACGCGAACGCCGACATTAATCAACTTGGCGGTATTCTGGGCGTTTGAGATTCCGTTCGCCTGGCTTCTCGCCGAGCACACCACGGCGGGATTCCGCGGGATCTTCATAGCGGTGGCGGTGGCCTACTCGCTCCTCGCGCTCATCAGCCGCGCATTGTTTGCGCGTGGGCGCTGGAAAACGCGCACGGTATAGAGCGAAACTACTGGAACCGCGCGACCCATGCGGCGAGCGCCACACCGGCCCGCTCCAGCGCTTCGACGTCGCCGCGCAGAAACTCGATTCCCTTAAGGGCCCCCTTCTCAATATCCTCGGCGATTGCCGCGTATTCCACGGCACCGATGGACCGCGCGCCCCCTTTGATGCGATGCGCCAGCATATTCAGGGCCTTGGTGTCGCCCGCCTGATGCGCGACAGCAAGGTTCGCGCGGTCTGCCGCATCGCTCCGCACGAAGTCCAGAAGGATTTCCTTCGTGATGGTCCGATTGTCGTCGGTCAGGTCGAGCAGATAGTTCGGGTCCATGCCGACGAGTCTCAGCCCGACACGCGCAAGTGCGTCTCGTACGTTTCCGCCGCGCCAGACGGCTCGCCGACCGCGGCCCCCTGCACCAGATGAACCCGCGCTTCGTGCATCGTGTCGAGCAGCCGCGCCTCATCCACGTTGGTCACACCGACCACCGCGCGAATCCGGCTCGCGCATTCGTGGACGCGATGCAGGAGCACTGGATCTGATACCCAGCTCGCCGGGCAGGTGATGGTGCTACTCGCCGTGAGGAGGTTCATGGCGGCGAGGTCTTCCGGCGTCCGGAGATGGACGGTAACGGCGAACTCGTGCATCAGCGCGCGCGCCAACGCAAAGGCCGCCGTGCCCGCGTCTTCGGTAAATGCAGCACCCTCGAGCGCAATCGCAAAGGCATGACCGGAAATGCCGTTGATTCGCGCCTGCGCGTGAATCCAGTCGAGCAAATTGTCGTCGCGGAGGGCCCCGAGGCCAAGTGGCACGATGACCGTCCCGCGCCATCCCATCTGACGCCAGAGCGCGGCACCGAGCATCGCATCGCGCACGATCTGTTTGGCCGCTTCCGGCGCGGCGGCGAGACGATCCACCGAGGCCAGCGCGGTGATGCCCATGAGGGTTCCGTACTCGCGCGATTCCCAGCGCGGCACGGCCTCAAGCGCCACCGTACGCAGCGACGTGACATCGAGGATCGGCACATACCACGCCTTGAATTGCTCCATCGCAATACCGCGCTCGAGCCCCGCGAGATCGATGTCGCCGCCGTTTCCCGACGCGCTCTGCGGATTATTGTGCGCGTGCAACATGGAGGCGAGCGCGTCCTTCCGGATGGGTTTCGCCACGGCTCCGAGCACGCGGAGCCCCGACACCACCGCCAGCGACTCGACGGCGCGCAACACGCTGAGTTCGAGTCCGGACAAAATGATCAGTGAATCCGTGAGTTTTTCTTTGGCTAACTGACGAATAAATGTCATGCCGTCCATGCCCGGCATATTCAAATCACTGAGGACGACATCCGGGCGCTGCGCTCGCGCCGAGACCAGCGCTTCCGCGCCATCGCGGCATTCGGCGATATCGGTTTGGCCGATGTCGTGCAGCAGGCGCACGGTCATCGAGCGCGTGAAATCGTGATCGTCAACGACCAGAATGTGCATGGGAGGAGCGAGTTGGTGGAACAGTCCGGGGAGCAGGAGATCGACAACTTATAAATATAATCCTGCGAGCAACCCTTTAGGAAAAAGAGCCACGTTCGGCCGTCGCGTGACCGCGTCCTAGGCCAGCTCCCGCCCCCGCGTCTCCGGAATCCAGCGCCAGGCCAGCGCCGCCAGCAGAAAGGCCGCGCCACTCACGGCAAAGGCCGCAAAGAACCCGCGCGAGGCAGCCAATGTTCCGACAATAAAGGGCGCCGCCGCACTGGCCACGCGCCCCAAGTTGTACGTGAACCCCTGGGCGGTGGCGCGAATCTCCGTGGGGTAAATCTCGGCCGTCAGTGCGCCGAAGCCGCTGTAATAACCCGTCCCGAAGAATGCCACGAGCGGTCCGAGGGCCAAGAGCACCACGGGCGATCGCATGGCGCCGTACAGTGGCAACAGCACACTCGCCATCAACAAAAACGAGATGTAGGTGCGTTTGCGGCCGGCCGCGTCGCCGATGTAGCCAAAGGAGATGTAGCCGAACCACATCCCCACCTGCATGGCGAGCACGAGCCCGCTCATCACGGCCGTACTCACCCCAATGCCACCCTGCGTGGTGGGCAACGAGAGATACGCGGGGATCCACGTATTGAGCCCCCACCAGCCGAAGAGCGTGCACGCGTTCATGAACGTGACGGCGATCGTAATGCGGCGTAACGGGCCACGAAAGAGATCGCGGAACCCAGGCGCGGGTGTAATCGCGTCCGCATTCGGCACGGCAATACCCGCAGCGCGGTCGGCGGCATCCTTGGCGCGCTTTGCTTTTCGCTCGAGCCAAAGCGGCGGTTCTTGCACGTTGCGCTGCACCCAAAACACCAGCAACGCCGGGAGCACGCCAACAAAGAACACCGCGCGCCATCCGAAGCGCGGCAGCACAATCCACGTCACAATCGCGGCGGCGCCGTAGCCAATGGCCCACGCACTCTGCATCAAGCCCATCGCGCGGCCGCGGTGTTTGGACGACCAGTGCTCCGACACCAGCGCCGCACCGCTCGCCCATTCGCCGCCCATGCCGATCCCGAGGAGCACGCGGCAGGCCGCAAACTGCGCGAGGTTCTGCGCCAGCCCGCACATCGCCGTAAAGACCGAGTACAGGAGCACGCTCGCCATGAGGGCGCGCGTGCGTCCGAATTTGTCGGCAATGAATCCAAAGAAGATGCCGCCCGCAGCGGCCGCCAGCAGTGTCGCTGACCCCATCAACCCGGCCTGCGGCTTGGTGAGGCCAAGGTCCGTGATCACCGAGGCGAGCACCATCGCATAGAGCATCACGTCGAACGCGTCGAGCATCCAGCCGAACGCCGCCGCCATCAGTGCTTTGCGTGCCGCTGGGGTGCCGGCATGCCACCATCCAAAGAACCCTTCTTCGAGTGCGGTGTCGGTCATAGCGGCTTGAACTCGTCGAAGGGTTGGCGGCAGCCACGGCAGACGTGAATCGCCTTGCACGCGGTGGATCCGAATTCACTCTGCAATACCGTGTCACGCGATCCGCAGTACGGGCACACCGCCGCCGCACGGCGGCGCGTGAGCGTCACGAGCCCACCAGCCTCGACGGGCACAGGCGGGGCGATGCCGAACTTTCGCAATTTTTCGCGCGCGTCGGGGCCAATCCAATCCGTGGTCCACGCGGGCGAGTACACGGTGCTGATGCGCACCTCGTGAACGCCGCGCGCGGAGAAGGCCGCACGGATGTCGTCTTCAATCACGCGCATCGCCGGGCAGCCCGAATACGTCGGCGTAATCGTCACCGTCACGCCGCCGTCCCCTGCCACTGCGTCGCGCACGATCCCAAGCTCCACGATACTGATCACAGGCACCTCGGGGTCTTTGACCTCTTCGAGAATGCCGAACAGCTCATCGCGCGTGAGCGCGGGGGTGCTCACCAGCTGGCGCCGGGATGCGACCGTGCCACAATCTGCATTTCAGCGAGCATGTGCCCTAAATGCTCGGTGTGGCGTCCGCGACGCCCACCCGTGACCATCGGCCCAGGCGCCGCCGGCACCACGAGCGTGGCCTCGCGCAGCACGCCGTCCACCAGCGAACGCCAGCGCGCCGCGAGTGCGTCGTGGGGCACAATAATGCCCAGCGCGGCGACGGCATCATCAACAGCGTCACGCTCGAACAGCTCACCCGTGTAGCGCCACAGCGCGTCGAGCGACGCCTGCACACGCGCGTGGCTCTCGGCTGTGCCATCGCCAAGCTTCCGCATCCACTCGCTGGAATGGCGCACATGATACGTGTCTTCTTTGATCGCTTTGGCGGCGATGCCAGCCAGCGTGGCGTGGCCGCATGACGCGAGCGCTTCCCACACGAGGACGCTATAGCAATCAAAGAGGAACTGCCGGACGATGGTGAACCCAAAATCCCCAATGGGCAGTTCGGTGATCTGCGCGTTGCGAAACTGGGTTTCGTCACGGAAATACGCGAGGGCATCATCGGAGCGCCCCTTCCCTTCGACGTCTCCAGCAAGCGCCAGCAATGCCGACGCCTGCCCGGTGTAGTCGAGCGCGATATTGGCGAGGGCAATGTCTTCCTCGAGAATCGGGCCGTGACCGCACCACTCGGCCATGCGGTGGCCGATCACGAGGCGGTCGTCACCGAGCCGCACGAGAAACTCAAACAGCGGATTCTCGACAGAGGTCGAGCGCGGTCCTGCGGGCGACGTGGCGCTCAAAAGACTTTCACTCCCTTGGGCACTTTATAGAACTGCGGATGCCGATAGGCTTTGTCGTTGCCGGGATCGAAAAAGGGGCCGGCGTCACTCGGAGCAGACGCGACAATGGCCGCGGCTGGGACAACCCAGAGGTTGATGGCTTCGCCGCGGCGTGCGTACACGTCCCGTGCGTTCTGCATCGCTTGCTCGGCGTCGGCGGCGTGCACGCTGCCGGCATGCTCGAATGGCTCGCCTTGGTCACCCTGCGTGAACACTTCCCATAGCGGCCACTGGCTGTCGGTCATGCGGCCTCCGTCTTGTGCGTCATCTTTTTCTCCGCATGAGCCGTCGCGGCCTCGCGCACCCACTGTCCGTTGTCGTGCGCCGCGCGTCGCGCCGCAATGCGCTCGCGGTTGCACGGACCGTTGCCACGAATCACCTCGTTGAACTCCGCCCAATCGATCGCGCCAAACTCCCACTCCTCAGTGGCAGCATTGTACGTGAGATCGGGATCCGGCACCGTGAGTCCCACGGCCTGCACCTGCGGAATCGTGAGATTCACAAACCGCTGACGGAGTTCGTCATTCGTCTTGCGCTTGACCTTCCAGCGCAGGAGCTCACCCGAGTTGGGCGAGTTGGTATCCGACGGCCCAAACATCATGAGCGACGGCCACCAGAAGCGATTCACGGAATCCTGCACCATGGCCCGCTGCGCTGGCGTGCCCTTGGCGAGGGTCGCCACAATCTCGTAGCCCTGACGCTTGTGGAAGTTCTCTTCCTTGCAAATGCGGATCATCGCGCGGGCGTACGGGCCGTACGATGTTTTGGCGAGGATCGTCTGGTTCACGATCGCAGCGCCGTCCACGAGCCAGCCGATGACGCCCATATCGGCCCAACTCAACGTCGGGTAGTTGAAGATGCTCGAATACTTCGCGGTGCCATTGAGCAGCTGCTCAACGAGGTCGTGCCGGTCTACGCCGAGCGTCTCGGTGCCGCAGTAGATGTAGAGCCCGTGCCCGCCTTCATCCTGCACCTTGGCAATGAGCGACATCTTGCGGCGCAGGCTCGGCGCACGCGTAATCCAGTTCCCCTCGGGAAGCATCCCGACCACTTCCGAGTGGGCGTGCTGGGACATCATCCGGATGAGCTGTTTGCGATAGCGCTCCGGCATCCAATCTTTGGGCTCGATGGACTCGCCGGCGGCGATGCGAGCGTCAAAGGCGGCTTCGCGCGCTACATCGCGGGCCGCTTCGGCGGACGCACCACTGGCGAGTTCTGGGGGATTCGGCATCATTCCACTAATCTAGAGTTCTTCCAGTCTTTCGACAATCGAACCAATCCCTGCTATGACGGCCCACGACCAAGGTTCCGCTGCGTCCGGTGGAGTCGTGACCTCGCACCACGCGGGCGTCGCGACCATCACTTTTGAGCACCCCAAGGGGAATTCGCTCCCCGCCGCCCTGCTCGCACAACTCGCACGCGCGGTGGAGACGGAGGGGCGCAACCCTGAGGCTACGGTGATCGTGCTCCGCAGTGGTGGCCGCGGGCCGTTCTGTGCAGGCGCCTCGTTTGATGAACTCGTGGCGGTGGACACGCCCGACGCCGGCGCCGAGTTCTTCAGTGGATTCGCGCGGGTCATTCTTGCGATGATCCGCGCGCCGAAGTTCGTGGTCACGCGAGTGCACGGCAAAGCGGCCGGCGGCGCCGTGGGGCTCATTGCGGCCTCCGACTATGCGATTGCCGTGGCGACGGCCCCGGCCAAGCTCAGCGAACTCGCCGTGGGGATTGGCCCGTTCGTGGTGGGGCCGGTCATCGAAAAGAAGATTGGCCTAGCGGCGTTCGGCGCCATGTCGGTGGACGCGGATTGGCGGAGCGCCGAGTGGTGTGCCCAGCACGGTCTGTATTCCGCGGTGGCGGCGGACGAAGCGGCGCTTGACCAGCAGATGGACGCGCTGGCCACCACGCTCGCCGGGTCGAACCCCGATGCGATGCGCCTCATGAAGGAGGCGTTTTGGGCCGGTACCGAGGGATGGGATGCCCTGCTCGCGGACCGCGCGCGGATGAGCGGTACGCTCGTGCTGAGTCCGTTCACGCGCGCGGCGATCGCGCGGTTCCGGCAGCGATAAGGCCTTCAATAGCAGCGCGCGCCTCAGTGCAAGCACGCGCTGCGACCGCTACACCACATCCCCGTAAAGTCCCACCACGGCGTCCTCAAACGATTCGACGAACCCACCCGTGCGCACGCGCTCGGTGGCTTCAAAGCCGGCCACTTCAAGCCGTTTGGCCGCTTCGTACAGGGTGTGCACGTCGAACGGCAATCCGACGAGGTGCGCCATGTATTCCTCGACGGCGGTGAGATAGCCCATCATCCCGCCGAGTTCGGTGGGCGCGTAGACTTTGCCGGCGTCGCGCAGTTGGAGTGCGAGTGCGGCATCCGGCATCACCATGTTCTCGGATCCACACACCACGCGGAGACGGGGATTGGCACCGCACGCCTGCACCGCAATTGCGTCGAGCGTGCCGCCAGCGGCGTTGACCGCAACGGCATCCATGGGCAGCGCGAGAAATGCGACTTTGTCGTCTTTGCCCCACGTGCGAATCCCCATCGCCTCGAGTTCGGCACGACGCTCCTCACGCGCTTCCATCGCGAGCACCGTCGCTCCGGCGGTGCGCAGACACTCGAGCATATGCATACCAATATTGCCGCAGCCGAGGAGCCCCACGGTGGCACCGCGCATGTCGCGGCCGAGCGCGCGCAGCATGCCGTGAAGCAGTTGGTAGTTGCCTTCGCCCGTCGGCTTTGACGTATCGGCGACGACGCTGCCCTTGTAGCGCGCATTGAGATACGCCAGCGAGGGCGTCACGCCGTCGAACATCGTGCCGTGCCCGAGGTCCTGCCCCGTGGTGAGATAGATGCCAGCCGACGCTTCCATGTCTTTTAAGCACGCGACGGCCCAATCAAGCATTGCCGCATCGCGGGGTTGACCCACGCGTGAATCGGATGCGGGGACGAGCACACACTTGCCGCCGACAATGCGCGTCATGTCGCGCACGGCGAGCGGGCCGCCGACTTTGATGACGCGCGACCAGTGCACCTTTTCTTCCATTCCCATCGCAAGACCAATGGCCTCGCGGTCCGGCGTAAAGCCTGGTGCCGAGGTGCGCGATTCCGGCGCAATGCGAAAGCCGCCGAGCGAGAGTTTGTGCGACCCGGGCTCCGCGTGGGTGGCAATGCTCAGCGTCCAACCGTTGGCAGCGTCGTGGTACTTATAGACCCAGACGTTGGGGTTACGGGTCGCGGCGAGCTCGGGGACGAGTGCGCGACTCGCAACGGGGTCCAGCACTTCCTTATGCATGGCAGACGTACCGAGTAGGCGGTGGCGGCAGGATTGTGACGGTGAACAATCGCCCCTGGGACGTCCGGAGACAATCAGAGGAAATGCCCGCCGAAGCGGCCGTTTGTGGGGAGAACGCTGACACAACGAAGGGCATCTCGGCATTTGTCGTGAGCAAGCCCCGTACTGTAGATTTAGGGGTTGTAGCCGTATCGGCGCGCTGCTCGCTGTGCGCGCCCAAAACCGACCCTCGAACCCGTTCGATCCATGCATATAGCTGTCCCACGGGAACGTGCCGAGCGCGAAGCGCTCGTGGCCCTGGTTCCTGAGAGCGTCGCCAAACTCGTCAAGGCCGGGGCAACGGTCGCCGTCGAGTCGGATGCCGGGCTGTCCGCCGGTTTCTCTAACGCCCAGTACGAGGCCGCCGGGGCGACGATTGCCGCAGACTTTGCCGCCGTCGTGACCGGTGCTCGGTTGACCTGCAAGGTGCAGCCACCGACGACCGCCGAATGCCGCGCGCTTCCCGAGGGGAGCGCGCTTGTGAGTTATTGGGCCCCCGCGGGTCAGCCTGACGTGCTTGCGGCCCTCTCTGGTCGCAAAATCTCCTTGCTCGGCATGGAGCGCGTGCCGCGTATTACGCGCGCGCAGTCCATGGACGTGCTGAGCTCACAGGCGACCGTCAGCGGCTACAAAGCCGTGCTGATGGGCGCCGGCGCGCTCCCCAAAATGCTCCCGATGCTTTCAACCGCCGCAGGGACGCTCGCACCGGCCAAGTGCTTTGTGATTGGCGCGGGCGTGGCTGGGTTGCAAGCGATGGCCACCGCCAAGCGCCTCGGCGCTTTGGTGAGCGGCTTTGACGTTCGCCCCGCAGCGCAGGAGCAGATTCAGTCGCTCGGCGCCACGCCGCTCAAGATTGAGCTCACCGCCTCCGCTGAAGGCAGCGGTGGCTACGCCAAGCAGCAGAGCGAGGAAGATGCGCGCCTCACACAGGCCGCCATCGCCAAACATCTCGAACAGATGGATCTCGTGATCACCACGGCCGCGATTCCGGGCCGCAAAGCGCCGATTCTGATCCCCGAAGACGCGGTGCGCGGCATGAAGCCGGGCTCGGTGATTGTAGACCTCGCGGCTGAAACCGGTGGCAACTGTTCGTTTACGAAGGCCGGCGAAACGGTCGTCGCCCACGGCGTCACCGTCCTCGGCCCGCTCAACCTGCCGAGCACCGCGGCGTTCCATGCGTCGCAGATGCTCAGCCGCAACTTCCTCACATTCCTCCAGCACATCACGAAGGACAACGGGATTGTGCTCGACGCCACGGACGAGATCACTGGCCCGATGCTGGTGACGCACGAGGGACAGGCCGTATCATGACCCAGATCTTCCAGCTCTACGTCTTTATTCTCGCGGGCTTCATCGGCTTCTTCGTGATTTCGAAAGTCCCGCCCCTGCTCCATACGCCGTTGATGTCGGCGACCAACGCGATCTCCGGCATTTCGCTCGTGGGCGCGATCGTCGCCGCCGGCGGACAGTACGGGAAGGTCTCCACGATCCTCGGCTTCATTGCGGTGATCTGCGCGGCGACGAACGTGGTGGCCGGCTTCCTGATTACCGACCGCATGCTCGCGATGTTCGGCGGTCCCAAGAAGTCCGCGACGACGGAAGGTGCCAAGTGACCTACGGACTTTTGGTTCTCGTCGCCGATTCCTCCGCTGCGATGGGCGCGCAGGATTTGTTTGTGCAGGGTTCGTACCTCGTGGCCTCGATTCTGTTCATTCTTGGCCTTCGGTCGCTCACGCGCCCAGCGGATGCGCGACTCGGTATGCAGCAGGCCGCCCTCGGCATGTTGTTCGCCGTGGTGGGCACGCTGCTGAACCATGAGATCATCACGTATCAGTGGATCATTATCGGTTTGGTCATCGGCGCAGCGGCCGGCTATCCGATGGCGATGAAGATCGAAATGACGGCGATGCCGCAGTTCATTGCGTTCTCACACGCCTTTGGTGCGATTGCCGCGACGCTGGTGGGCATCGTGGAATACCGCCACGCGTATGCGCCCGGCGCTGAAGGGCTCACGCCCGGACTCACCGGCGGCACGGCAGCGGCGCTCGGCTTTGAAGTGCTGTTCGGCGCACTGACGGTGACGGGCTCGTTCATGGCGTTCGGCAAGCTGCAGGAACTGATTACGGGACGCCCGATCACGTTCAAGGGACAGAACGCACTCAACCTGCTGTTGATGGCAGTGGCGTTTGGCTGCCTCACGATGCTGGTACTCCACCCGGAAACAGCCTGGGCGTTCTACGCGATGGTGGGCCTCGCCCTGTTCCTTGGCGTGTCGATGGTGCTGCCGATTGGCGGCGGTGATATGCCAGTGGTGGTCTCGCTGCTCAACTCGTACGCCGGCCTCGCGGCCGCGGCGACCGGCTTTGCGATTGGCAACAACGTGCTGATCATTGCTGGCGCGCTCGAGGGCGCGGGCGGATTCATCCTCTCGATGATGATGTCGAAGGCCATGAACCGGTCCTTTGCCAACGTGATCTTCGGAGCCTTTGGCGCCACCCCTGCGAGCAGCGCCAAGAAGGCTGGCGAGGCCCGCGAGTCGAAGACCATCACGCCGGAAGATGCGGCACTCCAGCTCGCCTACGCGGGCTCGGTGGTGATCATCCCGGGCTACGGCATGGCCGTGGCACAAGCGCAGCACGTGTGCCGCGAACTGCACGAGCTCATCCAGAAGAAGGGTGGCGACGTGAAGTACGCCATTCACCCGGTGGCCGGCCGTATGCCCGGACACCTCAACGTCATTCTCTCGGAAGCTGGCATCGACTACGGCGCCCTGCTGACCGACGTGGATGACGCCAACCGCGTGCTCAACACCGCCGACATCGCGGTGATCATCGGCGCCAACGACATCGTGAATCCGGACGCCGAAGACGACAAGGGCAGCCCGCTCTACGGCATGCCCATCTTCCGGCCGTGGACTGCTCGGACCGTATACGTGATCAAGCGCGGCAAGGGCACCGGATTCTCCGGCGTTGAGAACCCGCTCTTCTTCAAGGACAACACGCTCATGATGTACGGCGATGCCAAGGGCGTGCTGGGCAACTTGATCAAAGAGATCAAGGCACTGGACGAAGGGCACTAGCGGTCGTTGCTGGAAAACGAAACGGCGGCGCGGGGAAAATTCCCCGCGCCGCCGTTTTCAATTCTGCACCGCGCCGTGACTACGGCTTCCGCACGCCGCCGGTGCCTTCGTATTTCATGACATCTTCGTAGAGCGCCTTCACCGACTCGGTGTTCCGGATGCGCTCGAACAGTTGCTCCTGGCTCTTCAGCTGATCTAAGAACCGCTTGCCCGCCACCGGGAACGGCAGTTCCATCAGCACCCAAACGCGGTACTGCCCCGCTTCGATGGCAAACTGCTGCTCCTTGGCCCGCGTTCCCACGAGCACGGAAGCCACGGCAGCCTTCGTGACCTGCGAGTACGCATCACGCAGCGTGGCGTCGCCCAATACGCCCGCTTCTTCAGTCGCGCGCGTGGTGAGTGCGCCGAGTTTGACCTCGAGTTGCGCAGCCAACACCGAACGCCCTTCGACCTGCGCCTTGTTGACCGCAACCTGCAGATCCTGCGACGTCGCTGTCGCCGGCGCATAGACGTACTTGTTGTCGCTCGCCGGTGGCTTTTTATACCAATTCGGCATGGCCTTCAACGTGCGCGCGCTCGCGGGCCCCTCCTCAAGCGTCGGGGCCGACGCACACGACATCGCCAATACGGCCAATCCCAGTACTCCCCATGACTGTCTCACCGTCCCTCCACGGTTTCTCTACTGTAGTATCGGTCGCCTACGGCACCTTCTGCACTTCAATGGCAACCTGAGCCACCGCCCGCTGGTCCAGCGGGATCCCCACCAGCCACTTATTGAACTCTCCGAGCGTCAGGACGCCGGTATCGCGCCCCTGACCATTCCCAGCACCGGAAAACAGCGGCACTGGCCGCAGGGTTGCGACCACCGCCAACAGCTCCGAACGCGATGCCACACCGGCTGGCAACGCGGCCCGGAAGCGGATGCCCGCCTCTCGCGAGGCGGCATCCGGCACTTCCACCGTCGCACCCGGCGCCGCTTCTGGCGCCTCCACATACGCACTCGGCGCGAGCACGAACACCGAGTCATCTACAATAATCACTACCGTGAGCGTCGCGCGCTTGGTTGCCGTGATCCGCGCCACCAACTCGTCGTTCCCCTTCAAATCGGCACCGCGCACACGCAAGCGGTCGCTGTTGGGCTGCACACGCACCGTGAAGCCCGCGTCCGCTGTGCCAGCCTCGCGCTCTACCCGCACACGCACAATGAGGTGATACACCACCGCGGCGCTCTTCGTGCCCGGCTTGGCGGCGCTCCACTCTTCTTTGACAACTGTCCACCCCGTCGCGCGCCCAGCAGCATCGAGGCGAACTGCCTCAGCGTAATGGTCCACCACACGTCCAGCAGAATCGGTACGCGACGAAAACTCCGTCCCCTGCACGCGAACACCAGCGACGCGACGCACGGCCTCCGCGATCGCACCGTAGAGCGCGTCGCGTTTGACGTCGTCGGATGAGCGCGATCCCACCAACGGCTCATAGCGCTCCACCTCGACCCACGTGCCCTGTGCACGGATGGTCCCCGCGAGCGAGCATAGCAAGCACGCCGCAGTGAGTAACATCACGCGCAACCGCACCGGGAGCCCTTCGTGGCGCACCGTCATGGCAGCTCCACTAACACGCGCCCTTTATTTCGCGCCAAGGCCTGCGGCAGCTGCTCGCGATCCTGCCGCGCGGCCTGCGGCGGCACCTTGGCGCGCAGAAACTGTTCGAGCTCGCTCACGGTCACGCGGCGATCGGTGTCGGCATCGGCTCCACCGCGCAGCCCCTTGAGGAGCCAGTAGGTGAAGAGACCGTGCCGTTCGTCGGCGGACACATTCGCGAGTTGGTCTGCGCCGGATGCCGTGAACACCGCCATCGACTCACTGCGCAGTGCCGGATGTTCCACGCTCACGAGCACATCACGCGCGCCAGGAAAGAGCGATCCGCCCTCGCGCGTGCCGCCGCTGAAGCAGGCGTCAATGAACACCGTCACCGAATGCGCACCGAGTGCGGCGAGGCGTTGATAGAGTTCGTCGAGCGCGTATCCCGTCTGCGCCGGATAGTTGGCGTCGGCATCGTTAGGGAGCAAATAGGGCGCGTGCGTCTTGAGATCGGCCACACCGTGACCGGCGTAATAGACCACCACGTCCGTCTCGGCGCTTACCCGGCGTGCGAGCCATCCGCCGGCGCCGAACACTTTGCGCAGTTCGCTGCCGGTGAGTTCGTCGTCGGTGCGGAAGAACAGACGGTCGGCGTCGTCGCCAATGCCAAAGAGCCGTGTGGCGTATTCGCGGAACACCGAGGCGTCGCGCCGCGCGAACGGCACGGCTGGCGCATGCTGATACCGTTCCACGCCGAGCACCACCGCTACCACGTTGCGCCGTTCGCGTCCGCGGGGAATGCCGCTGTCCACGTCCACCACGAGCGGCGGCGAGGCGGTGACGGCGCGCGTGTCGCGGGCACGTACCACCAGATCGGGCACACTCGCGAGCGGGCGATCGAGCGCCAGTGGCAGCACGAACGTGGTATCAAAGCGTTCGCGCGCCTCGTGCACCAAAAGCGAAAGCGGGAAGCCGTCGGCGCGCGAGTTGGTGAACGCGGTGAGGTGCACGTCGCGCACCTCGCCCGCGTGCAGTGTGCCGAGCGCAACGTCGCGGACCGTTTCGGGGGTGAGGAGGACGCCCGCGCCTGGCGTGATGGTCACGCGCACCTCGCGCGCATCCCCCGCTCCGCGGTTGGCAATGCGTGCGGTGATATCCACAATCTCGCGCGGCTCAATGCGCCCGTTCCCCGACTGATCGGCCACGCCAATGCCGTCGAGCACAAGGCGCGGCGCGCGCGCGGCGCGTGTACGCACCACGATGCGAAATGGCGGGTCGAGATCAAAGCCGTTGTCCTCGCGCACGGTCACATCGAGCGGTAGTTCGCCGTCGCCGACCGTGGCACCGGCGGCAATCTGCGCACGGAGGGTGACGGAGCGGCCCGGGAGAATCGAGTCGGCGCGCGCGGCAGAAACGATGCGCACGGCCGCGTGCGCGCCCGGCGACGTGATGGCGAGCGTGGCACCGTATGCGGTCCCCTTGCCGTCGTTCCGCAGCACCACGGTGACGACGGCACCTTCTTCGGCATCGAGCACGCCGTCGTTGCCGTCGTCCACCAGCGTGGCGGTTGCGGAGAGCGACGCCGGGGCGGTGGGATGTGGGGCGAGGTGCTGCGCCACTGCGCCTGCCGCGCGCACGTGCAGGGTGCGCGCGGGATCGTCCCAGGCACGGACTTTCCTGTCCGCCACATTCACACGCACCACCGCGCGACCGTAGCGCAGGAACTGCTCACCAACGTCGGCGCGCTCCTGCACGGCGGTCGGGGTTCCCTCAAGCCGCAGCAGATCGTCGCGCGAGGAGCCCACGGTGAAGGTGGCTTCGCGCGTGGTGTCGGCGCCCGGAGCCATGCGCACCTTGAGCGACCCGGCGTTGAAAAAGCCCACCACGCGATCTTCGCGGGAGCCGAGGCGGACCCAGCTCTCGCCAAAATGCCACACCTCGTACCCCAGCGAGGTAAGGCGTTCGACCATCGCGGGCTTTCCCTGCACCTGCTCCACCAGGGTGGACGGGGAGCCCAGCGTCCAGTTCTTCTGTGCCTGAAGCGGCGTTGGTGCCAGGACGGCAACGGCTAGGAGGGCGCCGGTCAGGGCGCCGGTCAGGGCGCCGGTCAACACGCCGGTCAACACGCCGGTCAACACGCCGGTCAGGACGCCGATCTGTGCGCGCAACATCCCCCCGCCGGACAGGCGGGATTGGAAAGCAGGGCGAGGACCGGATACACGCATCACTCGGAGCATCGACCCCTCACCCCGAAAAGTTGAATCACAAATATACTATGTTCGATATATCGCTAATATCAGCTTTGTGATGTTCCGCGTAACATCGTGCTTCTCGCCGAACGCGGCGAACGCACGCCGCTACGGCGTGGCCGTCACTGCCGTTTGGTCGAGAATAAAGGCAAACCGAAAGGCTGTTTCCTTGAGCCGCTCATAGCGCCCGCTCGCTCCGCCGTGCCCAGCCCCAAGATGCATCTTGAGTAGCAACGGATTCGTGTCGGTTTTGAGCGCGCGGAGCCGCGCCACCCATTTGGCGGGCTCCCAGAACGCGACCCGTGAGTCGTTGATCCCGCTCGTGACCAAGAGGCTCGGATAGCCCTTGGCCTCGACGTTATCGTACGGCGAATAGCGACGCATGTACGCATACGCCTCCGCCTCGTGCGGATTTCCCCACTGCTCCCATTCCTGTGCGGTGAGCGGAATGGAATCGTCGAGCATGGTGTTGATCACGTCCACAAACGGGACGTCGGCCACCACGGCTTTCCAAAGATCGGGGCGCAGGTTGAGAATGGCGCCCATCAGCAAGCCGCCAGCGCTCCCGCCGTTGGCCGAAAGCCGCTCGCGCGAGGTGTAGCGCTCGCCGAGCAGATACTCCGCGCAATCGATGAAATCGGTGAACGAGTTCATTTTGTGCTGCATCTTGCCGTCGTCGTACCAGGCGCGCCCCATCTCCTGCCCGCCTCGCACGTGGGCAATGGCGAACACCACGCCGCGGTCCACGAGCGACATGCGAGCCGACGCAAAGGTTGGCTCCATCGTGTAGCCATACGATCCGTAGGCGTAGAGCAGCAACGGCCGAGCGCCGTCGCGCACAAACGGGGTGCGATACACCATCGAGACCGGCACGAGTGTACCGTCGCGCGCGGGGGCCATCACACGCTCAATGGCGTACTGCGAGGGATCGTAGCCACCGAGCACTTCATCCTGCTTCACAATGACGCGGGTGCGCGCGGTGAGGTCGTAATCCACCACCGTCGGCGGCGTCACGAACGACGAATACAGAAAACGGAGCGCGGGCTGATCGAACTCCGGATTGCGCATCAAGTCCACGCCGTACGCGGCTTCGGGGAACGCGATGTCGTGCTGCGCGCCATCGGCGAGCGCCGTCACACTCAGCCGGCGCAGGCCGGCACGGCGTTCCTGCACCACCACGTAGCGCGCGAACACATCAATCCCTTCCACGAACACGCCGGGGCGATGCGGCATCCATTCTTCCCACGCGCTGGGCTCCTGCACCGGCGCGCGCATCACTTTGAAGTCGCGCGCGCCATCGCGATTCGTGGTGATGTAAAGCCACGCACCGCCGTGCGCCACATCGTACTCCACATCCGTCACTCGCGGCGCCACCACGCGCGGCGCGGCGCTCGGCTGGTAGGCGTCAATCAGCCACAGTTCGCTGGTGGTAAAGCTCGCGCTCGAAATGCACAGGTACGCGCCGCTACGCGTGCGCCCCACCCCAACATTGAAGCGCACGTCGGAGTCGTGGTACACCTCTACGTCACTCGACCGCGCGTCGCCGAGCGCGTGGCGCCAGACGCGGTCCGCACGTTTGGCGTCGTCCGTGGTCAAATAGAAGAGCGTCTGATTGTCGCTCGCCCACGCGAGTCCAAAGGCGAGCTTTTCAATGCGATCGACGAGCCAGGCGCCAGTCTCGAGATTGCGCACGCGCAACACAAAATCTTCGTAGCCGTTGGTGTCCTCGAGAATCGCGAGCCAGCGGTGATCTGGGCTGACTTCGAAACCGCCGAGATTATAGAACTCGAGTCCCGCCGCCTCGGCGTTCTCGTCAAAATAGATCTCCTCGGGCGCATCCACGGTGCCGCGCTTCCGGCAGAAGATGGGATAGGCCTTTCCCTGTTCCGTGCGCGAGTAGTACCACCAGTCGCCGCGACGCTCGGGTGGGCGGCTGTCGTCTTCCTTGAGGCGCCCGATCATCTCCTGATAGAGCGCCTCTTGCAGTGCCACGGTCGGCTTGGTGATGGCCTCGGTGTAGTCGTTCTCCGCGCGCAGATACGCGATCACCTCGGGGTTCTCGCGGTCGCGCATCCAGGAGTAATCGTCCACGCGGGTTTCCCCGTGCAGAACGGTCACGTGCGGAATGCGTGGGGCAACTGGCGGGGTAATCGGAGCAGAGGCGGACATCGGTTGGACGCAAAAAGGGGGACAGCCACCTTCGCCGCAGGCACAGTTGCCGCGGGGGAAGCGAACGAGACCACAATAAGATAAGTTCTGCGAATGCCAAGAAACGACTCGCCCGGCCAGCGCCTGCTCAGCACGCACCGTGCCCTCTCCCGATTTCCCGGCGGACGGTGGCTGTTCACGCAGCTCGTGAAGTGGATGGTGCCCTACACCGGCTCGGTCAATCCACGGGTCGAAGTCCTTGAACCGGGGCACGCGCGCATCAGCATCCGCCAGCGCCGGCGGCTGGAACAGCACTTGGGCTCCATTCACGCCGTGGCACTGATCAACGTGGCTGAGTTCGCGAGTGGCGGTGCGATGATGACGATGCTCCCACCGGGGTATCGCGGCATCGTCACCAAGCTGTCGATTGAGTATTTCAAGAAGGCGCGCGGCACCGTGACCGCCGAAAGCCGCGTCACACTCCCCGACCTCACGGTGGAAGCCGAGTACGATTTTACCTCCGACATTACCGACGAATCGGGCGCGCTCGTAGCGCGCGCCACAGTCCGCTGGCGTCTCGGGCCCACCAAAACATCATGACTGCCACCGCTTTTACTCGACACGCCGGCATCGAAGTACCGCTCATTTGCGGTCCGATGTATCCGTGCAGCAATCCGGAACTCATCGCGGCCGTCAGTGAAGCGGGTGGCATTGGCATCGTGCAGCCCATCTCGCTCACGTATGTGTACGGCTACGAATACCGCGAAGGGCTCCGTCGCATTCGCCAACTCACCAACAAACCCATTGGCTTCAATGCGCTGGTTGAGGCGGGCTCGAGTCTCTACCACGAGCGCATGGTGAAGTGGGTGGATATTGCACTCGAAGAAGGCGTCCGCTTTTTCATCACGTCGCTTGGGAATCCCAAGTGGGTGTGCGACCGTGTGCACGCCGTGGGCGGCGTGGTGTACCACGACGTGACCGACAAACGCTGGGCCCTCAAGGGGCTCGACGGTGGCGCCGACGGACTCATTGCGGTGAACAATCGTGCCGGCGGCCACACGGGTGGTGCCACCCCGCAGCAACTGTTCGAAGACCTTGCGTCACTCGGCGTGCCGCTCGTCTCCGCCGGCGGCGTGGGACAACCGTCGGAGTTTGTGGAGCAACTCACACTCGGCTATGCGGGCGTGCAGCTCGGCACGCGCTTCATTGCCACGCCGGAGTGCATTGCGAGCGACGCCTACAAACAGGCGATTGTCAACGCTGTGGAATCGGACATCACACTCACCGAACGACTCACGGGCGTTCCCGTGAGCGTGATCACCACGGACTACGTGCGCCGACTCGGCACCAAGGCGGGGCCCTTTGCGCGGTGGATGCTGCGCGGCCGCCGGACCAAGCGCTGGGCGCGTACCTGGTTCGCGCTCAATGCCGTGCGCAAAATGAAGACGTCGCTCAATCAGGGTGTGGGGGAGGCCGAATACTGGCAGGCGGGGCGGAGCGTGGCCGGCATTCACGCCATTGAGCCCGCCGCGCAGATCGTCGCTGAGTTCGCCGCCGCCGCAGCGGCCGCAGGCGTGTAGGCGGGATAAGCAATTTCGGCGGCGAGTGCGTATCGTCTACATATGTCCACACGCCAATCCGCCTCCGCCGCCGCTCCCGCCAGTAACGCGCTCCCGCTGCTCCTCCTGCTCTTTGTTGGCAGCGGACTTTGCGCCCTCATCTACGAAGTGGTCTGGTTCCAGCTCCTCGAGCTGGTGATCGGCTCTTCGGCCATTTCGCTCGGCGTGCTGCTCGCCACCTTTATGGGTGGGATGTGCATCGGCAGTCTCGCCCTGCCCCGTTTACTTCCCACGCACCATCATCCGCTGCGCGTGTATGCCGCGCTCGAGTTGGGGATTGGCGTGATTGGCTTGCTCGTGCTCGGGCTGGTGCCGTTGGTAGGGGCGCTCTACTCGCCCGCGGTTGGGCACGGAGCCGGAGCGATTGTGATGCGAGCCGTGGTGGCTGCGCTCTGCCTACTCCCCCCCACGATTCTCATGGGGGCCACCCTCCCCGCCATCGCGCGCTGGATTGAGTCGTCGCCGCGCGGTGTGTCGTGGCTTGGGTTCTTCTACGGCGGCAACACGGCGGGCGCGGTGATTGGCGCGATGTTCGCTGGCTTCTACCTCCTGCGCCGCTACGATCTCTCCACCGCCACATTTGTTGCGGCCGCGCTCAACGCCGCCGTAGCCGGTGCCGCGTGGTTGTTGGCAAAGAATGCGCCGAGTGTGGCGCAGATTGCCCCCGATGTGGCTGACGTCTCGTTTGTGGGCCGCGGTGCTGGCGGTGTGGCCGCGTTGCCCTTCCGCTGGGTGGTGTACGTGGGAATCGCGCTCTCAGGCTTGGCGGCATTGGGTGCTGAAGTCGTGTGGACGCGATTGCTCTCGTTGATGCTCGGCGCTTCCACATACACGTTCTCCATTATTCTCGCGGTCTTTCTCGCGGGGCTCGGCATTGGGAGCGCTGGCGGCTCGGCGATGGCGCGTCGGCTGCGCAATCCGCGCCTCGCCTTTGGTTGGGTGCAGGCGCTGCAGATGGTGATGGTGGCCTACGGCGCGTGGATGATCGCCGACGTGCTCCCGTATTGGCCCATCAACCCGTCGCTGGCGCCCAGCCCTGTGTTCACGATGCACCTCGACGTCACGCGCGCTGCCTGGGCCGTATTGCCCTCCGCGGTGCTCTGGGGCGCGAGTTTTCCGCTCGCCCTCGCCGCAGTGGCCGGTGGTGAAGCGGACTCCGGCCGCCTCGTGGGCGGCGTGTACGCGGCCAACACCGTGGGCGCGATTATTGGTGCCTTGCTGTTCAGTCTCGTGCTGGTTCCGCAGGTCGGCACACACGGTGCATCGCAGGCGCTGGTGATTGTGTCTGCCGTCGCTGCGTTGCTGTTGTTTGCGAGCGAACTGTTCTCCACGCGCATCGCGGCGCAGGCGGCGCTCGTCACGACGCTCGTAGGCGCCGTTGCCATCGTCCCCCGCGTGGCCGAAGTACCCGCGCTGTTGGTCGCGTATGGGCGCTACATGGTGACCTGGCTCGGCCAACTCGACGTGGTGTACGTGGGCGAGGGGATGAACTCGTCCATTGCCGTAGCCACGCTCAAGAGCAGCGGCGCCACGCAGTTCCACGTGGCGGGCAAGGTGGAAGCGTCGAACCTCTCGCAGGACATGAAGCTCCAACGGATGCTCGCGCACCTGCCGGCGCTGGTGCATCCGAACCCCAAGTCCGTGTTGATCGTCGGGTTCGGTGCCGGCGTGACGGCGGGTTCGTTCGTCCCCTACCCTGGCGTTGAGCACATTTCCATTTGCGAGATTGAGCCGTTGATTCCGCAGGTGGTGAGCACCTACTTCAAAAAAGAAAACAACGATGTGATGCACGATCATCGCACCGAGATCACCTTTGACGACGCGCGCAGTTTTATTCTCACCACGCGCGACAAGTACGACGTGATCACCTCCGACCCCATTCATCCGTGGGTCAAAGGCGCGGCGGCGCTCTACACCAAGGAATATTTCGAGGCGGTCAAGGCGCACCTGAACCCAGGCGGTGTGGTCACGCAGTGGGTGCCGCTCTACGAGAGCAACCTCGAGGCCGTGAAGAGCGAAGTGGCCACCTTTCTCGCGGTGTTCCCCACCGGCACCGTGTGGGCGAACAACATGGAAGGCAAAGGCTACGACGTGGTGTTGCTCGGCCAGAACGAACCACTCAAGATTGATATTCCGGCGCTCGAGCAGCGCATGCGCGACCCCAAGTACGCTGCGGTTGCCGCGTCGCTCATGGAGGTGGGGTTCCAGTCGCCGCTCGACTTGTTCAGCACGTTTGCAGCCTCCGCGAGCGATCTCAAGACGTGGGTAGCCGACGCGCAGATCAATCGTGACCGGAACTTGCGGTTGCAGTACTTGGCCGGGACTGGGCTCAACACGTACGAAGGCGGACCGATCTTTTCGTCGATGGTGCGTGGGCGGGCGTTTCCGGATGATTTGTTTACGGCGACGCCGGAGTGGAAGGCCGCGTTGCGGGCGCGGATTGGGCAATAGGGGCACTGCTCGTTTTCGGTCGTTTACAGTTAGCCGTTAACCGTTAACGGTTAACCGTAAACCGCAAACGACCAAATACGATCTAGCCTTCGCACCTTGTGAGCGCACAAATAGAAAGAGCCGGCCGGGGCACCTGCCCCGGCCGGCTCTTTCCTTTACCCTGCCATCAATCGCTTAGGACTTGCGGTCAATGCAACCCGTGAAGTTCGGGTTGTTGTATTCGTCGGTCGTCACCGGGAAGTTCGTGTCGGTGCCGTACGGGCCACCCTTGAAGAACGTACCCACCGGGAAGACCTTGTCCTGCGTGCGGCCGTAGACGCGCACGAGGCGGCGGAGGTCGCCCAACCGCTGACCGCGGCCGAACGTCCAGAACGCCTTTTCACGGAAGAACAGATCCACCGCCGCCGTCTGCGTGGCCGGGTCGGGGAGCGTTGCCATCGCCGCTGGCGTGACAGCCGTGGCGGCGTTGATGCCGATCTGGGGCGGTGCGGTGCGCAACGCATTGAGGATGGTCATCATCCCCGAGATGTTGTTCGCGTTGAGCGCCGCTTCCGCTTCGATGAGGCGCGCGTCGAGACCGCTCACGATGTTCGTGGCGTCACTGCGGCCCCAATTGTTCTGCACAATGAAGTTCGTCGAGCCGTCAAAACCACGGCCAAGCGACGACGTGCCGAGCGTCGTGCCCGTCACCTTCAAACGCGGATCGCCGGCCGACGCGAACGGAATCGCGTTGCCGATGACGCCGGACGCATCCATGCTGTCGCCCACCGTCCAGCGCTTGGCGCTGTTGTTCAAGCTCCAAATCTGGTTGTCGCCCGACGTGAGCGAGTAGGTGGTGACCAGGCTGGAGAACGACGTCGGGATGCCATTGACGGCAGCCGCGGCGGCGCTGAACTGACCGAGTTCCACGAGCACCCGAGCCTGCAGGATGAGCGAGGAGTTCTTGATCGCCACCGCACCGGCATCCGTCGCCGGTGTTGCGTTGGCCAGTGCCGTGTCGAGGTGCGCCTTGGCCAGCGCGTAGATGGCGGCGTTGGTCTGCGGCGCCGAATACACGATGGAGCCAGTGCTGGCATCCGACAGCGGAATGCCGTTGCAGAACGACTCAGCCAACTCCACTTCGGCAAGAGCCATCGCAAAGTACATCTGGCTAATGCCCCACGCCGGCGCGGGCTTGTACTGCTTCAGCGCGTTGATCGCTTCGCGTGCCGAGTTGCGCACGCGGTGGATCTCGCGGTACATCGACTGCACGTTCGCGTTGCTTTCCTGAACCGTGCGCTGATCGGTTTCATTGCGCTGCGAGAACGTGTCGGACGACTTCCACTCGTCGGCGAGCAGGCCACCCAGCAACCAGGCGCCTTCGCCGCCAGCGGTGATGTTACGGACGCGCGCCAGCGCGCCGACGCGCAGGGCGTCGGCGGCGTCAGACGACGTCGCGGTGCTCGGACTAATCAAATCCGGTGTTGCAGCGTCGAGCAGCTGGTGCCGCGTGCCTTCGCACGCAGCCAGCGACCCGACCAGGACCATGACGGTCCCGGCGGCGGCAACCCGGCGGATGATCTGGTTCATATTGGTCATCGTTAGGATCTCGGCCGTGGGTTAGTAACGGAGATTGAGGCGGAACTGGAAGTACGTCGGCGGGCCCGCCGTCAGCAGCGTCTGCTGCGTGTTGGACTCGCTGTAGTTCGCTTCCGGATCCACACCCGTGTACTTGGTCCACACCTTGATGTTACGGACGCCGAGGTTGATGCTGGCGCCCTTGGCACGCAGGTAACGCGTGGCCCACTGATCAGCGAGCGTGTACGTCGCCGACACTTCACGGAGACGCCAGAACCGGAGCGGCTCGGCGTAGCCCCACTGCGTGTTCAGCGTGCCGAAATCGCGCTCGGCCACCGTCCGCGCCTGGTTGTACAGCGACGGATGCAGCGTCGAGGTGTACGGACAGCTCGTCGACTGCTGGCAGAGGAACCCTTCTTCGTTGTTGAAGAGGTTCGAACCACCCTTGTAGTCGGCCAAGATGTTGATGCGCAGACGACGCTGGAGCAGTTCCACGCCCGTCGTGAGCGAGATTTCGTCGCGCGGCTGCGAATAGCCACGGAAACGCCACACCGTGTCGATCTGCACTTCGTTCGGCGTGATGATGCCGTCGTTGTTGGCATCCGCATACGTGAACGGACGCGACCAGTAGCCAGACACCGGATAGCCGGCGGCCTGCTGCACGGTCGTGTTGAGGCCCACCGTCGGCAGCGGCTTGCCGGTGAAGTCCTTACCAAGCGACACCAGCTTGTTGCCGTTGTGCGAGAGGGAGAGCGTCATGTCGATGCCCAGCGCGCGACGGTCAACCACCTGCGCGTTGAGGAGCATTTCGATGCCGGTGTTCTGCGTGCCGCCGAGGTTGTAGCGGACGCTCGACACGTTCGTACCAGCCGACGGCGCGATCGTGAGGCTGAACAGCGCGTCTTCGGTGTGCTTGTTGTAGTACGTGACTTCGAGGTTCACGCGGCTGTTGAGCAGCTTGGCGTCAAAGCCGAGTTCGGTCTCCGACGTGCGTTCCGGCTTGAGCTCCGGATTGCCGAGGAGGTTCGAGCGCAGGCCCGAGATATCCGTGCCGGCGATCGAGGTCGTGGTGGTCGAGTAGGAACGCAGGGCGTCCGTCGGGCCCGGCTGCACGCCGGAAGCACCGGACGACACGCGCAGGCGGAGCTGGTCGAGCCACTTCAGGCGCGGGAAGAAGTCTTCGTCCGAGGCCACCCACGAGAGCGAGGCCTTGGGGTAGTACGCGCGCTGGAAGTTCGTGCCGAACGCGGAGTTCTGGTCGGAGCGGACGGCGGCCGTCACGTAGAGACGGTCGCGAATCGCGGCCTGCTCTTCAATGAAAGCACCCAGCGTGTTCTGCTGCGTCGTGCCCGAGCCGATGGACGGAATGGTGCCCGTCGCCGGCGTCTGGGCGCCCGGCGGCAACGTGCTGCCGCGCGCGGTGGTCGCGTCGTTCTTGAAGTTGATGTACTGCACGCCGACCGTGGACTTCACGTTCAACCAGGAGCGCGGCTGCCAGGTGGCGGTGCCGCTGAAGTTCGAGGTGAAGTTACGGATATTGGCGCGCGAATCGGCCGCGGTACCAAGGCGGTTCGTACCGAAGTCCGAGCCCTGGCCAAAGCGGATGAGCTGGTAGTCGTCACGATCGGAAAGATCCATGCCGACGTCAGCACGAGCCTGGAGCCAGCCGAGCGGACGCCAGTTGGCGTTCACTGAGCTAATGAAGCGCTGCAGGTTCTGGCTCGTGGTGTACTGGAACATTTCGGCGGGCGTGAAGCTGAGGTAACCCATCAGCGGCTGGCCCAGCGAGCCGACGCCCGTGTAGCCTGGGCCGGCACCCTGCCAACCCGGTCCCATCATCGCGTTGTACCAGAAGCTGTTCACGTTGTTGTCGACCTGCGGCAGGCGCTGGTCGAGGCGCACGAAGCCAGTGCTCACGGTAAGGTCGAGCTTCGGGCTCACGGCGATGTTCATGTTGGCGCGGAACGACGTCTGACCAAGGGCGTTCGGACGGCCCCACTCACCGAGGATCGCGGTCTTGGTGTCCTGCAGGCGACGGTCGCTGAAGGCCGGCATACCGAACGGCCCCGTTTCCTTCTGGTTGTCGATGCTCACGAAGTAGCGGACGTTCTCCGTGCCGCCGCTCACCTGCGCGCCGTAGTTGTCACGGACGCCCAGCTTGATCATCGTGAGATCTTGATTCTTGAAGATGTTGTTGACCGAGACGCTGTCCATCACGCACTGCGTGGAGTTCGACACCGAGAGTTCCTTGAGCAGGCACTTGCGCTGCGTGGTGGAACCCGGGGTCTTGCCGAGGATGGCGTACTGAGCCGGATAGTCATTGCGGTCGTTGATGACGCCGTGCTCACCAAACACCGTCCAGCGCGGGGCGCCGGCACGACCACGCTTGGTCGTGATGACGATGACGCCGTTGGCGGCGTCCGTGCCGTACAGCGTGGCGGCCGACGGACCCTTTACGATTTCGATGTTCTCGATTTCTTCCGGGTTGATGTCGTTCACGCGGTTCGGCGCCGTGCCACCCACGCCGATGTTCGTGCCGTTACCCGACGTCATACGGATGCCGTCGATGACGTAGATCGGGTCGTTGGAGAGTGCCACGGAGTTGGTACCGCGGATACGCACGCGGCTACCACCAGCGGTCATGTTCGACGGGAGCACCTGCACGCCCGGCGCCTTGGCCGCGAGCAGATCGCCGAAGTTCTTGACCGGGGCTTCGGCCACGCGGCTGGCCACGTCGATCGTGGCGACCGTGTTGCCGAGCTCGACCTTACGCTGCTCACCCGTTGCCGTGGTGACGACTTCCTGCAGTTTCACAACGGAGGCCGCGAGCGAGAAGTCGAGCGTCACGTTACCCGAGGCGGGCACGGTGACGGTCTTCTTCATTTCGGTGTAGCCCACGCGCAGCACGCGAATCTCTCGCGCGCCGGCGGGCACGTTCCGCAGGGTATACCGCCCCTCTGCGTTCGTGACCGTAAACACGTTCGTACCAAGAGCGATAACTCGGGCATCCCCGATCGGCTCCTTGTTGTCCTCGGCGGTGACGCGTCCCGTAATCGTCGCCTGCGCCTGGGCCGCAGCTGCGGACCCCAGAAGCAGAGCAAACGAGAACAAGAACACGCGCACCAAGGTCCGCTGAGCGGCAACTCTCATCGTGAACTCCGTGGTGGGTAGGGAAACGGCACGCAGCAGTCCGGCCCCGGGAGGAGGGAAACGATCGGACGACCGCAGTGCGGGTCGAACAACATGTAACGTTGAAACAAATATTAACGTTGCACCAGAGGTTCCCGGGGAGGGGTCGGGCCTCTGTTATCTATCTACCCTGCAAGGGATTCTGGCGTCACAACACCCCTCAATATTCTGCAGTCTAAAAACGATCCAATAATCAGCCACAAATTAGCAAAATCGGGCATTTTGACCGATGTCGGCTTTTTGGCACCACTTGGCACTATCCGATTGCTCTCGCCGTTATGTGAGCTCTATGTTCAGCACATAGACCGCGCTCCCCCCGATCCGGTCGCTTCTGCCTCCGAGGACAGCCCGATGCCCGCCGATATCATCGATTACAAGCTCATTGGCGATGACCTGCAAGGGGTCATTATCACGCTCGATCCTGGCGAAGCCGTGATGGCTGAGGCCGGCGCGATGATGTACATGCAGGACGGCATCGAAATGCAGACGACGCTCGACCCCAACAGCCAAGGGGGCGGCCTGTTCACCAAGCTGCTGGGCGCTGGCAAACGCATGCTGGCCGGCGAGTCATTTTTTGTCACACTCTTTGGCAATGCCGCGACGGTGCGACGGGACGTGGCCTTTAGCGCGCCGGTGCCAGGCAAGATCTTCGTCTGCGACCTCCAGCAGTGGGGCGGCGAACTGCTGGCGCAAAAAGATGGCTTTCTCTGTGCGGCACGCGGCATCAATCTCGACATTGCATTCACCAAAAAGATCGGCGCTGGTTTTTTTGGCGGTGAAGGATTCATTCTCCAGCGCTTCACCGGCGACGGCCTCGTCTTTTTGCATGCCTGCGGCGCGCTCGTACAAATGGAGTTGAAGCCGGGGGAACGGCTGCGCGTGGACACCGGTTGTCTTGTGGCATTGCAGCCCAGCGTGGACTATGACATTCAGCGGGTGCCGGGAATCAAAACGGCGCTCTTCGGCGGCGAAGGATTGTTTTTTGTGCAACTCACGGGGCCGGGGCGTGTGATTCTGCAAACCCTTCCCTTCTCGCGACTCGCGGACAAGATCGTCGCGTCCTCGCCCCTCGGCCGAGGGCGCCGTCGCGAAGAAGGGAGCGTGCTCGGCGGACTCGGCTCGCTCATCAGCGGCGACAACTGACCTTTCTGCTTATCCCATGACTCCTCCTCCGTCACACTCGCGCACGCGCGAACTGTTCACCACGGTGCTTGCCGCACTCGGGCTAGCGTTCACGCTGTTCATGGGCTCGCGCTCGGTGGGCGCGGCGCCCGCCCTCGGCCGATTCCTCGACCCTGTACACGGCGTATGGGCGGTGGCCTCGCGCGCGGAACTTCCCGTGAGCGCTGGTGCGACGATCCCCGGATTGCGGAGCGCGGTGGATGTGCGCTACGACGACCGCGGCGTGCCGCATGTCTTTGCGCAGAACACCGACGACGTGTACCGCGCGCTCGGCTACGTGCACGCGCGCGACCGTCTGTTCGAAATGGAAATGCAGACGCGCGCGGTGGCCGGCACGCTGGCGGAACTCGTCGGCGCACGTGCGTTGCCGCTCGACAAAACCGCGCGAGCCCAAGGGCTCGCCTGGTCCGCGGAACGGAGTTTTGCGACGGTCTCGCCCACCTCGCTCGCTGGACGCGCCATGCAGAGTTATGCCGATGGTGTCAACGCATTCATCGATCAGATGACCCCGAGTGACGTGCCATTTGAGTATCACCTGCTCGGTGCCACGCCCATGCATTGGAAGCCCGTGTACACCGCGTATCTGCAGGCGCGGATGGGGCTCACGCTCGCGTACAGCGAAGGGGAACTCCAGCGCGCACAGGTGGAAGCGTTGATTGGTTCGGCGGCGGTGGCCGCCCTCTTTCCTGAGAACGCGCCGATCGTCGAACCGATTCAACCCAACGGGCAACGCGCCCCGCGGCTCGACTATGTGAGAATTCCTGACCCGCACCCCACGGATAGCGTCAAACTCGCGCTGGCGCTCGGGCTCGAGCAGGCGGCGACGCTCGCGGTGAGTGATCGTCCCGGTGGAGAAGTGGTGGTGGGAAGCAATAACTGGGCGGTCGCACCGCGCCGTACGGCGGCGGGGCACGCATTGCTCTCGGGCGATCCGCATCTTGCGCTGTCGCTGCCGTCGGTGTGGTACGAAGCGCATCTCATCGTACCGGACACGCTTGATGCCTACGGTGTGACCTTTGCGGGATCGCAGCTGGTGGCCATTGGATTCAATCGCGATGTGGCGTGGACCGAAACGAACACGGGCGCCGACGTCGCCGACTATTACGTAGAAACGGTGGACGACCCCGCGCACCCCACCAAATACAAACTCGACGGCGAGTGGAAGCCACTCACGGTGCGCGTGGAGCAATATCGCGGCAAGCGTGGCGAGACGCTGGCGGCCGACACGATTTACCATACGCACCGCGGCGCTATGGTGCACGCCGGCGCACGCTGGATTTCGCGTCGCTGGCTGGTGACCGAATCGTCGGTGGCACCGGTACTCGAGTCGTTCCGTCATACGAACTCCGCGAAGTCGGTGTTCGATGTGATGACGGCGTGGGAGCCCTACCCCGCCCCCGCGCAGAATGTGCTGACGGCGGATCGTGCGGGGCACATTGGCATTCGCTCAACTGGTCTGTATCCGCGTCGCCCCGCGCAACAAGCGAAAGGCGACGTGCTAATTGACGGCAGCGTGAGCGCCAACGATTGGCAAGGATGGCGTGCGCTCAAGGAGTATCCGCAGTCGCTCGATCCCGCGCAGGGATATTTGGCGTCGGCGAATCAGCAGCCCAAAGACCCCAAGGTAGATGCTGGGTATCTCGGCTGGGATTGGCCCACGCCGTGGCGCGCGATGCGCATCAACGCGTTGTTACGTGCGGACTCGCAGGTGACACCCGACGCCATGCGCCGGTATCAAACAGATCCGCGCAGTGAGCAGGTTGGATTCTTCCTTCCGGCGCTCCTGCAGGCAGCGGATCACGCGCCGGCACCAGATACCGTTCTCGCGCACGCGGCCCGCATGCTGCGCGAGTGGGATGGTTCGTTTGCGAAGGACAACGATCACGCCGCGCTTTATGACGCGATTGTCTCGGAGATTAGCCGTCGCACGTGGGACGAACTCCAACTTCCGGCTCCCACCGGACCCGAGCGCGCCAAGCGCATTGCCACACCCAACACGATGGTGCTCGCCGAGTTGTTGCAGCAGCCGAATAGTCCCTGGTGGGATGTGCGTGAAACGAAGGATGTAGTAGAGGATCGCGACGCGATTCTGCGTCAGTCGATTGTGGCGGGCTACGCCTTGCTGGTGAAGCAGTTCGGCGCGCCTGGTGCAGCGTGGCAGTGGTCGAATGTGCGGCACGCGAACATCTGGCATTTGTTGCGGATGCCGGCACTCTCACGCCTCGACTTGGCGGTGCCGTCGGCGCCGGCCACCTTGAGCCCGTCGTCGGGCGATGGCACGCACGGCGCGAGTTGGCGCATGGTGGTGGAAATGGGCGCAGAGGTGCGCGCGTGGGGGATTTACCCTGGTGGACAATCGGGGAACCCCGTGAGCTCGCGCTACGACAACCAGCTGCGTAAATGGACTGAAGGCCAGCTCGACACGCTGCGCTTTCCGCGCCGCCCGGCCGATCTCGCAGGCTCGGTGCTGCGGTCCACACTCACTCTGACACCGGAGCCCCGCTAATGCGCACGCTACGCTTTGCGCTCATTGCCGCCGCCTTTGCGGCGGCCACGGTGGCCATCGGTTGGCTCGGCGTGCTCTTGGTGGGTCTCGCTGATGGCGCGCTGACCGCGCGTCAGCGTGGTGGCGCACTGCTCACCGGACTTGCTGCGATGACATCGTGGGCTGCGCTCTTGTTGCTCCAATCGGCGCGCGCGCCGATTGGACGCGTCGCCACGGTCCTGAGTGGAGTGCTCTCGGTGAAGCCGGTGGGCGTGTACGCGCTCACGCTGTGTTTTGCCGGCCTGCTCGCGCTGACGTCGGCGCTGGTGATGCGCGGCGTGGTACGACTCAGCGCGACGCGCTAACCATCATTTGGTGGGCGGTGTTCCGGCTTTCGCGCTGGGACGCGGCATAGAGGCGCGGACTTTTTCGAGCAGCGTCACGAGCTGCAGTTGCTCTTTGTCGGTGAGGCCGGCGCCGCCCGTTTCGTCGGCGTTCGAAATGACGACGTCGAGTTTCTTGAGCAACGCGAGCCCCTGGGCGGTGATGACGCACATCACCTGACGCCGGTCCGGCGTGGAGCGCTCGCGCCGCACGAGCTCGGCGGCCTCGAGACGATCGAGCAGTCGCGTGATGCCAGGCGCTTCGTCAATCAACCGATCGCGCACGGTGAGCGTGGGCAGTCCGCCCTGCCCCGCGCCTCGCAGAATGCGCAGTACGTTGTACTGCGCCGGCGAAATCCCCGCCTGCTCCACGACACCGGCCACCGCGCGCCGAATGAGCGTCGCGGTGCGCACGATGCTCAGCGTCGCTTCTTCCGCCGTGTTTCGGAACGGACTCTTCTGACGAATGTCATCCTGTAACGCGAGGCGTTCGGGCATGGACGTTCGGAAGGAGAAACTGTTGACAGGTGAATAGATGCAAACCGCTGGTATGTAGTATCCACCCGTGTTCACGCCAGCGACAGGGGGGAGGGCGGAAGCGCCCCCCCTAACGCGGACGGCGGGGAGCACACAACGGGCTCCCCGCCGACCACCTACGTGGGAAATAGGGCGTGCGCTCTGCCTACCGCGGTAAACGCTGCGGGAGCTCCGCCACGATGTAGGCCATCACCGCCATTACCGCGACGCACCGCTGCATCTCGGCGGGGCTGAGCTTGTCCATGGTGTCGGCCTCGGTGTGGTGGAACCAGAAGTAACGACTGTCATCCACTTCGAGCCCCATCAGCGGTACGCCGAGCGGGCCAAGGGGGCCCACGTCTGCACCGCCGCCGGTTGCGCCGAGCGAGTCGGCGTGAATGCGCGCGAGGAGTGAAGACACTTGGCGCACGATGCTTCGGGCGGAGTCGGAACCGGTAAAACCAAATCCCGCGGGCGAGAACACGCCGCCATCGCTTTCGATGGCGAGCACATGCTTGCCGGCTTCGGCTTTATGCGTCTCCGCGTAGGCGCGACCCCCGCGGCTTCCGTTTTCTTCGTTGGTCCATCCCACCACGCGAATCGTGCGGCGCGGCGTAAGACCGAGTTTCTTGAGCAGGTTGATGGCTTCCCACGCCACGACGATGCCGCCGCCGTCGTCCATGGCGCCCTGCCCAACGTCCCACGAATCAATGTGACCGCCGAAGACCACGACTTCGTCGGGGGATTCGCGTCCCTTGAGCTCGCCCACCACATTGCGACTCGGCGCGTCAGGGAGCGTGCGGGCTTCCATCTCAAGATGCACAACCACCTTTTCACCGCGGTTCGTCATGCGGTGAATCATCATCGCGTCTTCGACGGTGATGGCCGCCGTCGGGACTTTGGCGACGGTGGTGTCGTACGACATGCCGCCGGTGTGCGGGGTGCGCATCGAATACGGCGTCACCGAACGGACCAGCGCCGCAACGGCACCAACGCGCGCGGCCGCACTCGCACCGCCACCACGGTACGCCACCGTGGCGCCGTAGTTGGTGAAGGCGACATCAAACAACACGATCTTTCCTTTGGCCTGCGCGGCTTTCTTGGTGAGATCGTCAAAGCTGTTGACGACGAGCACTTCGGCGGTGATGCCACCGGAAGGAGTCGCAACGCTGCCGCCGAGCCCGAGCATTGGGAGATTGGCGGCACGCGGCTGCACGAGTGCGGCCGACTCGCGCCCACGCACCCAATGCGGCACCATGGCCGGTTCACCACGGACGTTATCGAGTCCGCTCTTTTTCATTTCGGCGAGCATCCAGTCAATCGCGCGCTCGAGTGCGGGGGAGCCGCTGAGGCGCGAGCCCGAGAAATCGGTGAAGGCAGCGAGGCGGTTCCACGCCGCGGTGCTGTCGGCGAGCGCACCATCGATGATGCGGTCGGCGACGGCGCGGTATTGCTGTGCCACTGGGCCAGCGTTCTGCGCGGCCGCGGTGGAGGTGCCGAGGACGGTGGCGAGGCAGACAAGAGAGGAACGAAACAGACGCACGACGCCTTCCGGGAAAGAAGAGAGTCCCCGCGCGACACGCTACTCGAGCGCCGCGCGAGGACTCCCGGCGTCGATCAGAACGAGCGGCGCGTTGTGATGAGTACGTTGCGCGACGCCACGGGATAAAAGTAGCGCGTTCCTTCGGCGGCGTAGCCCCCAGCATAGGCATTGGCGTCGAGCAGGTTGGCGAGTTGGGCCCGCACCAGCCAGCCGCCGTGCTGCCAAGTGAGCCCGCCGTCGGCGAGCCAGTTGGCAGGGACGACCATCGCGGCGTTGCCGTCGTTGGCGAGGCGCATGCGGTCCACAAAGCGCCCGCCGAGGGAGAGCGACCACTCGGTGGAGAGTTGCCACTCCACCCGCTGATTGGCTACGACCGGGGGCGACAGCAGGGGTTCGACGTTGTTGTAGGTAATGGCGGCAGCATCGTCGGTGTAGCGATCAATGCGCGCGTGCAGCAGTGCGATGTTGCCGGTGATGGTGAGGTGCGCCGTCGCCTGCCAGGTGGCATCGAGCTCGATGCCGGTGCGGGCACTGCTCCCAACATTCTTGCGGAGCGGACTCCCCGTGAGGCTCAGCTGGCCAATGGGGGCGATCTCATTACGGAACTGCATATCAAAAGCGCTGGCCTGCACCGTCAAGTCACCCGCGTGCCAGGTGGCCCCGACTTCGAGATCGCCGAGTGTTTCGGGTTGGACGCGCGTGAGTGGGAGGACGGAGGCGGCGTTGGTCGCATTGACGTCATCGGCACCAGCAAAGAGATCGCCTCGCGCCGGTTCGCGGCCCGTGCGGCCGTAGGAGGCGTAGAGCGTGATCTCGTTGGACGCGCGCCAAGTGACGCCGACTTTTGGATTGACGAAGGTCCAGTCAAGGCTCGCTTCGGGAATGCCTGCGTGCGCATCGGGGGCATAGCGGAAGGCAGCCCGACGCAGTTGTAGGTCGGCAGACCAACGCCAGGAGCCGGCGTCGTAGGCAAGCTTGGCAAAGGCGCTCTGTTCTTGTTTGTAGCCGGTGTTCGTGTACTCGCGGAGCGAGAGCGTGGGGCGCATGGCGAGCGCGTGATCGCGGTGGTAGTCGCTCAGGTGCGCGCCGGCATCGAAGGAGAGAGTGCCGCGTCGCACATTGAGCGCGGTAAAGGCGCCGTACCACACATGCGCGAGAAAATAATTGCCGATGGTGCCGTCGCCGAAGTCCACGTCAAAGGCGCCAGCGGCGGAGTTGCGATACGCCGTGGCCGACCAGGTGGTGCCAGCGCCAATGGAGCGCGAGTACTGCAGACTCGCCATCTCTTGATGAAAGCGATCGCCTTCGTGCTCGGTGAGCGGATTCAGGCGGCGATTGACCGCGAGGTCTGCTTCGGGTGCGGCGAGGTATGCTTCGCGGATTCCAGAAACGCCCGCGAAGCCGGTGAGCTTGAGCGCAGAGCGGTCACTGAACCAGGCGGCGCTCACAAAGCCGGACTGGGCGTCGTTGCCCGAGTGCTCGCGATAGCCGTCGGTGTGTTGCTTGGTGAGGCGCGCGTAGGCGGCAAAGCCACCGTCGAGCATGCCGGTGGCGCCTTGCACGCTGGCGCGCATCGTGTTGAACGAACCGCCAGTGATTTCAACGGCGCCGCCCCGCGGCGTGGTGGCGAGCGGTACGGGCTGAAAGTTCAACGAGCCCGCATACGACGCTGTGCCAAAGGCGCTCGCGCCAACGCCGCGCTGCACCTGCACCGATTGCATGCTCGAGAGAAAGTCGGGGACGTTGGAGAAGTACAGCACTTGATCTTCGGGATCATTGAGCGGCACGCCGTCTACGCTGATGTTGAGGCGTGTTTGATCGACGCCGCGGAGGCGGAGGTAGCTGTAGCCGGAGTAGCCGCCCGCCTCCGAGTACGAAGTGAGACCCGGAAGCGATTGCAGAAAGAGGGGCGCGTCTTGACCCGCGAAGCGGCGCTGGATGTCGTCGCGCCCCATCATTGACTGTGCGGTGGGTGCTGCGATGGTGGGCCGCACGGCGGTGATGACCACACGCTCGAGCGAGTCGCGGCGCGCGCGGGCGCTGTCGCTGGCGGTGGCGGTGGCCTGTGCGTGTGCCACCGCGGGAATCACGCACAACGCCACGAGCGCCACGCGCGTCACGCGCGCGACGCGCGTTGCAAGTGTGCGAGCACCGTCGAGTCGTGCCGCATGGCGTGAGACGGACTGTGTGTTGACGCTCCGTACGTTCCTGCGCATTGCCGGGTCGCTCCGCGTGGCGGGTAGTGACGATCCGGAGTGGTGCCCGCACGAGCGACGCGCAAAAAAGAATGCGCGCCTCCCGAACGAGCGGGTGGCGCGCCGATGTTCCGATGCGTCACGCCGCACTCCCTACGCCGGTCTAAACCGGGTCAGGTTCCAAGAGACTATCTCAACCCCGGCACTGTGCCGTGGTACCCCTGGCGGCTGTCGAGAGAATGGATAGCGGCGGCGCGTGCGCGGCGCCAGTGGTCGCGGGCTAGAACTCCTGCAGATCCACCGCGCTCACCACTTTCCCCGTGTAGCGCGAACGCACCTCGCGTAGCAGTTGCTCGTCGCTCGCACCGAAGTACAACTGGTGATAGAGCACGAGCACGCCGGGCTTCGCAGCGGTCGCAACGGCGCCGACTTGAGTGGCGGAGGTATGCGCCTGCGCGTGATAGGGCTGTCGCGCGGCAGGAACGGTGCTAAAGCCGGCGTCCGAGTACACCTCGTGAATGAGCACATCGCAGCCGTGGCACTGTTCGGCGACGGCGGGGTTCTGCCGCGCGTCGCCGCTGATGACGATGGTGCGATCGGGCGTTTCAATGCGATAGCCGAAGGCATAGCGCCACGCGCTGTGCGGCACGGCAAAGGCACGCACGGTGATGCGCGCATCTTTGTATACAATTCCTTCGGCTATCTCGTGCACATTCGCGTTCCATCCCTCGGCACTTGGGCCACCTGCAGATGCGACGCGTTCGGCGATGTCCTCGGTGTTGCCGTCGGTGATGCCGCGGAGCAAGCGCGCGGTGCCCGGTGGGCCAAAGAGTTCGAGCGGTTCGCGGCGGCCCTGAATCCACGGGGTGAAGAGCACGTCCGCGAGGCCGAGCGTGTGATCAGAATGGAGGTGCGTGAGGAAGAGGCGGTTGAGTTGCGAAGTTTTGAGTCCAGGGACACCATTGCGGAGCGCGGCGCTGGCGCGGCGGACGATCCCCGCCCCGGCGTCGAACAAATAGGGGACGCTATCGACAATGATGGCAACGCCGGGGCCACTGCGGTCGGGATCGGGGATGGGCGTACCGGTCCCGAGCATCACGATGCGGGTGCGTGACGGGGCGGCGTGAACGGAGCTCTGGCTCGCCACGACGGATGGGCCGACGACGACGGCGACCAACAGGATTGCCTTCCCCCAGATGCGGCGCAGGCGCCTGTGCTCCATTTTTCTAGCCACTCGAACTTCTCCTATGCCACTGTTGACCTTTCTGGACCGCGACCGCTCCATCGCACACGCCGGCTTCAGCCGCTGGCGTGTGCCCCCAGCGGCGCTCGCCATTCACCTTTCCATTGGCCAGGCGTACGCGTTCAGTGTATTCAATCTGCCACTCTCCACGCTCGTTGGCATCGACCACGCGGCCCCCAACGATTGGAAGCTGAGCACCATCGGATGGATTTTCAGCGTGGCGATCGTCTTTCTCGGCCTGTCCGCCTTCACCTTTGGACGGTGGCTCGAAGCAGCCGGTCCGCGCAAGGCGATGTTTGCTTCCGCCTGCTGTTTTGCGGGCGGGTTTCTGGTCGCAGCGCTCGGCGTCCGGTCGCATAACATCGCGGTGATCTACCTCGGCTATGGGGTGTTGGGCGGCATCGGACTCGGACTCGGCTACATCTCGCCCGTGTCGACGTTGATGAAGTGGTTTCCCGATCGCCCGGGAATGGCCACCGGGCTTGCCATTATGGGATTCGGCGGCGGCGCGATGATCGGCTCGCCGCTCGCAGTGGCGCTGATGGCGCACTTTCGCACGGCGAGTTCCATGGGTGTCGCCGAGTCGTTTATTGCGATGGGCGCGCTGTACTTCGCGTTGATGATGTTTGGCGTGTTCACGGTGCGACTCCCTGCCCCGGGGTGGACGCCACCGATGGGAGCAGGAGCGGCGAACGCCGCGCGCGCCGCGCGCGCCGCTGAGGCGCCGCGCGACGTGCATGTGGATCGCGCCATCAAGACGCAGACGTTCTGGTTGCTCTGGGCGGTGCTCTGCCTAAACGTGACGGCTGGGATCGGCGTGCTCGGCCAAGCGTCGCCGATGATTCAGGAGATGTTTCCCGGCAGCATAGGCGCAGGGGCAGCGGCGGGTTTTGTGGGGCTCTTGAGCCTCGCCAACATGGCGGGTCGCTTCATCTGGTCATCGTTGTCGGATTATATCGGTCGGCCGCGCACGTACGCTGTGTACTTCGCGCTCGGCGCCGTCCTGTACGCCGCCGTACCCGGCGTCGGACGCGCGGGGAGCGTGACGCTCTTCGTGGCGTTCTATGTGGTGATTATGTCGATGTACGGCGGCGGTTTTGCCACGATTCCCGCGTATTTGAGAGACATTTTTGGGGTGCGGCATGTGGGGGCCATTCACGGGCGCCTCCTCACCGCGTGGTCGCTGGCTGGGGTAGCCGGACCGGTTCTCGTGAACTACATCCGGGAGTATCAGATTGGCCGGGGCGTCCCCAAAGCCGAGGCGTATACCGTTACCATGTACATAATGGCGGGGCTACTGGTCTTCGGTATGATGGCCAACGCTCGCGTGCGGCCCGTGGATCCGTCGCTCTGGTGGCGGGGTACGCATGAGTGAGCTATCGCGCGGCGAGCGCTGGAAGGTGGCGCTCGCGTGGTTGGTGGTGCTGGTCCCGGCGGTCTGGGGAGTAGCGCAGGTCATCGTCAAGTCAGCGGCGTTGTTCGGGCGCTGATCACTTTTGAGGAGAGGCACACGTGCGTCGTGCATCATGGTTGATCGTCATTGCGCTGTTCGCGGCTGCGAGTGCGGACGCGCAGCGTGGCATGGGCGGGATGGGCGGCATGGGAGGAATGGGCGGCGGCGGTATGGGCGGTCGTCGCGGCGGTGGCATGGGAGGCGGAAGCCGGCAGCCGGAAATCAAGTTTCCAGCGGCGAAGTCTCTCGAGAAATACAACCCCGCCACGCTCGTACTCGACAAGCGCAAGAAACTCTCGCTGAGTGATTCTCAGACGACGGCGTTCAAGGCGATGCAGATGCGCATTTTTGAGCGCAACGGTTCCCTGCTGGTACGCTACGACTCACTGCAGAAGGATTTTCGTCCGCCGAAGATGGACCCACGCGATGCGTCGGCCAACGATTCGAGCGCGCAAAACGCCCGCCGCGTGTCGATCACGCAGATGCGTCAACTGTTGTTGCTCGCCGACTCGCTACAGGACCGTCGGCGCGCCGATGTGCGTGAGGTACTGGAGGCGCTCCCAGACGACGCGCAACGAAAGAAGGCGGCAGCATTTCTGGATGAGCAGGATGTGGAGTTCAACAACGAGTTCCCGCAGGCCAGATCGCAGGGTGGCGATCGTGGTGATGAGCGGGGCGGCCGTGGTGGGCGCGGCGGGCGCGGCGGGCGTCCGGAGCTGAGCGGCTCGCGCTGAAGATCGCAATACAAAACGTCGGCGCGGAAGAATATTCCGCGCCGACGTTTTTTTGCCCCTCAGTTACTCGGCGCGGACGCGCACAGCCGTTCCCCAGGGATCGCGCACCAAGAAACTCGCGCCCGCCTCATCGAGTGCGCGGCCCGCCGCGTTGAGCCGATCGCGCACAGCGTCGAACCCATCCGATGGAACGCAGAGCGTCCACTCGAGCAGGTGCGCTTCGTCGTCGTGGGCCGACTCAGCACCGCGGGCCCACGTGTTGACGCCGAGGTGATGGTGATAGCCGCCCGCGGCGAGAAAACTCGCGCCAGGGAGCGCGGCCATTTCGGAAAACCCGATCTCTGCACCGTAGAACTGACGCGCCGCGGCAAGATCGCCCACATGCAGATGCATATGACCGATCACCGTCCCCGCAGGCATGCCGCTCCACGGGATGTTGCCTGCGGCGGGGAGCAGGTCGGCGATGTTCACGGGGAGGGTGGCCATCTCTACGCCATTGGCGGTGCGCGTCCATTGGTCGCGCGGGCGGTCGGCGTAGACTTCAATGCCGAGTCCGTCGGGGTCCTGCAGGTAGAACGCTTCGCTCACGAGGTGATCGCCGGCGCCGACTTCCACATGCAGCGCGGAGAGGTGCGCGAAAAATCGTGCGAGCGAGGGGCGGTCGGGGAGTAGAATGGCGAAGTGGAATAGTCCGAGTCGGCCTCGCACCGGCACGTGCGGTGCACCCGGACGTTCGTGCAGCACCACGAGGGCGGAGTCACTGCCCTGCGCGGTGAGCGTCACGACCTGGCCGTCGCGAGCGTGCTCCCGAAAGCCGAGGATGCGGGTGTAGAAATCGAGCGAGGCCGCAAGGTTGCCGACTTGGAGGTCGACGCGGCCGATGTGGCTGTGATCCGGAAGTATGTGTTGCTGCACTGCGCGAACTCCGCCGAGGGGTTGAGGCGGAATTTAGCGACCGAGTGCCATTTATGGCCTGGTGGTGGAGCGGGCCGGGATTAAGAGGTGAACGGTGTCGGTGGGGAGGACGAACATACGGCCGGTCTGGGTGTCTACCCACACTGAGAGCCCATAGAGTAGCGCGCCCATCACTACACCTGCCGCCGGCGCCCCGCCCAACATCGGGCCAGGAAGCGCCAAGAGGCCAAGGCCAAACGCTGCCGACCGAGCGCCAGCGCTCTCGATTTGAGGACGTGCTACTTCTTGACCGCCGCAACAGAATCCGCAGGCGTCGCGGAACAGGTCGCCAGTTCGGAGCCCGCACTGCTCCCAGGGAACACCGCGACGGTGCAGCGGGTGGCCGTGCCCTCTGTGTGCGCCGTGGCGGTCCACCACTGCGGAGTCACGAG
This sequence comes from Gemmatimonadota bacterium, assembly GCA_026387915.1. Taxonomy (NCBI): domain Bacteria; kingdom Pseudomonadati; phylum Gemmatimonadota; species Gemmatimonadota bacterium. The sequence continues at coordinate 169,124 of JAPLKS010000013.1, forward strand.
CGTCACGTTGATCTCGACGTCCGCGGAGGGGCGGAACCACGGACGCAGCGAATCGAGCGTCGCCACATACTCGCCCCCGTGCTCAAAGGCCCACGCCTCTTCGGCCGTGACGAGATTTCGGAGGTCCGATTCCATCACTGCGATGACGGCGCGCTCACGCACCTGTGTGTAGCGGACCACGCCCATCGAGGCGAGGATGGCGGCGATGGTGACGGCGATCATGAGTTCTACGAGTCCGAAGCCAGCTCGGGGCCGCAAGCGGGACGGAAACCGGGCGGTCGTACGCGTCGCGCCCATCGCGTCATCGGGGGCCCGATCGACAGCCCAGCGTGCATGCGTGCAAGTAGCGTGCATTCCGCAACCGTCGTGAGGGCCCGCGTCATTTGCCGAACCCACCGCGCGCGCAGGCGCGGAAGTCTGGGAGGGCTAACGAGGTGGAAACCAAGTCGCCGGTCACAATCGGAGCGGCGATGGGTCTTGGTTACAGACTCATGAGCGGCAGGAAGTGTGCCGTGAACCACATAGGCTACAGCGGCCTCTGACGGACAAACTGTCCAGAAAGAGATTGTTTTGTCCGCGGGGAGTGGGACAGTTCGTCCCGAACTATTTTGGAAGCCAGCGCGAGTCACACCGCCTAACAGGCAAGGCGTATCCGAGTGAAACCGTTTCCGGCGGCGACGGTTACTCCTCGACCAGAAGCCGCTTTGCCTCCCCACCCTCCCCCTCATCCCCCGCCGCCGCCGCCAAATCCGCTGGCATCGCCTTCGTCGGCCGCACCCCGAGCTCGCGCAGCATCTCCACCTGCCGCACCAAATTTCCGGCGCCATCAATCAACTTCCCGCGCGCATCGTCATAGCTCCCGCGCGCTTTGGTGAGATGATCACCGACCTTTGCGAGGTCTCCCGCGAATCCGACGAACTTGTCGTAGAGCGCCGCCCCCCGCTTGGCAATCTCCTGTGAGTTCCGCGACTGCTGCTCCTGCCGCCACACATGCGCAATCGTGCGCACCACAAAGAGCAGCGTGCTCGGGCTCACCAGCAAGACGTTCTTTTCCCACGCGAGCTGAAAGAGATCTTTGTCGCTCGTGAGCGCCGCCATAAAGGCGCCCTCGATGGGCATGAACATCACCACAAAGTCGAGCGATTTGAGCGCGTACAGCGTTTGGTAGTTCTTCTCCGAGAGCCCCTTAATGTGGCGACGCACGGCCTCGAGGTGCCCTTTGAGCGCAACCTCGCGCAGTTCATCAGTCGTCGCCGCGGTAAACTCGGCGTACGCAGTGAGCGTGACCTTGGAGTCCACCACCATCTGGCGGTCGTTGGGGAGATAGAGTACCACGTCGGGAATCACGCGCTCGCCATCGCCGTCGCGATGCGACTCCTGACGCCGGTAGTGCGGTCCCTCAATGAGCCCAGCACTGTCGAGCAGCCTGTCGAGAATCACTTCGCCCCAGTCGCCCTGCGCTTTGGCGTCGCCCTTGAGGGCTTTGGTGAGGCTTGTGGTCTGGTCGCGCAACGTGCCATTGAGCTCCGTGAGCGCGCGCAACTGTTCGCCGAGCGCACTCCGGTCTTTGGACTCATTGACGTACACTTCCTCGACCTTCTGCCGAAAGCCAGTGAGATCGGTTTGCAATGGCGTGAGCAACTGCGTGATAGCCGCCGAGTTGAGCTCGACAAACTTTTTGCTCTTGTCGTCCATAATTTCGCCGGCGAGCGTGCGGAACTGGTTCGAGAGTTCTTCGCGCGCCGCGGTGAGCAGCGCGAGTTTCTCGCCACTCTGCGCGCGCTCGGCCTGTAGCGCCGCTGCGGACGCCGCCAGCTCCGCGTGAGCGCGTGACAACTCCGCGCGGAGCGCGCCCATCTCCTCCTGCAGTTTGCGCGCAGCGCCTTCCCACTCCGCTATGCGCAACTGGCGGGCAGCACCCTCGGCTGTGAGCGTCGCAATTCGCTCCCCCTGCTCCGCGGGGCCGCGGCTTTTGGCAATAAACCAGCCGGCAACACCCGCCGTGAGGGCAACGACGGCGACGATAACGATGACGCTGAGTTCTGTGAGCATAGCTGGATTGTACGCCGAGGGGATGACAGTTGGGAAAGCGCGCGGCCCCTACCGTCGTGCCTTTTGCACTTACGGGGAGCCTCGCTACCTTTAATACAATGTATTTCGGCGGCCGCGCCACTCGCGGTGCCACTCGCGCCCCGGCGCGCAACGCGGACCCCCCTCCCGTGACGGAAGATTATTCGGACCTGAGTGTGCTGGTTGTGGACGACCAGTTGCACGTGCGCCAATGGGTAAGTGCCGTCCTCGGAAGTTTGGGCGTCGAGCGCATTGCCGAAGCGAGTAATGGGCGGTCCGCGCTTCACGCGGTGACCGAGCCCGGCGCGGCGTTCGACCTCATTATCTGCGATTTGCGCATGCCCGACACCGATGGCGTGGAGACCATTCGCACGATGGCGCGGATGGGTGTTCGCTCTGCGGTCGCGATTCTCAGTGTGGAGCAGGAACGCGTCATTGAGAGCGCTGGGCTGCTGGCGACACTGGGCGGGCTCGACCTTGTGGGGGCCATGGAAAAACCCCTGACGCTGGAAAAATTGGAACCGGTGCTCCAACGCGTGCGTGCGCGCCTCGCCCCTGCTCCGCAGGCAGCGCCGGAGCTGGCGACGCCAGCGTTGGCCGACCTCGACTTGAGCGCCGCACTCACCAACGGCGAGCTCTCGCTCCTCTACAAACCGACGGTGCGAACGAGCGATGGCAGTTGCGTAAGCGCCGAAGCCCACCTCCGATGGAATCACCCGTCACACGGCCCGCTCACTGAGGGCGTGGTGATGCAATGTGCAGCACAGGCGCCGACGTTCCTCCTCAACCAGCTGACAACCTTCACGGTGCGCGAGGCAATTGCCGCCGCTGAACGGTGGCAGGAGAGCGGTAGCGACGTGGGAGTGGCAATCAATGTGTCGCCACTCGAGTTCACGACGCTCGATCTGCCGGAGTTGATCGAGTCGCTCGCGCTCGAACGTCAGGTACTGGCATCGAAGATCACGATCGAGATGCCAGAGCAAGTGTTGCAAAGCGACGCCGCATCTGTGATTGATTGCTCGACGCGCTTGCGGCTGAAAGGATTCCGGCTCGCGCTGGACCACTGCACGGGGACGGTACCCGAGATGGCCAAACTCGCCACACTCCCCTTCAGCGAAGTGCGGCTCGATCCCACACTCGTGCACGGATGCGCAGCGTCGGCGCGCCAGCGGATGGCGATTGAGGCGACCCTGGCGGTGGCACGGAGCATGCAACTCTCGACGGTGGCGCTCGGCGTTGCCCAGCGCGCCGACTGGGAGCTCCTCGGCGTCCTGCGGTGCGAGGGAGCGCAGGGGCCATTCATCGCTCCCGCGATGGAGGAATCCGGACTGCTACACTGGATGGCACAGCGTAGCTCGCTACCGCTCTGACTCCGCCGACGCGCTCCCAACGACGCTGCGCACTTTCAGCGCCAGTGCCGCCAGTGTGAATGGCTTGGCCAGAGAGGGAGCCTGCGCATCGAGCACGGGCGTCCCCGACCCCACTTGGGACGAATAACCCGACATGAAAAGGATCTTCATGTCCGGGCGGCTCTCCGAGAGCATTTCTGCGAGTTGCCGGCCATTCATCCCTGGCATAACCACATCGGTGAGCAAGAGGTGGATCGGCGCCTGGTACTCCACGGAACGACGGAGTGCCTCGGCGGGGCTGCCCGCACCGATGACAGTGTAGCCAAGTTCGCGCAGGGCCAACTTGGTGAGGTTGAGAACCTGCTGTTCGTCCTCAACGAGTAGGATGGTTTCCGTGCCCCCTTCGACCTCTTCCTGTTGCTGTGGAAGGCTTCTCGGCATCACGCCGGTGTGCCGCGGGATATAGATATCGAAGCTCGTGCCCTCGTTAGGCGCACTGGTCACGAGGATAAATCCGTGACTCTGCTTCACCGCGCCGTACACGGTCGCGAGGCCAAGTCCGGTGCCCTCGCCCACGGATTTCGTGGTAAAGAACGGCTCGAAGATTCGCGCCCGCACGTCGCTCGACATACCGCAGCCGTTGTCGCGAACGGTCAATCGCACGTAGTCACCCGGCTGGGCGTCGATGTGTAACGCGCAGAACTCGGTGTCGAGTCGACAGTTGGAGGTCGCAATCATCACCGTACCAAAGCCAGACGCGGGGGCGAAGTCGCTGTGACCCATGATGGCGTCTCGTGCGTTCACGCACAGGTTGGCCATGATCTGATCCACCTGCCCCGGATCCATATAGGTTGGCCAGACGGATTCGCTCGGTTGCCAGTCTAGCGCCACATCCTCGCTGATGAGTCGCTTGAGCAAGTTGATAGAGTTCGCCACTGCCACATTAATATCCAGCACGACGGGCATCACCGCTTGTTTGCGCGCGAACGCGAGCAACTGCCGCGTGAGTTCAGCCGATCGTAGCGCGGCGGAATGAATTTCGTTGAGGCCCGCTTTCAACTTGGGCGTTCCCTCCACTTGCCGAAGGGCGAGCTCTGTACGGCCAAGAATGACGCTCAACATATTGTTAAAGTCGTGCGCCACGCCGCCGGCCAACCGCCCGACCGATTCCATTTTCTGCGATTGCCGGAACTGTTCCTCGAGAGATTTTCGCTCGGTGATGTCCTGTTTTACCGCGATAAAATGGGTAATCGCGCCGGCGTCGTCACGAAGCGGCGTGATCGTAACGTCTTCGGTAAAGAGTGATCCATCCTTGCGTTGATTGACCAACTCGCCAGTCCACGCACGACCTTCACGAATCGCCTCCCACATCCGCTCGTACGCGGACCGATTCTGTGGCTCCGTATTTGCGATGTCGCCGGTCCGGCGCCCGAGCGCTTCTTCCGCGGTGTATCCGGTGGTGGTGGTGAACGCTGCGTTGCACCACTCAATCGCGCCCTCGCGGTCGGTGATCAGAATGGTGCTGGACGCCGCTTCAAGGGCGGCGCCTTGCAAACGGAGTACCCGTTCGGCGTCCCAACGCGCGGTCACGTCCACCGAGGCTCCGACGATTCCAATGACCGTGCCGCCCGCGTCACGTTCCGGTTCAATCACCATGTCGGCGACATGCACGATTCCGTCCCGGCGAATCACGAACTCCTCGCGCTCCGCGTTCCCACTCTGCAACACGCGCTGTTTGGTCGTGGTGATCCGCGCGGCCACATCCGCCGGGAACAGCTCGGCGTCCGTGGCGCCGACAATTGGATCGGATGGCAGGTGCAGCCCCTGTGGATGGTAGATCCACACGTACCGCAACTGTGCGTCCTGATTGAAGACGGTGGTGCTCGCCGTTTGCAGTCCGAGCCGGAGACGCTTTTCAGAGATGCTCAGCGCCACTTCCGACGCCAAACGCGCTTTTTCGTTGCTGAAGCGTTCGAGGGCGATGCCGATATTGGCGGCCATATCGACAAGCAGTCGCCGCACTTCTTCATCGAAGACATTCGGCTCCGACGAGTAGAGCGTCAGAGCGCCCACCGCCTCACCGTTCCTGAACAGGGGAAGCGCGGCGCTCGACTTCCATCCACTTTTCTCCGCGCGCGCCAGCCAGTGCTCCGTCAGGGGGTCGTGCAGAAACTCTTGCACCCAGAACGGAACACGGTCACGAATAGCGCGCGCGGTTGGCCCCCTGCCCGATGGCAGGTGAGGATCGACCGAGATTTCGACATTCTGCAAGTAGCCGTTGTCGTCCCCGACGTTCGCGACTGGAACTACGTTCCCCGTGTGCTCGTTGATCACGCCGATCCACGCCATTTGCAACTTTCCGTAACTCACCGCCGCCTGGCAGATGCCCTCAAACAACTCCCTTTCACTGCGGCTCGACGCCATCGTCTCGTTGGCAAAGGCAATTGCGGCGTAGAACTCGCTGAGGCGACGGATGCGTGCCTCTTGCTGCTTGCGCGCGGTGATATCGACGGAGATTCCGAGGAGGCCCGTCACCGCTCCGCTATCACCGTTCACGCGGATGGGGGTCTTGACCTGCAAATACGTGACGGACTCGCCATTCAGAGCGGACTCGAACTCATTGGTCGCCGGCTCACCACGAACGACTTGCTCGTCGACCGCCTGAATGCGCGCGACGGCGTCGGCCGGGAAATAGTCGCGATCATCAGACCCAATCAACTGGTCGGCGGATACGCCGAGTGTGGCGAGCGTTGGCACATTCCCGTAGGTGTACCGACCGTGCGTGTCTTTCATGAACACGACGGTCGGCACGTGATCGAGCGCGTCCCGGAAGCGTTGCGCGTCCGCTAGGGCGCCCCGCAATGCGAGGTCCGCCTGTTTTTGATCTTCGGCGTCTCGGACGGTTCCCGAAAAGCGAAGAGGCATTCCTTCGGCGTCGCGCTCCAGTTCACCGCGGACGTGGCACCAACGGTAGGAGCCGTTTTTCTTCCTTATACGCTGATCAATCGCGTACGGCACATCGGTCGCGGCGTGCGCATCGAGCGCGGCTTGCACACGGGCACGATCGTCGGGGTGGATCAACTCCATCAGCCGGAGCCCGCCTGCCGCCATCTCGCCGACCTCGTAGCCCAGCAGTTGCTCGCACCGAGGCGAATAGTAGCGCGACGCGTCGCGGTAGTTCCACTCCCAAATCCCGTCACTGGTGGCGCGCGCCGCACGACCGAACCGGGCCTCACTGGCCGCCCGAGCCTCTGCTTCCGCAGCTATTTGCCGAGAGAGTTTCAACTCGCGGGCGAGGGCCTGATGGCTCCCTCTCGTCAACTGCGTGGCGACGGCATACGACAGACTCACGACGACGAGCAGCCCAAGGAGCAGATTGAGCAAGAACGTGCGCCGCACGGGCGTTAACACTTCATCGCGGTCCATCTTTGCCAGCAACACCCATGGCGTCCGTGGAACGTGGATGCCTGCGAAGAGCACCGCATGCTGGCGGTAATCCACCGCCCGCCCGGTGAGTTCACCCGGGGAGCGCGCCATCTGCACGAGCGCCAGCTGCGTCGTCGGATCGTTCGTCGCCTTCTTCGTCATCGCGAGTCCGCGGTCGAATCGCACATCGCTCAAAAACTCTACACTGTCTGGACCGGTGCGCCCAAGCACGAACTCACCGGTCTCACTCTCAAATGGCCAGTCATGTGTGACCGCAAATAGACTTTGCGCCGCGTTCGACTGAAAGCGGACGACGCCTTGCTGTTCCGCCGCCCCGCCGGCCGCTCGCCCAACCGCAGCGTAAAAGGCGAGGTGCGTGTGCCCACCAGCCGCGTCGCGATGCAAGTCTTCAAACGCCACCGTTTGCTGGGATGCCGAGAACCGGCGTATCGCGGAATCGTCGCCAGCGGTCAAGCCTTCCTCACTGGCGGGAACGGTCAGCACCAGTCGACCCGCGCGATCAAAGAGGGTGATGTCTGTGAAGCCTTTGGCATTTCGCATGGCTTCGAACGTCGCCGTCACCTGCATTCGCGTGCGCGCATCGCGAGGGTTCGCTAACAGCGCGCTGACAGCATTTGCCAACACCGGCGCGCGCGTCACGATCTCGGCGTCCCCGCGGCGCTCGCTCAACCACGTCGTCACCTGCCGTGACCTGGCGTGTACAATGACACGCAGGTTTTCGCGTACCTCTTGCTGCGCAGCGGCCGCCGCTTGCTCGTACGCGACACGAAACCCGACGACAACAGTTCCGCCGAACACCAGCACCACGAGCCCGAACGTCGATGCGAACGACAAATGGGCCGACTTGCCCTCGCGATCTACCAGCACGCTCCGCGGCCACTCCGTGCGCTGGAGACGCATGGCGAAGCTCGTGCCAAGCAACGCAATCGCCAGTGCGCTCGCCGGGGGAAGGATGGTCGTATCGTTCCACTGTAAAGGCGCGCCCAACAGGGCCGACACGAGGGCCGTCCCGCTGAGGAGGAGGAGGAGCATCGCGAGGAGCCCCCCCAGGCCCATGAGCAGGCGCCGACCATACCGCTGGTAGAGCGCACGGTCGAGCCCCAGCAACGCGATCACTCCGAACGGCACTAATACTTGCCACTCGACATAGAACAGCGGCAACAGGGCGTCTGGATCCGTTGCGCGCGTGATCAGCGACAGTCGCGGCGCACCAATCTGCCACAGGGTCCACGCCGCACTTTGCAACAGCAACGCGAACGTGAGGGCAGCGCCGGCCACATCATACCGCGCCGTCGTAACGCCTTCGCGCTGAAGGAGCGCGGATCGGGCCGCAAGCCCGAACGCAAGAAAGAGCAGCGCCACCCCCGGCATCAGCCGTGTGCCATCGGCGACGATCTCCGTCCACCGCGATTCGCCGATGCCCCACGCGAGCGCCGTCAAGATCCCCAGCAGGGCGAGCGCTCCACCGAACTGGGAGACACGAGTAAGAGCGATCGTTTCGCTGTCGCGTTCAACGGACATCGGCGCTCGCGCTCCTACCGCGGTGACGAGGGAGAGTCCGCCGGCGGCGTGGCCAGCACCTGCGCTACGGTATCGAGCAACAGCTGCGACGAGAATGGCTTTTGCAAGGTGGCCGCTGCACCGAGTGAGGCCGCCATGTCGAGATAGTCGGCGGCGTCGCCCCGCCCACCGCCGGACATCGCAATGATCTTCAACGCCGGCCACCGTTGCCGGATTTCCATGATGGTCTCAATGCCCTCTTTGTCTGGCATCACAAGATCCGTGACCACGAGATCAAACAACTCACGCTCGACCGCCGCAATGGCGGATGCGCCGTCGTCGGCCTGCGTGACGAGGTGCGCATCGAGTTCCAGCACCTCGGCCAAGAGTTCGCGAACCGCGAATTCGTCGTCTACCAGCAGAATCTTCGCCATGCTGTCTCCACGCAGTCGTGGCACCCGTTGCCACGCAGTGATCTTCACCGCTGCACCCCTACTACGGTCTAGCCGTCAGCCGCGCCTCCAGCGCACGGTGTAGTACCTCGTCGACGGTCGAGAGCAACGCATTGACCGTGAATGGTTTGTCCAGAAATGCCACGACCGCCCCGGGCGCTCCGGCCCAGGATACGGGACCGTGCACGTAGCCGGACATGTAGATCACGCGCACAGCCGGTGTGATGGCCGTGATCTGGTCGATCATCGTCATCCCGGTCATGCCCGGCATGATCACGTCTGTCACGATCGCTGCAGGACGTCGCGCCTCACCCACCGCAGCAAAGTGGCGGATCGCCTCCTTGGGATCGTCCGTCTCCCACACGTCATACCCTTCGCCCGCGAGCGCCAGCCGGACCGATTCGCGTACCTCACGGTCGTCATCCACGACAAAGAGACGTTCCTTGCTTGGCGTCGCCTCGCCTGCTTTCATCGGCGTCACGATCGCTGTCGACTCCGGCGTTGGCACGGCGAACTCCGCTGCGGTGGTGACACGATCGCGTCCCTCACTCTTGGAGGTGTACAACGCCCGATCAGCGGCGGCGAGGAGTACCTCATATGACCCCATCCCCGGCTGATGCACCGCAATACCCGCGCTCACCGTCTGCCGGCCCCACGCAAATTGCCGTTCGCGCATTTGGTGCAACACGCGCTCGGCAAACACCGTCGCCGATGCCGCCTCGCTCGCCCGCAACACCGACACAAACTCTTCTCCGCCAAAACGCGCCGACAGGTCCTGCCCGCGCGTATTGTCACGCAGCACCTCCCCAAACTGGCGCAACGCGTCATCACCTGCGGCGTGACCGTGGGTATCGTTGACGCGTTTGAAGTGGTCCAGATCGAACACCACCACCGTGATCGGATGCCCGCGTTCCGCGGCGGCGAACGCCGTCTCAAGTGCCACATCCAACTGCCGGCGGTTGGGCAAGCCCGTCAGTCGGTCAACAAGCGCCATATCCTCCGCCGACCGCCGCTCACGGTTGAGCGCCTCCGCGAGCACGGCAATGCCAATCGATACCACGAGATACACCAGCACAATCGCCAGCAAGAGCGACCAGTTGGGTTCGGCAATGTCGAATGCCACCACGCTCACCTGCGTTGCCGTGATCACCGCCATGCCGCCGGCGAGTGCCACGGCAACACCACGGAGCCCGCGATAGTACGCGAGCAGAAACGCGGGGATCAGTGCGGGGAGCCACACGAGCGTTCCGAACCCCGCATTGGTGAAATCCGGAAAGCTCAACACGGCCACCACGGGCACGGCAAACGCCATGAGGGAAATCACGAGCGCGCGCGGCGGCACGACCCGGTCTTCCGGACTGCGGGCGGGCGCGAGTGGAATTCGTGGGGGCATCACGCGACCCGACCCTGCCACTGCGGCACCCACTGTGTGAGTCCTAACTCTGACATGGGCCGCGCCACATAGTAGCCCTGCACCATATCGCACCCGAGTTCAGCCAACAGATTCCAGTCCTCTCGTGTTTCCACACCCTCTGCCACTGATGTCATCCCGAGATCGCGCGCAAGCGCGAGGCTCGCCTCCACCACTGATCGCTGCGTAAACGACGTAGAACAACCGTGCACAAAGCCGCGATCAATTTTGATCTCGTTGAATGGCAACTGTCGTAAGTGCGAGAGACCGGAATTCCCAGTGCCGAAATCATCCACGGAGAGATTGAACCGCTTGAGTCGTAGCCGGGTAGATACTTCAGACATTCGGTTCGCATCGCGTGCGACCTGCGTCTCCGTGAGCTCGAGCGTGATGCGATCATTCGGCACGTTGGCGTCGCGCGCCATCGCCTCAATGCGCTCGGGAAGGTCCAGCTTGTCGAAGGCGCTCGCCGAGAGATTCACCGCGACCGCGAGGTCTCGTCCATCCGCGCGCCATCGCCCCGCACAGCTAATGGCCGCCTGGAGCGCATAGTCATTGAGCTGGTCGGCGAACTCCGTTGAGCTCTCGAGGAACGGAACAAAGGCGCCTGGCAGAATGAGTCCGAGCGTGGGATGCTGCCATCGCACGAGGGCTTCGGCCGAGCTGAACCGGCCGGACTTCATGTGCACCTTCGGCTGATAGTGCAGGTGCATCTCGCCGCGACGAAACGCCTCGGGGAGATCGCCCGTCGGAGCCACCACGGCGGCGCGCTGTGGCGTGGCAGCGGCCGTCGTCATTTGCGAGAGGAGCGACGCCATGCGGCGAAGGTCTACCGGCTTTCGCACCGCGCCGAGCACATGTAGCCCTTGGGCCGCCGCCAACATGCCCGCCGTCTCGAGAATGCGCGGTTCCTCAACGCTCATCACCACCACCCACGCCTCAATTCCCACGGCGGCAAGGGCCCGCAGCGTCTCAACGCCGTCAGACTCCGGCATCTGCAAATCGCAGAGGATCAGATCAAACTGTGTGCCCGGCACCGTTACGGCCGCCAACGCCTCTCGTCCGCTGCCAACCGTCACCACGCGCCCCACGCCGAGCGTCTCGAGTACGAGCCGCACGTATTCGCGCACTTCTTCCTGGTCGTCAATGACCAGTGCCGCGTATTGGGCCAACGGAATGGGGGGCATTTCGTAACAGCAGTTCGGGGGGGGTGGCGTCTCGTGATGTGGGTGGCGCTGGTGTTCGGTGGTGCGTGTGACCGGTGGTGCGCGTTATTGGTTGTGCATCATCCATTGCGTGACCCAAATCCCGAGTCCCGCCTCCGGCATGGCATGCGCAATAAAGTTGCCTTGTCCCACTTCGCATCCGAGTTCGTCGAGCAGATTCCAGTCTGGGCGACTGGCCACACCCGCGCATACCGTCGCGAGCTTGAGACTTCGCGCAAGGGCGAGGCCCGCTTCGACCATGGCGCGCTTGCTGTCGGACCTGGAACAACCGTCCACGCACTCGCGCGACAACTTTAACTCACCAAACGGAATCTTGAGGATTTCTTCGATGCCGGAATGCACGCCGGTGAAGTCGTTGAGCGCGAGCCGGAATCCCTTGATACGCAGCCGTGCGGCCACGTCAATCAGGGTGGCGAGATCGCTTCCAATGGTCGTTTCGCCTACTTCGATCGTGATCCGCGCCGGTTGCACTTTGTGTTCGCGCGCCAACTGCTCAATGAACTCGGGGAGATCGAGTTGCCCCAGTACCTTGGGCGACAGATTCACCGACACGCCGATCTCGCGTCCATCGGCCTGCCAGCGGGCGCAAGCCGCCACGGCTTCGCGCAAAATAAATTGAGTGAGCGTGCTCAACTGCGAGCTCGACCGTTCGGCGAGCGCGAGCAAGGCGTCGGACCGAATGACGCCGTGTGTGGGATGCGTCCACCGTACGAGGGCCTCGGCGCCGACGCACACGCCACTCCGCATCACGATTCTCGGCTGATAGTGAATTTCCATCGCTTTTCGCTCGAGTGCCTCAGCGACCTCGGCTTCGGAAATCACCGGTGCGTCCTCGGGAGGCGGTGCCGCAACTTCCGTGGTTCTCCGCAGTACCGCCTCAAGCTTGTCCGCCGTAAGCGGCTTGGAGACCTCGCCGACAATATGGAGACCACCGAGCGTGGCCAGCAGGCCGGCACTTTCAATGACGCGCTCGTCCTCAACGCTGAGAATGGCGACCGTGCACTGCAAACCCAGCTTGCCCATGGTGCGAATGGTCTCGATGCCGTCCATCTCCGGCATCCGCAGATCGCAGAGGATGAGGTCGAATGCCGCGCCAGGCGCCGTCACCGTCTGGAGCGCGGCGCGGCCGCTCGACGCCTCCTCGACCTGCGTCACATTGAACATGAGCAGTTGGTCGCGCACAAACTTGCGCACGTGGACTTGGTCGTCAACGATGAGTACGCGGAGTGCGGAGAAGTCGTCAGTCATGGGGGGCGAGTCTGTGGGAGAAGTTGGGGCGATTATTCGATCGTTCCCGCTGACGCGGGATACAGCGTGGCGTAAATGGTGCGCACGACGTCCTGCAGCGTGTATGGCTTTGCCAGCAACGGCCAGGCCACTGAGTCAGAGCCGGCCCCTTGCTGCGTACGCGTTGTGCCACTCGTGACGACGAGCATACGCACGCCGGGGAGCATCCGTTTGCATTCGACGGCCAGCATTCGGCCATCGCCGTCGGCAAACACATCACTTGTCACCAGCACATCCACGGTCGTTGTGGGCGAGGCGGCAATCCGAAGCGCTTCGTTGACGGTAGACGCGACCGCCACCTCAAAACCGTGCTCGGCTAGTCCGGCAGAGATCGCGTCACGCACGAGCGCGTCGGGCTCTACAAAGAGCACGGAAATCGCGCGGGCACCCGGAGTCGGCGGTATCGCTGGCATCGCGGCCACCGTCGCCGCGATCTGCCTCGGCAACCATACGGTGTACCTCGTTCCGTGCTCTGGGACACTTTCCACCTGAAGCTCTCCGTGCAACGCGCGCACGATGCTACGCACGGCGAGCAGTCCAATACCAGTCCACACGTCGGGCGAAGCGGGTGGGACTTCCGGCTCAAAGAGTGTTGCGAGCTCCGTAGCACTCATTGCGGCTCCGGAGTTGCTCACCGAGAGCCGCACGTACTCCCCCGCCACGAGGACCCCTGCCATCACGTTCGAATCACTCACCGTGGTATTCGCGGTCTCCACCTTGAGCGTGCCACCCGTCGGCATCGCCCCGATGGCCTGCAGCACCAGCGTCATCACCACTTGTTCAATCTGGCCGGCGTCGGCCAGCACGAGGCCGAGGGATTCGTCGAGCAGAAATGATTTATTGATATTCGGAGGTAAGGCGCGCTCGACCGCCGCACGCAGCGTACGGAGGAGCAGATTCAGATCAATCGCACTTATGGCGCCGGCGCTCCGGCGGCTGAGCGCCAGCAACTGACGCGAAAGCCCTGCCGCCGCTTCCGCCGCCGAATGGATTCGGCCCAGCCGGTCTTTCAACGTCTCGTCGCTCGCTTTCATCGCCAGCAGTTCGCAATAGCCTTGAATCACGACGAGCAGATTATTGAAATCGTGCGCAAACACATTGGCGAGCTGACTGGCGGCCGCCTGCTTCTGCGCGTGCCAGAGCTCCTCGACCAATCGGCTCTCGTCCGAAATGTCCGTGCACATCACGCACGCACCGACGCGCGTGCGATCGCTATCGTACACTGGATGGATGGTGGCACGGAGCCGGTGAGTCAGTGCGTCACCCGAAACGGCTTCCACGCGCACACCGCTGACCGCCACCCCACGTTGCAATGACTCGCGCGCCCGATCTTCCAGTGAGGGATGCGAGGTCGGGAGCAATGCCGCCAACGTGCGCCCAAGATGATCCGCGTATGGACGGCCCGTGAGCGCCGTAAACGCGGGATTCACCCAGCGGGCGCACAACTCGGTATCCACGAACGCGACCGCATACGGCGCGTCCTGCCACGCCGCCACTAGCACGGCAGGGAGCGCCTCCCCTGTGAAAACCGGAGCAGCGGTCGTCATTGATCGCCTCGTATCGGAGGCGCGCCGGTAGGCGGGTTGCTGTGCATCGCTGCCGTCGCAGGCAGGGGTGCGTCGAGCGCTTCACGCACGGTGCGCACGAGCGTGGCGACCTCGAACGGCTTCTGCATCACGCGCGTCACGCTCTCATGTACGAGGCGTTCGGCGTCGGCCAGCGAGGCATCCACACCACTCATGGCCACGACGCGAACGTTGGGACGCAGGCGGCGAATCGCGTGGGTCATCGCAATACCGTCGAGGACCGGCATTTTGATGTCCGTCAACACCACCGCGATGTCATTTCCATCGCGTGCAAAAAGTGCCACGCCCTCGGCGCCGTCGCGCGCGGTCAGCACGCGGAAGTGAAACTGTTCCAAGGTTTCGCGCACTAGCTCGCGCACATCGTCCTCGTCCTCCACGACCAAGACAAGCTCTCCGTGCCCTTCTGGCGTCCCCACGAATGTGCGAGGTGCGGCCGGCTCTGCGGACTCTTCGACCACGGGGAGATACACGCGGAACATCGAGCCGCGCCCGACGATGCTTTCGACGCCAATGAAACCGTTGTGCGAGCGCACGATACCCAGGCTCGTCGATAGTCCGAGCCCGGTGCCTTGCCCCGCGGCCTTGGTGGTGAAGAAGGGTTCAAAGATGCGATCGAGCACACCCGGGACAATTCCAGGGCCGGTGTCGGTTACGCTGATGCAGATGAAATGCCCCGCTCGTCCACCCGCGATTCCGAGGGCGGCGGCCTGCTCGAGCGTTACCTCCTCCGCGACGATCCGTAGCAGCCCGTGCCCTTCCATCGCCTGCACGGCGTTGACGCACAGGCTCAGCATCACTTGATGGAGCTGCGCGGGGTCTGCCATCACACTCGGCAACTCTCGCGGGGCCACGACCTCGACGCGAACGTCTTTGAGTAATGTATCGTCGAGCATTTTCGCCACATCGTTGACGACGTGCCGAACCGTCATCGCGACTTTTTCTCCCTCGAGGCCACGCGCAAAACTCAGCACCTGCTTCACCATAGCCGCGCCGCGCGCCGCGCTCTTTTCGATGGTCTTGAGGTGGCGCGAGGCCCGTTCGTCGAGCGGCAGCCGCTCCAGCAACCCGACGGCCATGACGATGGGAGCGAGCGTGTTGTTCAGGTCGTGGGCGATGCCGCCCGCCAGCGTGCCGACACTCTCGAGCCGCTGCGTCCGGTGCTGATGCGCTTCGAGACGGCGCACCGCGGCTTCGGTGCGTTGCTGTTCTTCTCGCCGCTCAAGAGCACCGAGCGACGCAGAAATCTCAGCGGCCACGTCGCCGAGGAGGATCACTTCGTCGTCGCCAAAGGCGCCCGCCTCTGCGGCGAAGACCGTGAGCACGCCGACGATCGTGCCGTTCGCCGTCAATGGAAGCGAGGCCGAGGATCGGAGTCCGTACACGATCGCCGCCGCGCGCCACGGTGCTGGCGTAGCATCGAGTTCAAAATCTGCGAACACGACCGTGCGCCCTTCGCGCGCCGCTTGGCCGAAACCGTCAGGGTCCGCACTGAACGGCAGACCATTCGGGGTGTCGTGGCCGACACCGGCGGTCGCTACTGCACGCAGGACCCCGGTCACAGGATCGAGCATGCCAATCCAGGCTAGTCTGAAATTTCCGTCGGTCACCGCGCAGCGGCACGCGTCCGCGAACAACGCTTCACGAGTGGCGGCGCGACGACTTACATCGGACGCACGGCGCAGGAAGTGGTAGGCGTGCGTCAAGCGAAAGTTCTCGCGCATCGTCTGCTGAAACAGCGTGACATCGCGCGCCACCACCATAAACCGACCGTCAGTGGAGACGGCGCCCGCCCGGAGGTTCATTTGGCGATACTGACCGTCCTCGCGCGTAAGCCGAAGGCTCAGACTTCCGAGCGCCACACCCGCGCGCAGGCCGGTCAGTGCGTCCTGCATCCGCGCGCAATCATCCGGATGCACGAGAGTGGCGATATCGCGACCCTGAGTAGCCGCCACGGACCATCCGAGCGTCGGCACGATTGCCGGATTCACGTCGATAATCGTTCCCGTCCGGTCGAGCAACAAGAAGATGTCGGAGGAGGTCCGCCAACATTCTTCGAGGTCGAGGGCGCGCTCGCGATCCGTCATAGGCGGCACGCTCCGGCGCACAACGCCACACGCAGACCGGCGGCGCGTTCGGCGCCAGCCGTGAGTGCTTCAACAAGCCGCGCCGCTTCGTCCGCGTCATCAATGCCTTATGCAGATGGGAGTCGTCTCCCACAATCTGTCGTACAGGAGCGCAAAGGCGCTATCCGAATATCCCTGACTCCATTGGCCATTCTGTCGTGAAACGGACTTCCGACGGTGGCCGAAATGCGGTCGGCCATCGCCCGTTAAAGCGGAAGTCGCCCAACCCTCAGAGGGGTTGGACGACTTCCGCTCTTTTACCGGCGGGCCTGTAACGCCGAGTAGAATCTTCCCTTTTCCCTTACATACGTTAATTCAACGGTCGTTCCGAGCGCTCAAATCCAGCTGCTTCTGGTCATTTCCCACCGGAGCGCCACGCCGACCCGCGCACAATGCGCCCCGGCTTCGCCCCCGTGTGACGGCCGTCCCGCACCACCTCGACGCCGTTGATCAGCACCAGATGCATCCCCGTCGACAGCTGCAACGGCTTTTCGTACGTGGAGTTCTCCCGAATGCGCTGCGGATCAAAGACGACAATGTCAGCAAACATCCCCGGACGGAGAAGCCCGCGGTCGGTGATCAACAGGCGCTGCGCGACCGCGCTCGTCATTTTGCGCACGGCGTCTTCGAGCGGAATCACTTTTTCGTCGCGCACGTACTTGCCCAAGATGCGCGGATAAGTGCCGTACGACCGCGGATGCGCCAACGCCTTGGTGCTGTCTGGATCGCTACCACCGGCATCGGTGCCAATCTTCATCCACGGCTGCTTGAGCTGAAGCTTGACGTTGTCTTCGTTCATCAGGAAGTACATCGTGCCAATGTCCCGCCCTTCGGACTTCAGCAAGTCCATGACAGTGTCGAGCCAGTCCTTGCCCATTCCTGCGGCAATCTCCGAGAGACGGTGGCCCGACCACTTTTGGTTTGCGGGGCTGCGCAGCCCGGCAATCAGCACGCCCTGCGGCGTCGCTTGCTCGCAGAGACTCTCCCAAAAACTCGTGGGGTGCGCGACTTCCGCGCGAATCTTGGCGCGCTCGGCGTCGCTCGAAATATTGGCGAACAATTTCCCGTCGGCCGACACCGAAGGCGGCAGACAGGCCGCGAGGCCGGTGCCACCGGCGGTGTACGGATACATGTTGGCCTGCACATCAAAGCCGGTCGCTCTCGCCGAATCGATTTTGGCGATCATCGCGGCTTCTTTGCTCCAGTTCCCAACGCCCGCCGCCTTGAGGTGATAGATCTCAACGGGCACACCACCCTCGCGGCCAATGCGCAACGCCTCGTCCATAGCCTCGAGCACCTGATCGGCCTCGGAGCGCATATGCGTGATATAGATGCCGCCATAGGGCGCCATCGATTTCGTGACCTCGATCAACTCTTCGGTGCTCGCGTAGTTGCCCGGCGGATAGATCAGAGCGGTGCCGAGCCCGAAGGCGCCGTCTTCCATGGCATTGCGCATCGCGCCGCGCATGGCATCCATTGCGGCTGGGGTCGCCGCGCCCATCGCCATCCCCATGCCGAACACCCGAAGCGTGCTCGCGCCAACAAATGCGCCGACGTTTGGCGAGATGCCGTGGGTTTGCATCGCCCTGAGCCAGGCGTCGAATCCGTGCGGCCCCATAAACGGGCGGGCCGCCGCCGCGGCAGCGGGAGACGAATTCTCAAGTGAGCGCTCGCTGATTGGAGCACCCGTGTATGCCTCACCAAAAATCTCGGTCGTGATACCCTGCGTCACTTTGCTGACGTCGCGCCCGTCGCCCGAGACGTAGTTGCCGCCCGCCTGAATGTCGATAAACCCTGGCGCGACCACCAATCCGGTGGCGTCAATGCTGCGGCGCGCCACGAGCCGTTCGGCGGACCCACGTCGAACAATCTTGGCAATGTGATCCCCACGAATGGCCACGTCACCATAGAACCACGCGTTGCCCGCGCCATCCACAATGCGGCCGTTGGCAATCACGAGATCGTACGGTTCGTCCGCTGCGGGGCTGCCGCTCGTCGCCGAGGTGTGCAAGCCCGCGCACCCCGTCGCGAACGCGAACGCCATCGCACCCACGGTATGCACGGCTAGGCGGCGGTGCGTGAGGTAGTTCGTCTTGAGTGTCATCGCGTCAGTTCCCCGCCCCACCACTGCGCCCGCCACGGCCACCGCCGGCCGTCGCCTTGCGCGTGAGCAGCGAAATGTCGGGTGCCATGCCGTAGTACAACCCTGTCACTTTGTTGTCGGGGGTGACTTCAAACTTGATGAAGGCACTCAGCGCACTAATGGAACCGTTATTCCACCAACGGAAGTTGTTCGCGTTCCAGTATTCGAGCGTTCCGCGCACCAAACCGCGCGACATTTCGAGCTTGCCGTTCACGAGCGCCACGGTGGCCTCGCCGTACATGCTGTCCACAAACGTGCCCACGTACGTCGTGAGCGGCAGTGGCGCGGACACGGCGACATGCGGCGCCGTCGTATCAACCGGTGGCCGACGCGCCGCGGCTCGCGCGGTGGCCTCCGCGATGTAATCGCGCACTGGGGCGCCGAGGTGGCGGTCGAAGATGTAGTGCATCAGCAGGTCGGGCAGCTGCGTGTGATCCGTGTTGCTGAGCACGACGACACCGAGCTTCTTCTCCGGCATCATCCCGACCGCGGTCGTCATGCCGGGCGTGTTGCCGCCGTGCTGCCAGACCAACTCCTTCCGATAATCCTGCACGAACCATCCCATCCCGTAGGTATTGAACAGCGTCTGCTCGCCGCCACCGGGACCACCTGCTCCGACGAGCATCTGCGAGGTGTGGGTCTCCTTCAGTGCGGCGCTGCTCACCAAGCGCTTGCCGCCCACCACACCATCGTTCATCTGAAAGCGCAGCCACTGCGCCATATCCACCGCATTCGAGAGAATAGATCCCGCCGGCGCGATGTTCTCGGCGTTGAACTGCCCCTTTCGCACCACGGTGTCCTTTTCCATGGAGTGCGGCGTGGCGACGTTCGGGGTCGTGACTCCTTTATACGTCGGCGCACTCGACGTCATGCCGAGCGGCGTGAAGATGCGCTGCTGAATGAGGTCGTCCCACGTGCTGCCCGCTGCGTTGCCGGCGGCGACACCAGCGGCGAGGAACATGATGTTTTGATACGACCACTTGGAGCGGAAGCTCGACTCGGGACGGAGGAACCGCACGCGGTGCAACACATCATCGCGCGACGTCCCGGCGTCAATCCAAATGAGCTCGCCACGGCCAATGCCACTGCGATGCGACAAGGCGTCACGCAGGGTGACCTGCGCGCTCGCCGCCGGATCGGCCAGCTTGAAGTCGGGCAAATACTTGGAGACAAGATCGTCGTACTTCATCTTGCCGTCCGACACCATCATGCTCACGACCGTGGCGGTAAACGCCTTGCTGCTGGAGCCGATTTCAAAGAGGGTGCGTTCGTTGACCAGCGTCTGACTGCCGGCGGCGAGCACGCCGAATCCCTTGACGTAGAGCACCGTGTCGTTGCGCACAATGGCGACCGCGGCGCCGGGCACCCGAAGCGTGACCAAGGCCTTGGCCACATAGGCGTCGAATCCGGGATACGGTTCCTGCGCCGAGAGTGGGCGGGTGAAGGCCAGTCCGGCAATCAGGACTCCGGCCGCGAACTGCATATGACACCGTGTCTTCAGCATCTGTACCTCATGTGAGGAAGTCCAACCAGCTCCACGCCACGCGCCCTGCTCGCTCCACGCCCTCCCCCGCCTCACGACCCGGAGCCATCGGCCGCAGATCAGAGAATGGGTTCATGCGCCGTCGAGGCGGCAGGCCCCTTAGTATACGATTTGGTATACCAAAATACTCCCGAAGCTATGACTCTTGGAGCGGACGCACAAGGGCAACGAAGGGGCCAAACGCACGGCGCGCCACGGAGCGGACTCCGTGGCGCGCGGTGTGCCTGCAAACCTGCGGTTGGGCTACGCCTTGCGGTCGATGCAGCCGGTGAACGCCGGGTTCACCTTCTCGCCGTCCGGCACGGGCATGTTCACGTCCGCGCCGTACACGCCACCCTTGAAGTAGACCCCCTTCGGGAAGACGTTGTCCTCGGTGCGGCCGTACTGACGGATCATGCGACGGAGGTCGCCGAGCCGCTGTCCGCGTCCGAAGGTCCAGAACCCCTTCTCACGGAAGAACAGGGTGACGGCATCGCTCTTGGTGGCCGGCACGCTGGCCAACGCCGCCATGGCCGGCACCTGATAGACGCCAATCTTCGGTGCGGCCGCGCGCAGGGCGTTCAGCGTAGCCACCATGCCCGTGTAGTCATTGGCATTGAGCTGTGCCTCGGCCTCGAACAGGCGAGCGTCAATCCCGGACGCGATCGGAAGCGGATCATCACGGTTCCAGATCTGTTGCACGAAATGCGGGGTCGCGCCGTCTTCGGCGATGACCTTCGGAACCGCCTGACTGCCGGGGATGACCGGCACACGCGGATCCTTGGCCGATGCAAAGGGGAGCGCGTTCTTGATCAAGTTCGACGTGCCGTTCACGATGTCGAAGCTGTCGGCCACGCTCATGCGCGCGGTGTTGCTGATGTTGCCCCAGATGCCGTTGTCGTCAGCGTTGTCGCCCGGGTTGCTCGTCCACACGTACTGGAACGCCGTGGGGATGCCGGACACGACCGCAGCGGCCGCCGCGTACTGACCCTGGTTGACCAGAATGCGCGCCTTGATGATCGACGAGGCCTGCCGGATGAAGAGGCTACCGGCATCACCGCCGACGTTGACGGCGAGCGCCGAATCCAGATGCGCCTTCGCCACGTCGTACACCTGTAGGTTCGTGAGCGGCGGCCCGAGCACCACCTGGCCCTTGAGCGCACTGCCAAGCGGAATACCGTTGCAATAGGCCTCGGACATCGACATCTCGACGAAGCCGAGCGACATGTAAAGCTCGCCGATGTCCGCCGTGTTCGTGGGCACGTAGGTCTTCATCGCATCGATGGCGGTGATCACGAATCCACGCGCCTGCGTGACCTGCGTGTACGGAATGGTCGGGTTATCGGTTGTGATCGCACGCTGGTCGATGTCCTGCCGCGTGTTTTGGAAATCGGCGTTCTTGAACTCGTCGGTCATGATGCCTGTTTCCTGCCACAGGCATTCGAGGCTGGCGCAGTTCACCAGCAGCTTCACGCGACCGATGGCGCCAATCCGCAAGGCCGCGGCGGCCGACGGCGAGCCCGCCGCGTCAGAGCCGACGATGCCCGGGTTTTCTGGCTGGAGCAGTTCCTTGGTGTAGTCTTTGCACGCGAACGCCAAGAGCGAGGCGGCAGCAATAATGCAGCCCGTCGCTACGGCCGATCGAGCGCGATGATCATTTCGTGTCATGAATCTCGTCCTCGATGGGGTGAGTTAGTACTTGAGATTGAAACGGAGCGTGATGTACGTCGGCGGAGGGGCCGACTGGAAGTTCGTCTGGTTGTCATTCTGGGCGAGCCCCTGATTGATCTCGGGATCAATGTCGGAGAAGCCGGTCCAGTGATGAATGTTGCGGAGGCTGAGTACCACGCTGGAGCCCTTCTGCGCCCGCAACGACTTGGTGGCGATCCCCGGCAACTGATACACAAAAGACAACTCGCGGAAGCGCCAGAACTGGCCGTTCATAAAGTAGCCGGCCGCGGTCTTGTAGTTCGTGCCCCCGAGGTTCGAGCCGTAGGTCTTGGCAATGTTCCGCGCCTGCTCACCAAGAGGAGACTTCGGATCCTGCGTTTCGGCGCAGGCGCGCGGATCGGTGTTGCACTGGAAGTTGTTGCCGCCGTCCTGGACGTTGAAGCCGCCCTTGTAGTCGAACGACATGTTGATGCGCAACGTGTGCCGGAACAGGTCGAAGCCGTTCTGGATGGAGAAAATGTCACGTGGAGCGGTCACGCCACGGAACTTGAGGGCGGAGTCCACGTGCACCTCGGACAGTGCATCGTCCTTGTTCCACTGCAGCACGCCGTCGTGATTGGCGTCGTTATACGTGAACGGACGGTACCACTGGCCGTTGATCGGGAGCCCCTCACGCTGCTGCGTGGTCAGGCCCTGCCCAATGACGCGGCGTGCATTGGTGGAGGCGTCGAAGCCGAGGTTGACCACCATGTTGGTGTTATGCGAGCCGTTGATCGTGACATCCCACCCAAAGTTGGGGCGGTCGAACAGCTGCGTGGTAATCTGCAGTTCGTGACCCGAGTTCCGGATCGAGCCCACGTTCTGGAGCACCGAGAGCTGCGAGGCCGCCGACGAAGGGGCGAGCGGCACGCTGATCAGCGCGTCGTAGCTCTGGCGGCGATAGTAGGTGTAGTCCACGTGCACGAGGCCGTCGAAGAGCTGCGCGTCGAGGCCCGTTTCGTATTCCTTTGAGGTCTCAGGCTTCAGATCTGGCAGGCCCGGCTGCGCAGCCACGAGGCCCGGCGTATTGATGCCCGAGGTCGTGCCGCGCGTGGGGATGCTCGAGCTCGCCGCGGTGAACGTGACGAGTGCGGCCGTGGCGCCAGGCTGCACGCCGCTCGCACCAAATGCCGCGCGCAGGCGCAGCGACTGGAGCCACTTCTTCTGCGGGAAGAACGGCTCGTCGGATACCAACCACGAGGCGCTCAACTTGGGGTACACGACCTTCTGGAAGTTCGAGCCGAACGCGCTGTTCTGGTCGGTACGAACCGCGGCGGTCAAGAAGAGGCGATCGCGAAGGCTGGCCTGCTCCTGCACGAAGAAGCCCAGCGTCTTGACCACGGTCGGTTGGGTGTTGCTCGCCGTGCGCGTGGCCGCGGCGCCCACGCTGTTACCACCGGGCGGGAGCCCCGATCCGTTGGTGACAAGTCCGTCCGACTCAATGTTGTTGTATTCCGCGCCGACCGTCGTCTTCAGGTTCAGCCACGACCGTGCGTCGTAGTTGACCGTGCTGGAGACTTTGGTGGTGAAGTTGCGCTGGTCAGTGCGACGGTCATCCACCACGCCGATGCGCTGCGTGCTGGCCACCGGGCACTCGTTCAGTCGGCAGATGCGGTAGTAGTCATAGCTGGCAAAGTCGATGCCCATCGTAAAGTCATTCTGCATCCACGAGTACGGACGCCAGAGGGCATTGCTGCTCAGGAGAAAGCGCTGCAAATCCTGCTTGTAGCTCTCCTGCATGACGTCGCCCGGCGCGTACTGGTAGTACTCGTTGAGCGGTGCGCCCTCAGCCGTCGTCGTGATTTTGCCTGGGCCAGGGCCGCGGAATCCGTAGTTCTGGAGGCCCGTGTAGAAGAGCGCCTCAAACGCGGCGTCGGACGGCATGATCCGGTTGTTCGACTTATTGAAGCCAAAGCTCACACCGATGTCCAGCTTGGGCGACATCGTCGCGTTAAGATTGGCGCGGAAGTTCACCGTTTGCTGCGCGAGCGGATGCAGCCAGTCGGACTTCACCGGCACCTTGGCGTCGGCAAACCGCTGCTGGTCGAACGCCGGCATCTGGATTGGCGCCCACTGGTCGGTGGCGTCGGTCGAGATAAAGTACCGAACTGCTTCAGATCCGCCGCTCACATTAAAGCCGTACGACTTGGTCTGCCCGTCGTGAATGAACGTGCGGGCCGGGTCGCGCAGCAGGAGATAGTGCGTCAAGCTGTCGGTGAGACAGGGCGAACCACCCTGCGCCGCGGGCGTCGACATCAACGCGAGCTGGCAACGGATTGGCGTGGTGGAGCCTGGAGCATGGCCCCAGTTCATATACATCATTGGATAGTTATTGCGATCCTGCACGCTGCCCATTTCGCCGAAGTACGACCAGCGGGGCGCACCGGCCCTGCCCTTCTTGGTCGTAATGACGATGACGCCGTTGGCCGCCGACGTGCCGTACAGCGTGGCCGCTGACGGGCCCTTCACAATCTCAATGTCCTGGATTTCCTCAGGATTGAGCGTATTCAACAGCGAGAAGTTGGTGCTACCATTGCCGGTCGTCGTGTTGGCGTTGAATCGGACGCCGTCCACCACGTAGATCGGCTGGTTGCCGAGACTAATCGAAGAGGTGCCGCGGATGCGCACTGTCGGCGCGCCACCGAGAATCGAGCCCGGGAGCATGACAACGCCCGGCGCCTTCGCCACCAAGAGGTCGGCGACCGAGGTGACCTTCATCTCCTCGACTTTCTTCCCCACGTCGCCGAGCGTCGTGATGGAATTGCCGAGCTCCACGCGCCGCTGCTGGCCAATGGCCGTGGTCACGACCTCCTGCAGCTGCACGACCGCGACGCTGAGCTTGAAGTCCAGGCTGGTGGTGGCACCGTCCGTCACCGTGGCCGGTTTGCGCAACGACTGGTAGCCCACGTGCATCACCATGACGGCGACGCTTCCGGCTGGGACATTGCGGAGCGTGAACTTGCCCTGCTCGTCCGTGGTGGCCGTGAGCAAGGTGTTAACCACGATCACGCGGGCATTCGCGAGCGCCGCAGCGGACTCGCCGCCCGTCACGGTACCGGCAATTGTTCCTTGTGCTGCGAGCGGCAGGGCCGCCGCAACGAGCAGGAGCCATGCGGCGACGAATGCAACGTACGACCTCAGGCGGGTGAGACTCGACATGCGGTATTCTCCTAGGGATGGCGTCGGAGCGACAGCGGCGTCAGGAACAGTCCACTCGGCTTGCGACGGGCACGGTCACACCGCAAAAGAAACGGGGTGCGACGCGATCGGGGGGGGCGATTGGCGTGCCGTGCTGGCCTTGGAACGCACGGATGTGCGACAGGCCGGCACTTTGAGACCGAGGACATTACGACATCGGGAGAGTCCCGTCAAGCAAAACGGAAGCGCGCTCCGCAAAGTCAGACGCGCACGTCGGCGCCGGGAATGCGGCCGCACCCCCCTGAATGCATTCGCGGCAGCCCAAGGAACGGGCTGCCGCGAACGAGTCATGCACCGCGCCGCCGCTACGGTTTGATCGGCAGCGGACGCGATTTGTACTTGGCATACAGGCGCGAGTGACGATCATCGTCGGCCAGCATGCGGCCCTTGATGAACACCTCCACCACCTGCGTGCGCAGATCCATCGGGTCGCCGGTCGTAATGAAGAAGTTGGCGAGCTTGCCCTTCTCAATGGACCCGATCTCCTTCTCCACGCCAAAGATTTCGGCGGGCCAAATCGTGAGCGCCTTGAGGGCGCCGTCCGACGGCAGTCCGTACGCCATCGCCAGCGCGGCGTGGAACGCCACGTGGCGCGCGTTGGAGCCCGCTCCCGTGGAGAAGGCGAACTTCACGCCGGCCTCGTAGAGCAGGCCGGGCTGTGCATAGATCTCGTCGTATGGCACGTCGTCGCCGGGTGCCGACTCCAGCGATCCGAGAATAAGGGGAATCTTCTTGTCCGCGAGAAACTTTCGGACCTTCCACGCCTCACTGGCGCCCGAAATCACGACGCGAATCCCCCACTTCTCACCGAACGCGACCGCGGCGCGAATGTTCGCTTCCCCGTTGGCGGTGATAATGGCCGGAATTTGTTTGTTCAGGAGCGGCCGCATCGCTTCATAAATCAGATCTAGCTTGGCCGAGCCCGAGGCACGCGCCGTGTTGTACTCCTTGGACTCGGTCATGAAGCGTTCAAAGTCAGCGACGAGCGTCGGACTCGCCGCAGCACCGCCTCGACCGCCACGCCCACCACCACGACCACCGCCGCCACTGCCGGGCAGGTTGATCACCATCCCAGCCGACTTGGCGACGGACAGATCTTCCCACGTCCAGCCCGCCGTATTGATGAGCGCCGCCTGGCCGCTAATCACACCACCGGTCGGCGAGGTGATCGCCGACGTCACGCCGTTCATGCGCGTCACGCCGAGCAGTTCGCTCTCAACATTGAGGCCGACTAAGGCGCGAATGTGCGGATTGAACTCCCCCATCTCGGTGCGCAATCCCATGGTTTGGACGCCACCGACTTCACCAAGCCCGAGCCCCGTGTTGGCGTCGATCATGCCGGGGTAGATGTACTTGCCAGTGGCGTCAATCACCTTGGCATCGGCCGGCTGTGCCGCCGGGCCCATTTCCACAATCCGGTTGTTGCGGACGAGGATGTTGGTGTTGGGCATCTTCTGCCCGCCGGGGTTCACGACCGTGCCGCCCTTGATGAAGAAGGTCCCTTCATCACCAGCGCCGGCCTGTGCCGCCGCGTTCGTCGCGCTCGCCGCCACCAGCGCGGTCGCCACGAATAGCGCGAGATGCTTCGTCTTGAGATGCATTAGCGCGTGCCTCCCTGCGTCTTGTCGGCAATCTTGCGAAGCGTGTTGGCTTCGGCGCGCTCGAAGAGCACTTTGCCGTCCACAATCGTGTATTCCACCATGGCGTCAGGCGCGAACGGGTGCGCGGAGAAGACCGCAATGTCCCCGTCTTTCCCCGTCTCGAGCGTGCCGACCATTTTGTCGACGCCGAGCTGCTTCGCCGGATTGAGCGTCACCATCTTGAGCGCTTCGTTCACGGGCATGTTGCCGTAGCGCACACCAATGCCCGCCTCTTGATACAGCCGGCGGATGCGTTCGTCGGAATCGGAGTTGACCGACACCACCACGCCGCGTTGCGACATCAGCGCCATGTTGAACGGAATCGCATCCCAGGCTTCGGCCTTGTACGCCCACATGTCGGCGAAGGTCGACGCCATCGCGCCGTGCTTGGCGATTTCGTCGGCGACCTTGTAGCCCTCGAGGACGTGCTGGAAGGTGTGCACCTTAAAACCATTTTCTTCGGCCACACGGATGAGCATCAGGATTTCGTCGCCACGATAGCTGTGCGAGTGCACCTTGAGGTCGCCGTGCAGAATGTCGGTCAGCGCTTCGAGCCGCAGGTCGCGGCGCGGCATCATCGCGTTGGCGTTCGTCTTCACCGCATCGCGATACTCCTTCCACTCCTGATCGTATTCCTTGGCCTTCTGAAACCAGTAGCGCACCGTGAACTCCACGCCCATGCGGGTCATGGGGAACCGGCGCTGATCGGCCGGCGCCGTGGAGCTCGCCTGCGTAACGTTCTCGCCGAGCGCGAACTTCACAATGCGGAAGGCGCCCTTGAAGAGCATCTCGTCCGCCGACTGACCCCACCGCATCTTGATGACGCGCGCTTGACCGCCGATGGTGTTCGCGCTGCCGTGCAGCAAGAGCGCCGCCGTCACACCGCCCGCGAGGGCGCGGTAAATAACCGGATCGTCGTTCTTGATCTGCACCTGCACTTCGGGCGTCACCGACTCCGTGCCCTCGTTGATGCCGTTCTCGAGCGCGGAGTGCGAGTGCGCGTCAATAAGGCCCGGCATCACGAACTTGCCGGTGCCGTCAATCGTGCGGACGCCCGCGGGGATGGTGACGTTCGTGCCGACGGCCGTGATCTTGCCGCCGCGCACGAGGATGGTGCCGTTCGCAATGTCGCCGCGTGCGATCGTAATGATCGTCGCGTTCTTAATCGCGAGGTCCTGTGCCGCGAGCCGCGTGGGCGTGGCGGCCACTGCCACCGCCGCACTCACAACGCCGAGGGCTCGGACTGCGAGGGTACATCCGTTGAGGATTCGCATGTGGGAGTCCATGGTTAGTAGAGACGGCCTTCAATAAAGACGTGCTTGATCGGGTTCGTGGCGGCAAAGAGATCGTTGCCACTCACCACGACGAAGTTGGCCAACTTGCCCACCTCGATGGTGCCGACGGCAGCGGTGATGCCGAGCACGGACGCCGGCGTGACCGTAGCAGCGCGGAGCGCATCGTCGGGGCTCATACCGGCCGCGATCGTCATACGAATACGGTCACGGAAGGTGGCGCCACTCTCGCCACCGTACGACGCGAGCGCGACCGGTACGCCGGCCTTGGTCAGCGCCGCCGCATTAGCCCGCACTTCATTGGAGTCCGCAGCCGTTGCGCTCGGCGCCTTCCCCGTTTTGCCCGAACCGACGGCGAGGAACTCGCGGCCGGTGATGGAGTCGGGCGACGGCCATTGCAAACTCACCACCGCCGTCGCGCCACTCGCCTTGAGGACCGCCGCACTCCGCCATCCTTCTTGCGAACCGACGACCACCGGGCTCTTGAGTCCTAGCTCCTTGGCGATCTCAGCCACGCGAGCAATCTGGCGCTCGGTGGAGGCCACGAACCACGACGACATTTCGTTCATGGCCGCCGACATCATGGCGCGGCGCATCGGGTCGTTTGACGGGCGCGCGGCGGGAACGCCGGCCTTGAATGCTTTGTCGAGCCGCGCTTCGTACTGCGCGTCGAGATATGCCTGCCGGATGTAGGCGACCACGCCGATTCCCGTCGCCGGGTAGGCACCACCGCGCTTGGATCCGAACGCCACGTCCTGCCCGGCGGCAGCACGCAACGACAGCGATCCGCCGGCCTGCGCGCCAGTCAGCGCGGCGCCGACGCGGCCGGGGAAGATCCCGCCATCGAATACGAGGCCAACCGTCGTGACGCCGCCGGCGCGAAACGCCTTGAGTTGATCGTCGGTCGGCGCGAACATCTCGGCGGCTTCTGCGCCCGCATCAATTTCTGGGAGCACCACCGGCGGCTGCGGAGCGGCCGCACCGCCAAGCGGCTGCCCGCGACCACCAGCGACTGCCGCCGCGCCACCGCGGCCGCCGCGTCCACCAGCGGCAGCGGCAGATGCGTCTGCGGCAGCCGGCAACGCGCGCGATGGGCTCGGGAGGCCGATGCTCGTCGCGGCATCGATCAGCCCTGCGTAAACGGTGTGCCCCGTGAGATCCAGCTTCACCGCGCCAGCGGGAATGGCGACGGTCGCGCCTACGGCAGCAATGCGTCCGTCGTGCGTAATGACCGTGCCCTTCTCAATCACCTTGCCTGGGGCGATGACGATGCGAACGTTGGTGAGGGCGTAGTCGGCCTTGATGGGCGCGACCGCCTTGCCGGGATCGGCGGTTTGGCCGAACGCGGTCGCGAAGGCGATCGGGAACGCCAGCGGAATTGCCAAGAGGAGTCTGCGGGCCATGCGTGGAGCTCCTGATTTCTGGGACAATGGGGAATCAACGGTACTACGCCCAGCGCTACGCAGATGCTGGGTTCGATCGAATGCGCATCTCATGGACACTAAAATGCCGCGTCTCCAGCCCTACCGCGAGCCGCCGTCGCCCCCCGGGCGAGCGGCTGGCGTGGTCGCGCCCTTGAGGATGCGCTGACGCTGGAGATACGTCTCGCCGTTCACAATCCAGTCGGCCGGTGCATCGCCCTTGAGGAAGTGCCCGAACCACTCGATTTGCCGCGTGTGGTAGTCGCGCTGACTCTCGGCGCGGGCCACGTTGTGATTTTCGCCTTCGTACACGAGGTACACCACCTGCTTGCCGAGGCGACGGGCGAAGTTGTAGAGCTCCTGGCTCTGATACGCGTTCACATTGCCGTCCGCGTCGCCCTCCTCGAGTAAGAGCGGAATGCGCAGCGAGTCCACGGCGAACACGGTGGAGTTCCTGATGAACGCTTGGCGGTCTTCCCACAACGAAACGTCCATGCGCTCCTGCCCCGTTTCAAAATGCTGCGCTTCGGCGAGTCCGGAGTTGCCCGAGGTATAGCCGTAGAACGACACGAGGTCGGTGAGCGGCGCGCCGGCAATCGCCGCCGCAAATGTGTCGGACCCGTGCACCGCGTAGAAGGCCGACTGATAGCCGCCCCACGAATGTCCCATCGCGCCGACCTTCTTGGCGTCGATATCTGCGACGCGCGCCACCGCCGTCTTCACCGCTGACGTTACACAGTCGAGGCCAGACCACCCCGGATTTCGTTTTTGAAACAGGATATCGGGCCGGAGAACGAAGTAGCCCTCCTGACTAAAGTTCTGCGTGTTGTACACCGTGCGGTCACTCGGCCCCACGTACGCATGGAAGCCCTGCGACAGTTTTTCGTAGTAGTAGACGAGCATTGGATATTTCTTTCCCGGCTGGTAGTTGGCCGGATACGTCAGCATCATCTGGATCTTGTCGCCGCGCTTGTTCTTGTAATCCATCAGCACCTGTTTGCCCCAGCCGTAGTCGCCCTGGAACGGGTTTGTTTTCGACACCGCCTGCGCTGCACCCAACGCGTCGGAGGTCGCCACAAAATAATTCGGCGAATCGGCGTAGCTCTGCTCGAGAAAGAGATAGTGCTCGGCGTCGCGCGCCTTTTGAAGACCGCTGATCGCTTTGTCGCGCCAGACCAGGCGTTCCACTTTTCCGCCGGCGAGCTTGGCGTACCCACTCTTCTTATTCCATTCGCCAGTGGTGGACAACACGATCGGTTTGGTCGGATCAATTGTCGCTGCGCCGCCGCCACCGAACCCACCGCGACCGCCTCGACCACCGCCGCCTTGGTCAGGATCGAGCGACACGTTGCGATAGACCGTCGAATCTTCCCGTCCACGCGTCAGGCGCTCGGCGGCGGAGCCGTCCACGTTCAGGCGCCACACATCAAATTGATCGTACACAAACACGGCCGTTTCCGACGGACCCCACCCCGCCACGCCGTACATACCGGCTTCTGGCGTCGGATGATCATCCTGGAGGTCGACGAAACTCGCCTTGGTTTTTTCCGTGAGATTCGCGCGCTTGCCGTTGGTGGCGTCAAAACTCCACCATTGCCCCTTCTGCGAGTAGAGCACATAGCGCCCACTCGGGCTGATCGATGCTGAGCCGATCGACTTACTGATCACGGACTCGCGCTTTCCGGTGGTTGCGTCCACACGCATCACGTCGCGGTACGAGCGGCCAGAGAGCGATTCCTTGAAGTACGGGGATGCGTCGAGCGCCAGCGCCGCGGTCCGCGTTTCAGAGAACTGCAGATTCTCATAGGGATCGTCGGTCAGCTTCACCACGCCATTCGTGGCGAGGTGCCACACCACCGGCACCGTGCGCGTGCGATCCTGCACCGCGTTGACTTCCTGCTGGTGAAACTGGCGCACGTCTTTCCAGTGCCACACTTGCACGCGGGCGGGCGTTGCGCCGCCACGTCCCGCTGGCGCCGGCTTTGCCTCGCGCGGCGCCATGCCGAAGATCAGAGCACTGCCGTCTCCATTCCACTGCAGGGCGCGGTACGACGGCACGCGCATGCCAGCGGGGAAGCGTCCGTCGGACGAGAAATCATATACCACGCGGGCCGCGGTCGTTGAAGCGGCATTCTTCCACGCCACCACCACCTGGCTCGTGTCGGCGAATGCCGTATCCGTGCGACTGCGGAAGACGGCGAGGTCGGCGCTCTTCGCGCGCCAGAGGATACCGGAGTAGGTGTGGTCGCCCGCGTCGAGTGATCGAAGCGTGCCGGTGGTTGCATCGAGGAGCTGCACGCCGTTGCCGGTGCGACCCTCCACATCCACGGTCATGGCGAGGAGCGCTCCTGTATCGCTCCACGCAAAATCCGCCACGTTGCCAAAGGTGACCTGTGTGCCGCGGTCGAGGTCGCGCACCACGAGGTCGGCGCCGCGTGGCGCCGTGGCCCCTGGAGCGCCTGCACCGCGATAGCGCCGCAAGGCCACCTGCGCGCCATTCTTTGAGAGCGCAAAGGACTGTACGTCGTCGAAGGCGAGCGTTGTGCCGGCACGAAGGTCGACAATGCCAACCTTGTTGCGCGTTGCGGCACTGCCACCATCTGCTGCCCCGCCCCGGCCGCCACGACCACCACGACCACCACCCGCCGCTGCGCCGGTGTCCGGCGCAATCGTGTAGACGAGCCAGCGGCTGTCGCGTGTGAACTGCGGCGACGTGCCCATACGTACGGTCTTTTCTGACGCGCCGCCGACCTGCCGGTAGCGGAGTTCATTGCTCCCGTTCACGCGGCGGATTTCGTAGGCCATCCACGTACCGTCGGGGGAGAGTTCGCCGGCGGCGGGCGTTTCCCATTTGCCGTAGTCCACTTCGGGCACACGCCCTTTCGCGGCCTGCGCGGAGAGGGGGGCAAAGACCGGTGTCGTGGCCGCAACGACCAGCCCGAGGGTAAGGATCACTCGAATGCCGCGCATGGTGTGCTACTCCCGAAAGGATGGAGAAGCATGCATCATACGATAGAGCGAGAAGCATTTCCACACCGGGCGACGCCGAGTCTCTGCGCCAGCCCTCCGACTGGGAGTTCCTCATGTTGGCGCAACACCGTTCGGCCGCCCTCGGCCGACTGCTGATTTCGTTGCTCGCCGCGAGCGGTTTTGCGTCTGGGATTGCTGCCGCCCAGCCCGCCCGTTCCGCGATCCCCACGCCACAATCGGTGTTCGGATTCGCCGTCGGCGCCGACAGCCAACTGGTGGACTACGAACAGTCGATCGGTTACTTCCGACGGCTCGCGGCCTCGAGCAATCGGATCAAGCTGCTGGAAGTCGGCAAGACGGCGTCCGGCAAGCCGTGGACGATGGCCGTCATTTCATCGCCGCAGAACCTGGCTAAACTCGATCACTACCGTCAAATCGCGCAGCGACTCGCGCACCCTGAGGGGCTGACCGACAGCGCGGCCCATGCGCTCGCTCGCGAAGGGCGCGCGTTTGTGGACATCAGCGGCGGATTGCACGCGTCCGAAATTGCCGGATCGCAACACACGCCGTTGCTCGCCTGGGATGTGCTCTCTCGCGCCAATGAACCGGAGATCCGCGAGGTACTCGACAATGTGATCTTCGTGCTATGGCCATCGATCAATCCGGATGGTCAGGACATTGTGGTGAACTGGTGCCGCGATCAATACGCTGGAAAGAACACCGGCCCCATGGAGCTCTACGAGAAGTACGTGGGCCACGATAACAACCGCGACAGCTACATGATGAACGTCGTGGAGTCGCGCGTGATTCAGAAAGTGTGGCGCGAGTGGGAGCCCAACATCATTTACGTGCACCATCAGTCGTCGCCGGAACCGACGCGGATGTGGATTCCGCCGTTCGCCGACCCCGTGGGTTTGCGCGCGCCGGCCATCCCAGCGCGCATCGTCAACTCGATTGGCACGTACATCGCACAGGAACTCGACGCCCACGGGCAGCCGGGTGGCGTACATATGCTCGCCACCTTCGACGCGTACTACCCGGGCTACATCGACTACATGCCCGTGTATCAGAACATCCCGTCGTGGTGGACCGAGACGCAGGGTGGAAACTGCGCCACGCCAAAACCCATCGGCCGTCCCGAGACGTTCCCCACCGAATACCGCGACCTGCGCCCGCAGGCGCTCTACCTGAGTCCGTGGGCCGGCGGTGAATGGCATCTGCGCGACGCGGTGAACTACATGGTCACCGCCTCACGTGCCACGCTCAAGTTTGCGGCAAAGTTTCGCGAAGAGATTTTGTACAATCGCTATCAGTCCGGGCGCGACGTGATCAAGAAGTACCGCACGAGCGGACCCTACGCCTACATCGTCCCGCAAGAACAGCGCGACGCTATGGCACCGGTGGAACTCCTGCGCCGCTTTGCCTTTCACGGCGTCCGCATCAGCCAACTCGATCGCGATGCCTCGGTGGATGGCACCAGCTATCCCAAGGGCACGTGGGTCGTTCCAATGGACCAAGAGTTCGGCGAGCTGGTGCGCGAAATCTTTGAAGTGCAGAAGTATCCCGACATGGGCGACGATCTTCCGTATGATGCCGCCGGCTGGACGCTGCCGTTCCAGATGGGTGTCAATGTCGTCGAAGCCAAGACGCCGCTCTCCACGGAGTTCCGCTCCGCGATGAAGCCCGT
Organism: Gemmatimonadota bacterium; assembly: GCA_026387915.1. Lineage (NCBI taxonomy): Bacteria > Pseudomonadati > Gemmatimonadota > Gemmatimonadota bacterium. The sequence goes on from JAPLKS010000013.1 coordinate 203,158, forward strand.
CAAAGGCACCGCCGAAGCGTGGGGCAAGTCGGCAGACTTTCCCTTCACGACCAACGCCGTCGCGGCTGGCATTGTCGCTGCGAGCGGCGCCATCACGGGCAGCGGTGAACATATCCTGCTCGATCCCAAGCAGAACAACAGCTTCCGTTTTGTCACCAAGGCCCTCGCGGACGGTGCGACCGCACGCTATGTCGGCAACAGCGGCCGCGGCACTGAACGCTGGGCTGTGACTGGCGTGGCCCCTGCGAAGGCCGATGCATGGGCCGCCGAACTGTCGTTGCGCGCGGAGCGTGTGGCGTCGCTACCGGCATCAGCGTTGGCGCCCAAGCGCATCGCGCTCTACAAGGCGGCGGCGGGCAACATGGATGAAGGCTGGACCGAATGGTTGCTCGACACGCACGGCTATTCGTACAAACTCATTGGCCCTGCCGACCTGCAGGCCGGTGAGCTCACCACGAAGTTTGATGTGATTGTGATGGCGTCACAGGCGTTCGGCGCGGGCGGTGCTGGTGGTGGACGCGGTGGTGCCGGTGGTGGAGCGGGCGGCGGTCGCGGAGGTCGCGGTGGCGGCGTCGTCGACAGCACGGCCATTCTTGCGGGCGAATCACGCACCAAAGCCGTGGACGCCTTTGTGTCGGACGGCGGTACGATTGTCGCTTGGAATCAGGGCGCCACGGCCGCGATCGCCGCACTGCGCCTTCCCGTGCGCAACGTGGTAGCGGGGTTGCCGCGCGCTGAGTTCTTTACCGGCGTGTCGATTATGCAGGTGAATGTGGACCCGCTCCATCCGGTGATGGCGGGCATGCCGGAAACAGCGGACGTCGTGGTGAGCAGTAGCCCAGTCTTCGCTACGCTCGACGGTTTCGACGGCTCCGTTATCGCCAAGTTCACTGCTTCCCCGCTCCGCTCTGGCTACCTCGGCGGCGCCAAGTACCTGCAGAGTCAGGCCGCTGCGCTCGACGTCAAGAAGGGCAAGGGCCACGTGGTGCTCTTTGGATTTCAGCCGCAATGGCGCGGGCAGCCGACCGGTAGCTTCCGTATGATTTTCAACGCAATGATGTTCTCTGGCGAAGTGAGCGCCACCGCCAAGAGCACACCAGGATTCTGGAGTCCGCCGATCGTTCCGTAGGAGAGGAAGCAAGACATCCGGGAAAACGAAAAGGGGCGGGCGTCACCGATCTGGTGACACCCGCCCTTTTCGTTGTTCGTGTTGCGTAGTAGCAGGAGCGGGACTCGAACCCGCGACCCCGTCATTATGAGTGACGTGCTCTAACCAGCTGAGCTACCCTGCCAAACTCTCGGAATTCTCCCCGAGCCTCCGGAAAATAACGACGGCCAGCCCCTTTCGGAACCGGCCGTCGATATCAGTGGCGGGGGCGGGATTTGAACCCGCGACCTTCGGGTTATGAGCCCGACGAGCTACCAGGCTGCTCCACCCCGCGTCATTACATCGAAAGCTAGTCCGGTTACGCCTGCAGTCAAGCGTTTTTCGCTCTTTTTGCCCCTGTTTCACACGCAAAACACGGTTAGCGACGCTTCTTCTGCCCTGTGTCGCGTTTCTCCGGCGTCGTGAAGCGGTAGAGCAGTTCTTTGTTGCCCCGCACCATCCCAAACTCCTCGCGGGCAATCTTCTCCTGTAACACCGGATCCGTCTCCAACGCCTTCTTGTAGGCCTTGAGCGAATCCACTTCTTTCTGCAACGAATCCACCGTTTTTTCCATCCGTGCGAGCCGCTGACGCTGGCGCAGCAAGTCGAGCGTGCTCCACTCGCCCCCCTGCACCGCAAAGAAAACCGCCGCTAACAGCACCACGCCGATCAACGCCCGCTTGATCGTCGTGGCGCGGTCAACGCCCGCGGCCCTCTTAGTCGCCAATGCCGTACACCGCGCCGCCCGGATACTCCGCGTGCGCGCCAAGCTCCGACTCAATGCGCAGCAACTGATTGTACTTGGCCACGCGGTCCGTACGACTCGCCGAACCGGTTTTGATCTGCCCCGCGTTCGTCGCCACCGCGAGATCGGCAATGAACGTGTCTTCGGTTTCGCCGCTGCGATGCGAGATGATATTCTGATAGCCGTTGCGACGCGCCATCTCAATAGTCTCGAGCGTCTCGGTGACGGTGCCAATCTGATTGAGCTTGATGAGAATGGCGTTGGCCACATCTTCATCAATGCCGCGGCCTAAGAACTCGCCGTTCGTCACAAAGAGATCGTCGCCGACGAGCTGCACACGGTCACCGAGCGCAGCGGTGAGCTTGGCCCAGCCGGCCCAGTCGTTTTCCGCCAGACCGTCTTCAATAGACACAATCGGATACTTCTTGATCCAGCTGTCATACAGCTCAATCATCTGTTCCGCATTCTTGGTGCCGGCGCCGCTCTTCTTGAAGGTGTACTTCCCCTTGTCAAAGAGTTCGCTGGCCGCGCAGTCGAGCGCGAGGCAAATATCGGTGCCAGGCGCGTAGCCCGCCGCGGTGACCGCTTCGAGAATCACCTTGATCGCGTCTTCGTCGCTCTTGAGATCGGGGGCAAAGCCGCCTTCGTCACCCACACCCGTCGCAAAGCCGCGCTTGACCAACACCTTCTTGAGCGCATGAAACACTTCGGCGCCCATGCGCAGACCATCGGCAAACGATTCGGCGCCCACGGGCACAATCATGAACTCTTGCAGGTCCACCGTGTTCGTGGCGTGCGCACCGCCGTTGATGATGTTCATCATCGGCACGGGGAGGGTGCGCGAAAGCGGGCCGCCGAGGTAGCGATACAACGGCAAGCCCGCATCCACCGCCGCGGCGCGCGCCACAGCCATCGACACGCCAAGCATCGCATTGGCGCCGAGCTTGGATTTGTTTTTGGTGCCGTCGAGTTCAATGAGCGCACGGTCGATGTCGAGCTGATCGCTCACTTCGCGCCCGCGTAGTACGGGGGCGATTTTTTCTTCGACATTGCGCACGGCTTTGCGCACGCCTTTGCCGCCGTAACGCTTGGGGTCGCCGTCGCGCAGTTCGAGCGCTTCGTGCGAGCCGGTGCTCGCGCCACTCGGCACCGCGGCGCGTCCGGCGCCACCGTCTTCGAGGAGGACGTCAACTTCGATGGTCGGATTGCCGCGCGAATCGAGGATTTCGCGGGCGAGAACGCTGGTGATAGCGGACATGATCGGAGAGGTGAGAGCGGAGGTCAAACCAACACGCGAACCATTCGGCGAAGCGGCGCCACCGACGCGACGGCACCGCGTGCAACACGCAGCACCGCACCGCTAAATCTAGCCGATCACAGCCCGTCGTGGCTCCCAGAGTGGGCTCTCCACCCCATACTCCGACCGGAGCACCTCGGCCATCCGCGCGTGCACCTTGGCCGCGATGGTGTCGCGCTGGTCATAATCGAGCCCCGCCGTGGGAACGGGCTCAAGAAAATGGACGTGCACCGTGCCCCCGTACACCCGGAACGGGTTGCGGGTGAGCACCTGCATGGTGCCGTACACTACCGTGGGCACGACCGGGGCCGCGGCGTCGATAGCGAGCACAAAGGGGCCTTTCTTGAGCGGTCGGAGCGCGTACGACGTACCGCGCGTGCCCTCCGCAAAGACCACCACGGAGCCCCCTTCGCTAATGCGGCCCGCGACGTTGCGGTACGACTCGAACGCCGCCTTTCGATTAGCGCGCTCAATAAACACCATCCCCGCCGATCGCATGGCACGGCTGAACAGCGGAATGTTCGCGAGCTCGGCTTTGGCCACGAATTTCACGCGTGGCACCACGGTGGCCACCGCCAGCACATCAAACAGCGTGACGTGGTTGACCACAAACACGTGGCGCCCAATGCGCGCGCCCGGCACGTCGTGCACCACGACCTTCACGCGCGACGCCCAGACAATGCACCGTGCCCACCAGCGCGGCGCCCAATCATAAATCGATCCGTCTCGGTCTTTGACGCCGAGCAAGGACGCAATAATGACGAGGGTGCCAAAGAAGATCGTCGAGACGATCAGCGCGAATACCGCAGCGGCCGTGCGCATTAGGCCAAAAAGTGGTCGTGGCCACGCGGCGTTGGCACTCGCCGCCCACCGCGTAGCACATCCAACCCTGGGCCACGCTCGTCCTCGACGTCTACCACACCAATGCGCGTAATGGGGACACCAAACTCTTTCGCAAAGGCCGCCGCATCGAGCTGATCCGTGGCCGACACGAGCAACTCGTACTCTTCACCGCTTTGCGCGGCATCATCCATGGTGGCGCCGCTGATCACGGGAAGCCACTCGAGCTCGATCGTTAACCGTGCGCGACTCGCCGCCGCAATGTGCGCGGCGTCGCCAATCACGCCGTCGGAAATGTCGATGGCGGAGGTTGCACCGTGCGCGGCGAGCCACCGCGCCTCGCGCAAGCGCGGCAATGGCCGTACGAATCGGTCCCGATGCAACGGTATGGGAACCACCCCACGCTGCAACGCTTGCAACGCCAATCGCGGACCGCCGAGCGCCCCAGTCACCCAGAGCGCCTGCGTGGGGATGGCGCCAGCGCGACTCAGCATTCGGTTTGGCAGAGCCGCCCCGAGCACCGTCACGCAAAAGTTCAGCTCGCTCCCACTGGAAAGGTCGCCGCCCATGATGGTGATATCACTGGCGCGAGCCGCCGCGCCAAAGCCGTCCGCAAAGGCCATACTCTCAGCGCGCCACCGGTCGGGCAGCGTCATGGAGATCAGCATGCCGAGGGGTTCGGCGCCCATCGCCGCGAGATCGCTGATGGCCGACGCGGCGGCGCGATAGGCGATTTCGTTGCTGGAAAACCATCCGCGCTTGAAGTGGACGTTCTCCACTGTCGTGTCGGTGCTGACCACGAGTTGGCGCCCCTCCCCCACGTCGAGCACGGCGCCGTCGTCGCCGGTGCCGCGCGCGACCGACCCCCAGCGCGCGAGTGTCGCGCGCACGGTGTCGAACTCGCTGCCTGGCCCGAGCGGGAGGTGAATATTCGCCATGTTCGTGAAGGGGGATTCCGTGATCAAAACTAATCGCCTACACCGGCTTCCATAGCGCGTCGGCGTAGAAGCCCCTCTGCTGCGAGGGTCGGCGCCGCGGGGAGCACCAATCTTCGAGTATCGGCAGGCGCCAGCCGCTACACGACCGCCGAGTGCTCCACCACAGCCTGCAGCTGCGCCAGCCAAGGAGGCGAAAGCGGCACATCCGAGAGCTGCCAGACGGTGGGGAGCGCGAGCAGGATGTCGTCGAGCGTCACCCCGCGGACTCCCCAGCCTGCCCCCGCCATCTCGGCGGCGCGCCCATGTGCCCACGCACCAGCAGCCGCGCTGGTGGTGCTGTCACCGGTCTGAGCGAGGAGGGTGGCCACCATGCCACCGAGCACGTCGCCACTTCCCGCCGTGGCGAGGGCGGGTGTGCCTGAGGCGCTCACCCATCGCTCCGTGGAGTTAGCGATCACCGTTGGCACCCCTTTGAGCAGCACGGTGCATCCCAGCTCACGAGCTGCCTGCTGAGCGGCATCAAATCGCTCCTCATCAGCCACCGCAGGGCTCACCCCCATCAGTCGGCCAAACTCGACGGCGTGCGGTGTGATCACCGCCGCGCGCCCACGGAGGAACGCGGCGAGCTGCTCGCGACGCCCCTCAAAGGCATTGAGTGCGTCGGCATCCAACACGACGGGTCCCGCGAACGCCCCGAGCATACGCTCAATCAACGCACCCGCTTCTGGCGAGCGACCAAGCCCCGGCCCAATCAGCATCGCGTGTGCCCACGCGCCGAGCGCGGCGGCTTCGGCGTCGTCGGTAGGCCAGGGCGCCGCCATTGCAGCAGGCTCGCCACCCTGCACCGCCACGAGACTCTGCGGCGCCACGCACAACTTCACCATCCCGATCCCCGAACGCATGGCACCGCGTGCGGCAAGAATAGACGCACCGGCCATTCCCGCCGCACCGCCCACTACGAGCAAGCGGCGCCGTGTGCCCTTGTGCGCATCGGCAACAATCGGTGGCACCGCTCGGCGCACAAAGTCTGCATCGACCAGCGTGGGGAGATCGCTCCACCCCGACGCCACACGCCCCAGCCCGATATCCGCCACGAGTATTGCACCGGCCGCCGCGCGATTGCGCAGCAACCCGCGTTTGAGCGAGCCGTAGGTAACGGTGAGGTGCGCGCGCACATGCACCCCCGCGCACTCGCCGGTGGTGGCATTCACGCCGCTTGGCACATCAACTGCGACCACGCGCGCCGCATGGTGCCGTTCGTGCATGAGCCGAATCGCATGCTCCACCGCATCGCGCGGCGCGCCCGTGGCACCAGTGCCGAGGAGCCCGTCGATGACAACCCCTTCGCTGCCGTCGGGTTCGCCCGACTGCACCACCGAGAGCGCCTCGCGCTGCTCCACCTGTGCGTCTGCTGATCGCGCGGCGCCCGTGCTGTGCACGCGCACCTGCAGGCCCGAGCGCGCGAGGAGTGCGCCTACACGCCAGGCATCGCCGCCGTTATTGCCCACACCTGCGTAGATCGCAACGCCGCGCGCCGCCTCAGCGGCAAAGCGTTGAAGCACGGACTGCGCCGTCGCGGCAGAAGCGGCGCGCATCAGTTCACGCGACAACGTGCCGTCCGCAATAGCGCGCTGGTCGAGTTCGGCAGCTTCCGCGGCGGTAACAACGCGCACGGTCATGATGCGGTGCATCCTACGCCGTAAAAGGACGATTCCACGGATAGTCGCGATCGAACGCCGTCGCAAAATCAAAGACGTTTGCAAAATCGTCGCGCGAATCGTTGGGCTGCGAGAGGAGCAATCCCAGATCCACGAGCGTGAAGACGATGTCGCCAAAGTCGGCGCTGCGCGTCACGCCCCAGTGTGCGAGGACCATGCGGGCCAGCAGTCCGTAGCGCTCCAGCGCGAGATCGCGGCATCCCTCGGCGAGTTCCGCGCCGGTGAGATGGCGACGCTCCGGGAGCCGCGTCTGGCAAAACTCGAGGGCGGCAAGCACAAATAGGTAGCCGGCCTCGGAAAACCGAGGCTCGCGCAACCGAATGCGGTCCATCACGCCATCGCGAAATGCCAGTTCAGCCATTGCCACCCCCGCGCGGCACCCGCCCACCGGGCCCGACGCACCTTCATAATATCGGCAGGGAGGCTAGTAAACGACCAGTCTCCGCCGCGGGGGTGGGGGGCTTCCGCCTGCCTACTTCCCTGGGTACAGCGGGAACGCGACCGTCAGCGCTTTGACCTCGGCGCGCACGGCCGCGAGCACTGCGGCGTCTTCGGGCGCCGTGAGCACGCGGTCAATAAAGCCGGCAATCCGCTCCATTTCCGCCGCGCCCATTCCGCGCGTGGTCACCGCCGGCGTGCCAATACGAATGCCGCTGGTGATAAACGGCGACTGCGTCTCGCGCGGCACTGTGTTCTTGTTGACGGTGATGCCCGCATTGTTGAGCGCGAGTTCCGCCACCTTCCCCGTGATGTTCTTGGAGCGCAGGTCCACGAGCATGAGATGGTTGTCGGTGCCGCCGCTCACAATCAGATAGCCGCGCGCCGCGAGTGCTGCGGCCAGGGTGCGGGCGTTGGCCACGATCTGCGTGCAATACTCCTTGAACGCCGGTTCCAATGCTTCACGGAACGAGACGGCCTTCGCCGCAATCACATGTTCGAGCGGTCCGCCCTGTGTGCCAGGAAACACGGCTTTGTCCACCGCTTTGGCGTGCTCCGCTTTGCACAGAATCATGCCGCCGCGCGGGCCGCGCAGCGTTTTGTGCGTCGTGGTGGTGACCACATCGGCGTACGGCACCGGCGACGGATACACTCCCGTGGCCACGAGCCCCGCGAAATGCGCCATGTCCACGAGGAGAATCGCGCCAACTTCCTTGGCGATTTCCGAGAACGCGGCAAAGTTCACCACGCGCGAGTAGGCGCTATAGCCGGCAATGATCATCTTCGGCTTATGCTCACGGGCCTTGGCGCGCATCGCGTCGTAGTCAATGAGGCCGTTGTCGTCCAATCCGTACGACACAATGTTGTAGAGCAAGCCGCTGAAGTTCACCGGCGAGCCGTGCGTGAGGTGACCGCCCTGCGAAAGGTCGAGCCCCATCACCGTGTCGCCCGGCTTCAAGAACGCGAGGTACACCGCCCAGTTCGCCGACGCGCCCGAGTGCGGCTGCACATTGGCATGATCGGCGCCAAAGAGTTTCTTGGCGCGGTCAATGGCGAGCTGCTCCACCTTGTCCACCACTTCGCAGCCACCATAGTACCGCTTGCCCGGCAACCCTTCGGCGTACTTGTTGGTGAGCGCCGTCCCCATGGCTTCGAGCACGGCGGGCGACACAAAGTTTTCACTGGCAATGAGCTCGAGGCCGTCGGTCTGCCGACGCACTTCTTCATCAATCAGCTGCGCGATTTCGGGATCACTCGCGCGCAGTGCGGCGCCGGTTTCCGCGCGGTCCCATGCAGGCCATCCACTCATTGCGAATCTCCCTCGAGTTCAATTTTTTCGACGCGGCGTTCGTGTCGCCCACCGTCGAAGGGGGTGTCGAGCCAAGCCTGCAAAATGGCTTCGGCTTCTACTTCGGTTACAAAACGTGCGGGCAGCACCAGCACGTTGGCATTGTTGTGCTGCCGCGCGAGTGCTGCCACTTCGGGGTTCCACGCCACCGCCGCGCGCACATGCGCGTGACGATTGGCCGCGTACGACATACCCAGCCCCGTGCCGCAGATCAGCACGCCACGCGTCACCTCGCCCGTCGAGACTTCCTCGGCGAGCGGATGCGCGTAGTCGGGATAGTCCGTAGACGCCTCGGAACTGGTGCCGAGGTCCTGCACCTCAAAACCAAGCGCGGTGAGCCGCGCCTTGAGCGATTCCTTTAGCGCAAAACCAGCGTGGTCTGACGCAATCGGGATTCGTTCTGCCATCAGCTCTTCCGTGGCCACTGGGGCCAGGTCTTGGTGAGTCCGCGCACGGCGGCGAGGCGACGTTCGGCGAGTTTGTCGGCCGCATCGTACGTGAGCACGCCCTGCTCCTTGGAAATCTGATAGATGCCGAGCAAGGTGTCGAAGATTTCGTCGGCCTTCCGGAGCGCGCGCTCGCGCGTCCATCCCGCGAGTTCCGAGTACACGTTAATCACACCGCCGGCATTGGCCACAAAGTCCGGCCCGTACAGAATGCCGCGCTTTTCCAGCGCTTCGCCATGCTTCTTGGGCTCGAGCAGCTGGTTGTTGGCGCCGCCGCAGACGATCTCGACGTTCAGCTTTGGAATCGTATCATCGTTGAGAATCGCACCGAGCGCGCACGGGGCAAAGATGTCGGCCTTCTGCGAGAAGATCGCGTCGCCTTCCACGGCCTTGGCGCCGCAGTCATCCACAATCGCCTGCACTTTGTCGGCGCGAATGTCGCTCACAATCAACTTGGCGCCCACCGCCGTGAGTTCCTTGGCGAGGTAGCGGCCCACATTACCGCACCCTTGGATCGTCACGGTTCTCCCCGTGAGATCGGTGGAGCCCCAGCGATGCTGCGCCGACGCGAGAATGCTGCGGAACACGCCGCGCGCTGTGACGGGCGACGGATCACCGGACTTGTTGGCGAGGCCGGCCACATAGTCTGTTTCCATGTGCACGTAGTCCATGTCGGCCGTGCCGGTGCCCACATCTTCGGCGGTCACATAGCGGCCACCGAGCGATTCCACAAAGCGACCGTGCGCGCGGAAGATCATTTCGCGATTGGCGGTGCGATTGTCGCCAATGATCACCGACTTGCCGCCACCGAGGTTCAGGCCGGCCACGGCATTCTTGTACGTCATGCCACGCGAAAGGCGGAGCGCATCGGTGATGGCTTCGTCATCGGTCGCGTAGTTCCAAAAGCGCGTGCCGCCGAGCGCGGGGCCAAGCGTGGTGTCGTGGATCGCGATAATGCCGCGGTAGCCAGTGGACTTGTCGTGACAGAGCACGACCTGTTCGTGGCCAAGCTCAGAGAGCGTGTCAAACACCTTCATGGAAAGCTCGAATGAAAGGGGGAAAGAACGTGTTACTCGGGTAGCCGAAGCGACCGCGCAATGACAATCCGCTGAATTTCTGACGTGCCCTCGTAAATCTCAGTGACCTTGGCGTCGCGGAACAAACGCTCCACGTCGTAATCCTTGGTGTAGCCGTAGCCACCGAATACTTGAATCGCCTGCGTGGTCACCCACATCGCGGCTTCGCTCGCCATCAGCTTGGCCATAGACGTGTAGGCGCCCGGACTCTCGCCGCGATCTTTCATCATCGCCGCCGCATGAAGCAACGCGCGCGCCGCGGTCACGCGGCACGCCATGTCGGCCAGCTTGAACTGAATGCCCTGAAAATCGTGAATGGGCGCACCGAACTGCTTACGCTCGCTCGCGTACTGAATCGCAAGATCCAGCGCACGCTGTGCGATGCCCACCGCCTGCGCCGCAATTCCCATCCGTCCGTGTTCGAGCGATTGCAGCGCGTACACAAAGCCCATCCCTTCTTCGCCGAGCAGCCGGTCCGCTGGCACGCGGAGGTCGTCGAAGGTGAGTTGCACGGTCGGCGACGAGCGGAGCCCGAGCTTGTTCTCTTTCTTGCTCACGTGGAAGCCCGGCAAGTCGGGCGTAATAATAAAAGCCGAGATCCCGCGCCCACCGCGGCGCGACTCCGAGGTATCAGTGCGCGCCATCGCGAGAATCACGCCGGCGCAGTTGCCATTGGTGACCCACGCCTTGGTGCCATTGAGCACCCAATGGTCACCGTCGCGCACGGCCTGCGTGCGCAACGCGGCGGCATCGGAACCGGCATCCGGCTCCGAGAGCGCGAAGGCACCGAGCATCTCACCGCGCGCCATCGGCGGCAACCAACGCTTGCGCTGCTCTTCGGATCCGTAGCGCAGCAACATCTGCGTGGGGAGCGAGTTGTGCACCGACATTAAAACGGCCGCCGAAGCATCGGCGGCCGCAATCTCCTCAAGAGCGAGGAGATACGTCAGGCTGTCCATGCCGAGTCCGTCGTACTCCTCGGGCAAGAGCATGCCGAGAAAGCCAAGTTCCCCGAGCTGACCAATGAGCGCGGGGTCAAAACGCGACTCTCTGTCGAGTTCCGCCGCCTTCGGCGCGAGTTCCGCCCGCGCAAAGGCGCGAGCAGTGCGTTGAATTTCGGCCTGATCAGCGGTCAGCGGCGTGAGTGATGCGTCAGTCATTACAGATAATTACGGAAGCGGGGGGCGAGTCGTTCAGCGGGTGCAGGTTACTTGTACTCGTAGAAGCCACGTCCCGACTTACGTCCCAGCCAGCCGGCCGCGACGTATTTGCGAAGCAACGGACAGGCGCGGTACTTGGAGTCGCCAAGCCCGTCGTGCAGCACCTCGAGAATCGCGAGGCAGGTGTCGAGCCCAATGAGGTCGGCCAGTGCGAGCGGCCCCATCGGATGATTCATGCCGAGCTTCATGACCGTGTCCACCGCTTCCGGCGTGCCGACGCCTTCCATCACGCAGTACACGGCCTCGTTGATCATCGGCAAGAGCACGCGATTGGCAATGAAGCCGGGGTAATCGTTGGCCTGCACCGGCGTCTTCCCCACCAGCGTGGCCAGCGACAATGTGCGCGTGACGGTCTCCTCACTCGTGGCCAGGCCGCGGATGATCTCCACGAGCTGCATCACGGGCACGGGATTCATAAAGTGCATCCCGATCACATCGGCGGGCCGCTTTGTTTTGGCGGCAATCTCCGTGATGGAGATGGAGCTCGTGTTCGTCGCCAGAATGGCGCCAGCCGGCGCCAGACGGTCGATGTCCGCGAAGATTTTGAACTTGAGCGCGGGATTTTCGGTGGCGGCTTCAATCACAAACGAGGCGCCGGCCACGGCGCCGAGGTCGGTGTTGGTCGCAATACGCGCGAGCGTGGCGTCCTTGGCTGCGGCGTCGAGCGTTCCTTTCTTCACCTGACGGTCCAAGTTTTTCTCGACGGTGCCCTTGCCGCGCGCGAGCGCCTCGGCCGACACATCGATCATCGTCACGGAGAGGCCGGCCGCCGCGCAGACGTGCGCAATGCCATTCCCCATCTGCCCAGCGCCGATCACGGCAATCGTATCACTCATTGGTCAGTTCTCCACAGTTGTCGCGGAGAGGAGGTCCTCTCCGGTTGCGCGCACAGCAACTCGGTTGCCACGCCGCAGTAATAGAAAAGTAGCGACCAGCATCCCCGCCGCAGCGGCCAGCCCGCCTTCTGGCCCCCATGCCCCGCCGGTAAGCCAGACCGGACCATGATCGAGGAGCCGGTAACCGGGGGTCCCGAGCGGCAGCCCACTCACCGGCGCATGTAACGCGGCGGCCTGCATGAGGTTCCAGGCGAGGTGCGCCGTCCACGCTGCCACGAGACTCCCCGTGGCCAGTCGAACCGCCGCCAGCAGCACACCGGCCAATGCCACGGTCGCGGTGGACATCATCGTGGGCGCCGGATTGAACAGATGTAGCAGTGCGAACACGATGCTCGTGAGCGCCACCGCCCACCCCGCACCGAGCGACTCGCGAAGCGCGGTGAACGGGTAGCCGCGCATCGCCAGTTCCTCCACCAATGCCGCGGGCGTCAGAATGAACAACGCCGACCGCGTGGCCACCCACCATGACTCGGGTGTCGCCACGTTCTCAAATGAAAAGCGCCCTGTCGCCAGTAACAGCGCACAGGGCACCAGTATGGCCAGCGCACCAACGGCGAAGCCGTAACTCGCCGAACGCACATTCCAGTCGGCGCGCGCGAGCCCAACGCGCGTCCATGCGGGTACGCCGCGGCCGTCGAGCCGTAGGCAAAACCAGCTGGCCGCCCCTAACGCGAGGAGCGCACCGAGTTGATCGAGTGGCACACGGTACTCGCGCGCCCACTGCACAAGCGGTGTGAGCGCCACCAGCGGATACACCAACCCGCCAATCAGTCCGCCGGCAACAAAGGTGACGCCAAAGAAGAGTACAATCCGCCACGGCGCGCGGAGCGCGCCGTCGGCGGTCTCAAACAGCGCGCGCATGCGGTCGCTCGCGTTGCGGGGCGTGCCGGACCGCGGTTAGACGCGCTCGACGCCGAGCGCCACCGCGTTGCCGCCGCCCAAACAGAGCGTCGCAAAACCCGTGCGCAGTCCGCGATCCTGCAACGCATACAGCAGCGTCACGAGAATACGCGCACCACTCGAACCAATCGGGTGCCCAAGCGCAATCGCACCGCCGTGCACATTCACGCGCGACGGATCCCAGCCGAGCCCGTCGCCATTGGCGAGCGCCTGGCTCGCAAAGGCTTCGTTGGCCTCAATGAGATCGTAGTCGCTGATCTTCATGCCGGTCTTCTTCATCATATTCTGCACGGCGAGAATCGGCGCAAAGAACAAATCCTGCGGATCGCCGCCACCCGATGCATAGCCGGTGATGCGGGCGAGAATGGGAAGGCCATGCGCCTTCGCGTAGGCTTCGCTCGCTATCACGAGCGCCGCGGCGCCGTCGTTGAGCCCCGGCGCGTTGCCGGCGGTCACGGTGAGTTCTTCGGGCTTCATATCTTTGGGCGCGTCTTTCGCAAAGGCCGGCCTCAGCTTGCCCAGCGCTTCAACCGACGTGTCTTTGCGCGGACTCTCATCGGTGTCGATCACCGTCGCGCCCTTTTTGCCCGCGATCTCAACCTTGGCAATTTCTCCGGCGAACTTGCCCGCTTCAATCGCCGCGACCGCCTTTTGGTGCGACGCATACGCGAACTCGTCCTGCCGCTGCCGCGTGATGCCAGCCTTCTTGGCCGTATACTCGGCGTGTCCGCCCATGTGGCGATCATAGAACGAGCACCAGAGGCCGTCGCGAATGAGACCGTCGGCCATCGACTGATTGCCGAACTTGATGCCGTTGCGCATCCCGCTCACATAATGCGGCGAGTTGGACATTGACTCTTGTCCTCCGGCCACGAGCAGCTGTTCATCACCAGCGCGAATGGCCTGCGCTGCGAGCATCACCGCCTGCAACCCGGAACCACACACCTTGTTGATGGTGAGCGCGGGGACCGTGCCCGGCACGCCGGCTTTCATCGCGGCCTGACGCGCCGGCGCCTGGCCGACGCCGCCCTGCAACACATTGCCCATGATCACTTCGCCAATCTCCGACGCATCAATGCCGGCACGCGCAATCGCGGCGCGAATGGCCACCGCCCCAAGTTCCGGCGCGGTGAGCGGCGCGAGTCCACCAAGAAAACGTCCGATGGGCGTGCGAGCGCCCGCGATGATGACGGGGATGCGCGACGTATCTGTCATTTGTACTTCCGGCTTGAGTTGAAGGCGATGGTAGCGCCAATGGATGGAAGAAACGACTCCACAACTGTCTCGGCCCAGCGCACCGCCGATGCTCCCGCGGTGGGGTTGCCGCTGCGCGGCGCAAAGACGAGACGGTCGAGCACAGCACCGGCCACCGCACCAATCCCCGCCCCAAAGGCGGTGGTGCCGAGCGATCCGGTTTGGTTGCCAATGGAGCCAATAGCAAAAACGCCAGCCGTGGTACCAACCCACGCGCCGGCGACTCCAGTGACAAAAGCAATACGGCTACGCGTCGCGTCTTCGGGATCTGCAACCCAACCCGTGACGACTTGCCCAACATAATGACCGAGGAAAAATCCCGTGATGCCCGCGTACGATCCCACGACCAACTCGCCGACCACGCGACCTGGCTCAAGGTCAGGACGCGTGATGGGCGCCGCCGCCGTTGCAGAGAGCGGCGTACCAGCCACCGACACCATGTCCAACGTCGGGCGCGCGGACCATCGAGGCAGTGTCACCGCGTGCGACGGCGGCGAATACCGAGCGCCAATCGGGAGCGGCGTACGCTGCGCGTCGGCTGACGACCAGCACAGGACGGTGAGTCCAACGCAGCCGAACACCCGAACCGCGCGGCGCATCAGGCCTCCGCCCCCATCGGCGTCAGAGCCCGCGTGCGAATCTCTTCGGAAAGGCGCGCAATAAAGTCATCCACCGACAAAATCTCCTGCTTCTTGCCCGTGCCGCGCACGCGCACCGCGAGCGTGCCACCTTCAGCTTCGCGTCGGCCCAGCACCGCCATATACGGCACCTTCATGGTTTCGGCGTCGCGAATACGGTAGTTCAATGTCTCCGAACGGTCGTCGCACGACGCGCGAATGCCCGCGTCGCGCATCTTGCGCGCAATCTCCTGCGCCTGCGGGGCGAGGTCGTCGGCAATCGGCAACACGCGCACCTGCTCGGGCGAGAGCCACACCGGGAACGCACCGGCAAAGTGCTCAATGAGAATGGCGATGAACCGTTCAAACGACCCACTCACGGCGCGGTGAATGACCACCGGACGGTGCGACGCATTGTCCTCGCCCACGTACTCGAGGTCAAAGCGCTCTGGCGCGTTGTAGTCGAGCTGAATGGTGCCCAACTGCCAATGACGTCCAATGGAATCGGTAACGTCAAAGTCAATTTTGGGGCCGTAGAAGGCGCCGTCCCCTTCCTTCAACTGATACGGACGGCCCGTGCTCTCGAGCGCGGCGCGCAACGCACCCTCGGCGCGATCCCACAATTCATCCGATCCAATGCGCTCTGGCGGACGGGTCGCAAATTTGAGCGTCGCGGTGAGGCCAAAGGTGTCGTAATAGCCAAGAATGAAGTCCATCAAGAACTTCACCTCGCTGGCAATCTGATCTTCACGCAGATACACGTGACAATCGTCCTGCGCAAACTGCCGCACGCGCGTCAGGCCAGAGAGCGCGCCGGAGAGCTCATTGCGGTGCAGCACGTCAAAGGTGACGTAGCGCAGCGGCAACTCGCGGTACGAATGCTTGTGCGAACCATAGAACAGATGGTGCGACGGGCAGTTCATGGGTTTGAGCGACATGTCGTGCTCTTCGGTCTCGTTATTGAGCACGAGGAACATGTTCTCTTTGTACTTCCCCCAGTGACCCGACTGCTCCCACAGCTTCTTCGTGTACAGCAGCGGCGTTTTTACCTCGAGAAACTCTTCGCGCTGCCGTTCGGCGACAAACTGCTGGAGCGTGTTGTAGAGCGTGGTGCCGCGCGGTGTCCAGAAGGCCGCGCCTGGCGACACCGGAAAGAAATGGAAGAGATCGAGCTGCCGCCCCACCACGCGGTGGTCACGGCGCCGCGATTCCTCCATCTGGTGCAGATGCGCGTCGAGCTCTTCGCGTTTGAAGAAGGCCGTCGCGTAAATACGCTGGAGCATCTGCCGTTTTTCGTCGCCGCGCCAATAGGCGCCGGCCGCCGAGAGCAGCTTGAAGTGCTTGAGATACGACGTGTCTTGCACGTGCGGGCCGCGGCAGAGATCCACAAAGGGGCCGTCGGTGTACGTGGAAATAATCTCGTCGCTCCCTTCAAAGTCCTCGAGACGCTCCAGCTTGAGCGGATCGTCGGCAAAGACTGTGCGCGCCTCGCTCTGACTGACTTCGGCACGCACGAACGGGAGCTTTTCGGCCGTGACCTTCACCATCTCCGCCTCAAAGGCTTCGAGGTCCTCGGGGGTGAACGGCTTGGAGACCTCAAAATCGTAGTAAAAACCGTCGTCGATAGCCGGGCCAAAGCCGATCTTGGCGTCCGGACGCAGGCGGCGGACCGCGGTGGCCAGAATATGCGCGCCGGAGTGGCGCAGCACACCGAGCGCCCGCGGGTCCTTATCGGTGATCACCTGAAAGGCGCCCCCCTTTCGGAGCGGGGTGTGCAAATCCTGAATCTCACCGTCCACCGCCACGGCAATCGCCGCCAGTAGCAGGCGCGGGCCAATGGACCCGACCACCACGCTCGGCAGCGTCCCGTAGGGCACCTCTCGGGTGGCACCATCGGGAAGGACGAGGGTCAGAATCTGAGAGGCGTCGGCGGTCGAAACGGTCATCGGTCGGTTACCACGTCGAGCAGAGGTGTGATATGATCGGCAAATCGGAAGTAGAGCACCACGCCAAACGCCAGCACGAGGCTAAACGCCACCCAGAGGGCCAGCCCCCGAACACTGCTTCCACGACTGTTGGGCTCGGCCACGGCGAATCTCCGGCGGGGGATATGCCTATAACTTAACCCGCGCGTCTCGTTGGAGCTATGTGCCAAACCATAGCAAAGGGGGGGCGTGGGCGACTATTTTTCAACCAAATGACGAATCCCAGTAACCCGTCCGAGATCCCGCCGCTCTACGACGCGGGGGCCACCGAGCGTGCCCTGTACGCTGAGTGGGAAGCCGCCGGCGTTTTCCGCGCCGACCCCAAGCGCTCGCGCCACAATGGCGGCGACCGTGATCCCTTCACGATTGTGATTCCGCCGCCCAATGTCACGGGCGTGCTCCATATGGGGCATGGACTCAACAACACGGCGCAGGATGTGCTCATCCGCTGGCGCCGGATGGTCGGCGATGAAGCGCTCTGGGTGCCCGGCACCGACCACGCAGGCATTGCCACGCAGAACATCGTGGAAAAAGCGCTCGCCAAAGAAGGCAGCTCGCGCGACGCCCTCGGGCGCGACGCATTTGTGGAACGTGTCAAAGCACATGTGGCGCAGACCGGCGGCGTCATCCTCCAGCAGTTGCGCGCCGTGGGCGCCAGCTGCGATTGGGACCGCACCGCCTACACGTTCAGCCCCGAGCTCTCGCGCGCCGTGCGCGAAGTATTCGTGCGCCTCTACGACGACGAACTCATCTACCGCGGCCACCGCGTCATTCACTGGTGCCCGCGTTGCCTCACCTCGCTCTCCGACGAAGAAGCCGAGTTCGCCGACGAAACGGGCGCGCTCTATCACATTCGGTATCCCGTCAGCGATGACGCATCACGCTTCGTCGTGGTCGCCACCACGCGCCCCGAAACACTTCCGGGCGACGTCGCGGTAGCCGTGCACCCCGAAGACGACCGCTACGCCGATCTCGTGGGGCGTACGCTGGTGCATCCGCTCAACGGGCTGCTCATCCCCGTGATTGCCGACTCGTACGTGGAACGTGAGTTCGGCACCGGCGCGCTCAAGATCACACCAGCGCACGACGCCAACGACTTTGAAGTGGGCAAGCGACACAACCTCGGCCAGCCCGTCATCATCACCCCCGACGGTTTTCTGCGCGACGACCCCGCCGCCGAAGGCGCGCGCACGCCGGCAGAGTTTGTGGGGCTCGACCGCGACGCTGGGCGCAAAGCGATTGTGCGTGCGCTCACCGCACGCGGGCTAGTAGACAAAATCGACCAACGCGTGCACGCCGTGCGCCACTGTTACCGCTGCGACACTGTGGTGGAGCCGCGTTTGAGTGACCAGTGGTTTGTGAAGATGGCGCCTCTCGCCGCCCCTGCCCTGCAGGCGGTGCGTGATGGCAGCATTCGCGTGCTCCCCGAGCGCTGGGAAGCCGTGTATGTGAACTGGATGGAAGGAATCCGCGACTGGAACATCTCGCGGCAGATCTGGTGGGGACACCGCGTGCCCGTGTGGCGCTGCGATGCGTGCCAGTTTGAGAAGGCGTATCGCGACGATCCCACCGCCTGCGAAAAATGCGGTGGCGCGGTGACGCAGGAGACCGACGTTCTCGACACCTGGTTCTCGTCGTGGCTCTGGCCCTTCTCCACCCTCGGCTGGCCGAACGCCGACGCCGAAGACCTGCGCGCGTTCTACCCCACCGACGTGCTGATCACCGCACCAGAGATTTTGTTCTTCTGGGTGGCCCGCATGATCATGGCCGGCTACTACTGCCTTGGCGAAGCGCCGTTCCACACCGTGTATCTGCACGGCACGGTGCGCGACATGCAACATCGCAAAATGTCGAAGTCCCTCGGCAACGGCATTGATCCGCTCGACGTAGTGGCCACCTACGGCGCCGACGCCTTGCGCTACACGATTGTGCAGGGGATGGGACTCGGCGTGGATGTGATGCTCGACCCCACCGATCTCGATAAATCATTTGCCCCTGGGCGCAACTTTGCCACGAAGCTCTGGAACATCGGACGCTTCTTGCTGATGAGCGTCGGGAACGAACCGGTGCGTGCCTTCCACGATCTGCCGGAAGACGCCCTCACCGGCGCCGACCGCTGGATTCTGAATCGCCTCGCCGCGACGATTGCCGAATGCGAAACGGCCTTTGGCCCCGCGCGTCCACGCGACGGGCACTGGCCCGAAGCCGAGCGGAACGCCGGCCTCCGGTTGGATGCATACGCCGAAGCCGGTCGCCGCTTTGTGTGGAACGAACTCGCCGACTGGTATGTCGAAGCCACCAAGGGTCGTCTACAGCAGCCCGGCGATGACCGCGAAGTGGCGCGCGCTGTGCTCACCCACGTGTTCGACCAAGCCCTGCGGCTGCTCCATCCTGTGATGCCGTTTATCACCGAGACGCTCTGGCGCCGGCTTCCCACGTGGACGCCTGGCACCTTCATCGCGGTGGCAAAGTGGCCCACGGCTCCCGCGCTTCGCACCGGTGACGAAGCCTTTGATCTTGCACAGCGCGCCATCACTGCTATTCGGCAGTTGCGTTCGGACTATTCCATTCCACCCGGTCAGCAGATTACCGCGCATCTCGCCGGTGCGAGCGACGCGGTGGCCATGCTGCTCACCGAAGTGGCGTTTGTGTCGCGCCTCGCCAAGTGCACCATCAGCACCGACGCGGCGCCGAAGGGCGCGGCCGCGCACGCGTTACTGCGCGGCGGTGCCGAGCTCGTATTACCGCTCGCTGGCGTGGTGGATCTCGACAAGGAAATCGCTCGGCTCCGTGCGGAGCTCGAGAATCTCGACAAACAACTCGGCGGACTACGCGGCCGGTTGAGCAACACCAAGTTCACCGACAAGGCGCCGCCGGAGCTCGTGGAAGCGGAACGTGCCAAGGAACGCGATTGGACCGCGCGCCGCGATCAACTCGACGCCAAAGTGCGCGCGCTGGTCGCCGAGTGAGCACGCGCCCACCGGTGATGGCGTTGGCCGCGGTCGCGTGGGCCTTGGTCGTGGCGTGCGCGTCGATGGGTCAGCCACCGGGCGGCGCCAAGGACAAAAAAGCGCCGGTGTTACTGTCGGTGACGCCTGACACTGGCGCGCTGCGCGCCAAGGTGAAGGACGTAGTGTTCACCTTCGACGAAGTGGTGAGTGAACGCCCCAAGACGGCACCGACGCTCGATCAAATCGTGGTGGTGTCTCCGTCAGACGGACCGCCAGTGGTGGACTGGCAGCGCACCAAGATCGCCATTCATCCCAAGAAAGGATGGCGCCCTAACACGGCCTACACCGTCACGCTGCTCCCTGGGCTCTCGGACCTGAGCAACAACGACATCAAGAAGGCGCTGTTCACGGTATTCTCCACCGGCGATTCAATTCCCCGTGGCGTGGTGCGCGGCGTGGTGTTCGACTGGATTGGCCAAAAGGTGATTGCCGGCGCTCGCATTGAGGCAATGCTCGGCACCGACACCACACTCGTGTGGCTCACCGCCTCCGATTCGCTCGGTCGTTTTGCGCTCGCGCAAACGCCGCCGTCGGCAGAGCTGCGGGTGCGCGCCTATTTCGACCAGAATCGCAATCGGCAGAAGGATCGCAACGAACCGTGGGACACGGTGACGCTGACGCTCACCGATTCGGCGCGCCGCGACTTCTATGTGTTTTCGCACGACTCGATTCCGCCCAAGATGTCGGACATCGCGTTGGTGGATTCCACGGCGCTCCGCATCAAGTTCGACCGACCGATCAACCCGGCGTCGCCGCTCGCGGTGTCGCAGTTCGTCTTGCTGAACAAAGACTCGTCGGTACGCGCGATTCGCGCGCTTTATGCGTCCTCACGTTTTGATTCGCTCGCAGTGATCGCCAAAAAAGAACGCGACGACTCGCTCGCCAAGGCCGACACCACGAAGGCCACCCGCACGGCGCGAGCCAAGGCGGATTCTGTGCGAGCGGTGGCGGTACGCGACTCCATTGCGCAGGCGCAGATTGATGCCGTGAAAGCGTCGCGCGACACGGTCAAACGCGAACCCGCGCCGAAACCCGCCCGCGCCGCCCCAGTGTCCGACTACGTGCTGCAACTCGTCGCGCCACTCAAGATTGGCGACACTGTACGTGTGCATCTCACCGGTGCCATCGCGCTCGACGGCGCCGTGCGAAAAACCGATAGCAAGATGGTGTACCGCCCCAAGCCGGCACCCAAGGACACGACGAAACGCGCCGGCGCCCCAGGCGCAAAGCCGGGCGCTGCACCGTCGGCGACGTCGACGCCATCCGTCACAAAGAAAACCGCAGCAGATTCATTGCCCGCAAAAAAGCCGAGTGCCGACAGCACCGCGGTGAAGAAGGCAACGACAGACAGCAGCGCGGTAAAAAAACCGGCAGTCGACAGCACTGCGCTCAAGAAAGCCGTTGCCGATTCACTTGCCGCCAAAAAGCCTCCCGTGACGCCCATCGCCGGAAAACCACCGGAGTCGCACACACCGTGACCGATCCGCGTCGCGCATTGCCGGCGGTGGGCACTCTCCTCGAGTATGAGGGAGTGCAGGCCCTGCTCCGCGACGCCCCGCGTTCACTCGTCACCGACGCCGCGCGCGATGCCATTGAGGCGGCGCGCCGAGAACCCGCGGCCGCGCCAGTAGATGCGGCGGGGTGGTGTGCCGCCGTGCGCGCCCATGTGACGCGGCGCGAACGCTCGACGCTCCGGCGCGCCATCAACGCGACCGGCGTCGTACTCCACACCAACCTGGGACGCGCCCCGCTCGCGGAGGTCGCACTCGACGCCATTCGCGAGGTGGCCGGCGGATTCTCCACGCTCGAATACGACGCCACCACCGGCGCTCGCGGCTCGCGCCACGTGCACTGCGCGGCGCTCCTCGCCGAACTCACTGGCGCCGAAGATGCGCTCGTCGTGAACAACTGCGCCGCAGCGCTGGTGCTCGCGCTCAACACCTTCGCCGATGGCCGCGACGCGATCATTTCGCGCGGGGAGTTGGTCGAGATCGGCGGTAGCTTCCGCGTACCCGACATTATGACGCGCAGTGGTGCGCGACTCGTGGAAGTGGGCACCACCAATCGCACCCATGCCGACGACTATCGGCGCGCCCTCTCCGCGACCACGGGCGCCATCGTCAGTGTGCACCGCAGCAACTTCGCGCTCGAAGGGTTTGTGGCGTCAGTGAGCGTGCGCGACCTCGCGCCGGTGGCCGCTGAGGGCGGAGTGCCGCTGCTGTACGATTTCGGCAGCGGGCTCATGCTCGACCTCGCCCCATGGGGACTGCAGGGCGAGCCAACTGCGCGCGACGCGGTGCGTGCCGGTGCTTCGTTGGTCATGATGAGCGGCGACAAACTCCTCGGAGGCCCGCAGGCCGGCATCATGCTCGGGAGCAAGGCGCACATTGGGGCGCTGCGTCAGAACCCGCTGGCGCGTGCGCTACGGGTAGACAAGCTCACCCTCGCCGCACTCCACGCCACACTCGCGCTGTATCGTGATCCGGCGCGGGCCGTACGTGAGATCCCCGCGCTCTCCATGCTCACCGCACCGGCCGACGGACTGAAAGCGCGCGCAGAGGCACTGGCCGCACAGCTGCGCGGCGGTCACCTGAACGTGGAAGTCGTGGCCACCGACGCAACCGTTGGCGGGGGCGCCTTCCCTACCGCGCGCATTCCCTCGTACGCCATTGCGGCCGACGCGGCGCTAGAGCCGGCATTGCGTGACCATGCGATGCCCATTGTTGGACGCGTGGCCGACGGACGCCTGCTCCTCGACCTGCGAGCCGTTGCACCCCACGACGACGCGCGACTTTCCGCGCGCCTCCTCGATGCGTCCACGCAGCACGCATCCACGCAGCACGCATCCACGCAGCACGCATCCACGCAGCACGCGACCGGTGACGCGCGGCCGGTTGCTGCCCCATGACGCATAACCCGCATTCTGGCGTGCTCGCACGAGCCCAACTCGCGGTCACAGGAGACCACTTGTCAAACATTCGCGAAGCGCGCGCCGCGGTCTTTCTGGACCGCGACGGAACGCTCATTCAGGATGTGGGCTATATCAAAGCGCCCGAGCAAGTGGAGCTGGTGAACAGCGCCGCCAACGCGGTGCGTCGCCTCAACTACGCGATGTGGGCCAGCATCATCGTCACGAATCAGTCCGGCATCGCCCGCGGACTGCTCACCGAAGCTGATTATCGCGCGGTGCAGGCGCGCCTCGACGATCTGCTCGCCGAACGCGGCGCTTTTCTTGACGGCCACTACTTCTGCCCGCATCACCCCGATTTCGGCGGTCCGTGCGAATGCCGCAAGCCAGGCACGGCCCTCTACACGCAGGCCGCGCTCGAGCTCGCCGTAAGTCTCAAGGATTCCGTTTGGGTGGGTGATCGTTGGCGCGACATTGCGCCCGCGCTGCACTTTGGCGGGCGCGGCATTCTCGTACCCAACGCCGCCACGCCGCCCGACGACCTCGCCAAAGCACGCGAGCAACTGGAAGTAGCCGCGACGCTCACCGACGCCGTGCACATGATCCTGCACGTATGATGCGCCTCGCGGTGCTCGCCTCGGGGAGTGGCTCGAACCTCGAGTCCATCCTACAAACGCTTGCCTCACGCAGTGCGCCGCCCGCGCAGGTCGTGCTCGTCGCCAGCAACCGCGCGCAAGCCTTTGCGCTCGAACGCGCGCGGCAACGGCACATTGCCACGGCCGTTATTGCCAAACCGTCCGACGGCGCGGCGCTCGAAGCGCTCTTGCTCGAACATCGCGTGGACGTCGTCGTACTGGCCGGCTATCTCAAACTCGTGCCCGCCGAAGTCGTGCGTCGTTGGAGTGGCGCCATCCTCAACATTCACCCAGCGCTGCTCCCGAAGTTTGGCGGCGCTGGTATGTATGGCCACCACGTGCACGAAGCCGTGCTCGCCGCCGGTGACACCGAATCCGGCGCCACCGTGCATCTCGTCACCGACGAATACGACCGCGGCGCCATTCTCGCGCAGGCGCACGTCCCGGTGCTCCCTGGCGACACCGCCCAATCACTCGGCGCGCGCGTCCTGGCCGCCGAGCATGAACTGTATCCGCGCACCTTGCTTTCCTTTGTAGAACAACGCGCCAAGCGCGCGTCCTAGCTCACTCCATCCTCGCGAACGCCCCATGCCACGCGCCCTGCTCTCCGTTTCCGACAAAACCGGCCTCACCGACTTCGCTTCGGCTCTGCACACGCTCGGCTGGGAGCTACTCTCCACTGGCGGCACCGCCAAGGCGATTCGCGACGCCGGCATTCCGTGCGCCGACGTGAGCGCCGTGACGCAGTTCCCCGAGATGCTCGACGGGCGCGTGAAGACGCTCCACCCCGCCGTGCATGGTGGCCTGCTCGCGCGACGCGATTTGCCCGAACACATGGCCGCAATCGCGGCCCACGGCATTCAGCCTATCGATCTCGTCTGCGTGAACCTCTATCCGTTCCGCGCCACCGCGCGCCGAGCTGGCGTGGCACCGCACGAAGTGATTGAACAGATCGACATTGGCGGACCATCGATGATTCGCTCGGCGGCCAAGAACTTTGATAGCGTCTACACCGTGGTGGACCCCGCGGATTACGAGCGCGTGCTTGCCTCCATCACCGCCGGCGCGACGAGCGCTGATGCCGGCGATCTGCGCCGAGCCCTCGCCGCCAAGGTCTTTGAACACACGGCGTCGTACGACGCCGCGATTGCACGCTGGTTTGCCGCACAGCGCGGCGACCGGTTCCCCGAGCGTCTCACGATTGCGCTCGAACACCAGCAGTCGCTGCGGTATGGCGAGAACCCCGGCCAGAATGCCGCGTTCTATGTTGACGAACCGGGCGCCGGACTCGGCGCCCTGCGTCAGCTTGGTGGCAAGGAACTTTCGTTCAATAATTTTCTCGACCTCGAAGGCGCGCTGCTCGCCTCCGATCCGTTTGCAGGCGAAACGGCCTGCGCGATCGTCAAGCACACCACCCCGTGCGGCCTTGCCACGGGAAGTTCTGCGGTGGAAGCCTACAAGAAGGCGCTCGCCTGCGATCCCACCAGCGCCTTCGGCTCGGTGATTGCGTTTACGGTGCCGGTGGACGTGGAAGCCGCAAAGGCCGTAGCCTCGCTCTTTGTGGAGTGCGTGGTGGCACCCAAGTTCGAGCCCGATGCGCTCGCCATTCTGCTTGAGAAAAAGAATTTGCGCGTGCTCGAAGGTACGGCCACGGTGCCCGCGGGCTCGTTTGACCTCAAGACCGTGCGCGGCGGCGTGCTGGTGCAGGAGCGCGCCAGCGCCCGCCTCGACGACGCCGACTGGCAGGTGGTATCGGAGCGCAAACCGACGGCTGCCGAATACAAGGATCTCCTGTTTGCGTGGCGTGCGGTGGCGAGCGTGAAGTCGAATGCCATCGTGCTTGCCCGCGACGGCGCGACTATTGGCATTGGCGCCGGGCAGATGTCGCGCGTGGACGCCGCGTTCCTTGCGGCGCACAAGGCCACCGCCGCCAGCCACACCACCGCGGGCTCCTCGCTCGGTTCGGACGCCTTCTTCCCCTTCCGCGACGGCATCGACCAAGCCGCCGCAGCTGGGGTCACGGCCATCGTGCAGCCCGGTGGCTCGGTGCGTGACGCCGACGTCATTGCCGCGGCCAACGAACACGGCATTGCCATGATCTTTACCGGCCGGCGCACCTTCCGGCACTAGTCCGCCCCCCAGGGCCAGCCGAGGGGCGCCGCTGGGAGGGCGCCCTGGAGCAGGCGCTGGAGCTTCCCCTCTCGGTGACCTCCGATGAGATTTCAGGGTTATCCTCGTTATCGCTCCTCCGGAATTCAGATCTAATGACGACATCGGCCCGCACGGAACTCGACTATCGCCCGTCCTATCTCGCCGCAGCCATCGCGGCGGGGATGGTGATGATCCTGTACATCCTCACCCTCTCGCCCGAAACGGCGATGTGGGACACGAGCGAGTACATCTCCGCCGCCTACGTGCTCGGCATTCCGCATCCGCCGGGGAATCCGTTCTTCGTGCTGCTCGGGCGTGTGTTCACGCTGTTGCCCATCGCTCCTACGATCGCGATGCGCGTGAACCTCCTTGCCGCGCTCTCCAGTGCTGTGAGCGCAGGGATGTGGTTCCTCATCACAGAGCGCGTGCTCGTGGGCTGGTTCACGCAGCGCTGGCAGCGCATTGCCGGCGGCGCGTTGGCCGCGCTGATTGGCGGCACCGCGTTTACCGTGTGGTCGCAGTCGGTGGTGAATGAGAAGGTGTACACGGTGTCGCTCGCTGGGCTCGCGATCATTGCATGGCTCACGGTGCGCTGGTGCGACGATCCGGACGGCCCCAAGGCCGACCGCACGTTGGTACTCATTGCCTACATCCTTGGACTCGGCTACGCGGTGCACATGGCCGGCATTCTTGCGATGCCCGCCGTAGGCCTCGCCGTGCTGATTCGTCGTCCCAAATGGATTCTCCGCTGGCAGCTGTTGCTGGCGTGCGCCGCCGCGATGTTCGTGGGCGGCTCGAGCTTTGCCACGCAGCCCATTCGCGCCGCGCACTTCCCCGCCGTGAACGAAGGCGAACCGACGGCCTGCCGCGCGGGGCTCAACGTCAACTGCACGTTCTCGAAGGGCACCTACGACGCGTTCATGTACAACTTCAACCGCGGCCAGTACGGCAAGCCCGAGTTGAGCGAGCGTCAGGCACCGTTGAGCGCGCAGATCGGCATGTGGTGGCTCTACTTCAAGTGGCAGTGGGTGCGTGACGCCCACGGCGAGCATGTGGCGCTCCAATTGGCGCTGGCGTCGGTGTTCCTCGTGCTCGGCCTGCTCGGCGGGTGGGTGCACTGGAAGCGAGACCCACGCAGCTTTGCGTTCTTTGGGCCGCTCATGTTCACGCTCACGCTCGGCCTCATCTACTATCTGAACTTTAAGTACGGCGCGAGTCAGGACCCGGAACTCGGCGACACCGTGAACCGAGAAGTGCGCGATCGAGATTACTTCTATTTGTGGAGTTTCTCGGCGTGGAGCGTGTGGGCCTCGCTCGGCCTCATCTATGTATGGGAATCGCTGGCCGCGATCATTGGTCGCGAGAAGCACGTCCTCGGCCGCGAGACGATTGAACTGCCAACGAATCGCGCCTGGGCGCTGACCGCGCCGGTGCTGGTGCTGGCCTTTGTGCCACTGTTTGCCAACTGGCAGTCGTCCACGCGCCGTGGGCAAACCGACACCGCTGATTTTGCCATTGACATGCTTAACTCCGTTGAGCCGTACGGCATTCTCGTGACGGTGGGCGACAACGACACCTTCCCGCTCTGGTATGCTCAGGAAGTGCTCGGCGTGCGCAAGGACGTGCTCATTGCCAACACCTCGCTGCTCAACACCGATTGGTACACGCGGCAGATGATTCGCCGTCCCGTATACGATTATGACGAGGCCAAGGGGCCTGCGGTGTATCGCGGACAGAAGTGGATCAAGCCCACCGGCTCGCCGATGGAAATCACGATGGATCAGGCCGACGCTGTACCGCTCGGCCAGGAAATTCGTGAGCCACAAATGTTCCAGGTGGGGAACATCCACGCGGTGGTGCAGCCACGATTCCTCGCGCGTGCCGACATTTTTGTGCTCCAGATGATCAAGGACGCCAAGCGGACGGTGTACTTCAGCCGTACGTCTGGCTCGTATGGCTCGGAGCTCGGGCTCTCGAACTATCTCGTCACGCAGGGGCTCGCGCGCAAGCTGATGCGCGACAGCGTCGTGGCCGGCGCGGACGTGATGAAAGTATCGCCCGAAGGCTGGGTGGACGTCACTCGCACCGGCGCGCTTGTGAAGGAACTCCGTGCGCCGGCGTCGCTGATCCGCAAGAACGAGTGGGTGGACCGCCCGTCGGTGGGGATTCCCTACCTGTACGTGTCCACCGCGTACCTGCTCTCGGAGGCGTACCGGTTGCAGGGGAACGCCACCGAATCGGCGGCGATGATGAAACAGGCACGAGCCGTGGCGCGTGCCACGCAGCTCGATCGCGAGTTGTTTGGTCCGGAGTCAGCGGAGCCGGCGCCAGTGATTCCGAGCGACTCGGCCAAGAAGACGACCGTGCCCGTCAAGCCAAAGCCGTAGGGCTAGGCTCCAGTCGCCAAGGCCTGCATCCAGGTCTTGGCCACGGCATATTCGCGCTGAATGGCGGCCACGCCATTCAGCGCGCCGTCGTTATCCCCTGTTTTGCCGGCGTGCTCGACCACGGCACAGGCCTCGCCCATAGAGTGCGCGCCGAGTTGGCGGGCGCTGGACTTGAGGGCGTGCGCAATGCTGGCCACCTCGCTGACGTTGCCGCTCTCGCGCTCCTCATTGAGCTTGGCAAGCCGTTCCTCGGCAAACTGGATGAAGGTCTGCATCATCATCGCGACCATTTCATCACCGCCGACGCTCTTGAGCAGCTCAATGGCCGACTCGGCGTCCTGGGGAACTTGCGACATGGGGGCGTGCTCCGTCGGTGCAGTAGAGTTCGTTCGATCGGCACGAGGGTGCAGCTGAACGTATTTTGAATCTAGACACCCGCACAAACCTTGCGCCACTAGGCCGCGCCCGTGAGGTTTCGGTGTCTTGGGGAGGGATGCGCCGAATTGGCTAAGGCAGCGGTCTTGAAAACCGCCGTCCGAAAGGACATGTGGGTTCGAGTCCCACTCCCTCCGTGGAACCAGCCGTCTTCAGAGTACACAGCACGATGTCGTTATTACCGTATCAGACTGTGCTCGCGTCAGGCGTACCGCTGGGTGTGCTCGGGCCCTTCTTCGCGCCTGATACAGACGCGAGCGCCATCGAAACGATGATGGCTTCCTGTTCGAGCACCCGAGCCAGCGTGCGCTGCAACTCCGCGTTGCGCGATTCCAGGTCGCCGTTCAGGGCGCGAATCGTGTCCCGCTGCAGCTTGATCTCCAGCTGATTGCGCACGCGGAGCCGCAGATGCGTGAGGTTGAAGGGCTTTATCACGTAGTCGACGGCGCTCATCTGCAACGCGGCCGTCTGCCGTGCGGAGTCCGCCACGACCGTCACGAAGACGATGGGAATGTCTACGAGGGTTGGGTCAGCGCGAGCTTGTCGGGACACTTCGAGTCCGTCGATGTCTGGCAACATGAAATCGAGCAACACCAAATCCGGCAGTTGCTCTTTCATGATGCGCAGGGCGTCGAGCCCGTTGGTGGCGGTCAGGATCGTATACTGATCCTTGAGGGCGAGGACAATCAGCCGGACGTTCAGCTCCTCGTCATCCACCACGAGGATCAGCGGGGGGCGTTGGGGGGGGGGGGGGGGGCAGAGCAAAGAACTTGACGTGCAGCGGCTTGCTCACATAGCCGTCGAAGCCGGCCGCGAGGAATCGCTCGGCGTCGTCCTGCATGGCGAACGCGGTGAGCGCGATCACGCGCGTGTGCGCCCCGGTCACGGCCTCACGGGCGCGCAGGACCTTCAGCGCGGCCTGACCGTCCATCACCGGCATCTGGATGTCCATCAGCACGAGGTCAAAGGCATCCTCCAAGAGCCGTTGCAGCGCCTCTGCGCCATCGGCGGCTATTTTCACCGTGTGACCCAGTTTTTGCAACAGCGCGCGCCCTAACGCCTGGTTGATGCGGTGATCCTCCACGAGCAGCACCGTCAGCGGCGCGCCGGACCAGTGGAGCGTCTGCGAAACCCGTTGCGCCGCGTCGATGCTGGTCACATCGGCCTCGCTCATCTCCAGCGGCAGCAGCACGCGGAAGGTGCTGCCCACCCCCTCCACGCTGTCGGCCGTGACGCTGCCACCCATCAGATTGGTGAGCTGGCGGCAGATCGTGAGCCCCAACCCGGTGCCGCCAAACCGGCGCGTGATGCTGTGCTCGGCCTGCGTGAACGGCTCAAAGACCTCGAGCATCGCCGAGGCAGACATACCGATCCCCGTGTCTGCCACAAGAATCTCGATCATTATCGTGCTTCCGTCGCGCTCGTGCACGTTCACCGAGACCGTGACGCCGCCGCGCTCCGTGAACTTGACCGCGTTGCCGACGAGGTTGAGCACGATCTGCGTGATGCGATGCCCGTCGCCGATGAGCTCCGCCGGCACCTCGCTCGCCACCGTCAGCTTCAGCGAGAGCATCTTGTCCTCGGCACGCGGACGGATGATCCGTGCGGCGTCGGAAATACACGCGCGCAGGTTGAACGCGGACCGTTCGATGTCCACGCGGTCGGCCTCGATCTTCGCCATGTCGAGCAGGTCGTCGATGAGCTGCCCCAACACGGTGCCCGACGTCGCGATGGCCTCCACGGATTCCGCCACCTCCGGCGAGAGCACCTCCTCCTGCAGCAGTTGCGTGAACCCAAGGATCCCGTTCAGCGGCGTGCGGATCTCGTGGCTCATGTTGCGCAAGAAGACGGTCTTCGCGGCGTTGGCGGCGTCGGCCGCTGCGCGCGCCGCGGCGAGCGCCGCCACTTCTGCCATGCGCTCGGTGATGTCCTCGTACATCACCACGAACTGCCGGGGCAGCCCACGGAACGCGCGCACGCGCAGGTGCCGGTTGATGGTCGGCGAGAAGTACTCCCAGCTCTGCGGTTCGCCGGTCTCCACCACCGACGCCATGCGGGCGATCTGCCGCACGTCCGCATCCGGAAAGACTTCGCGGATCGTTCTCCCGATCACGCGTTCCGGCTTGACGCCCACGTGGCGCTCGTAGGCCGCGTTGGCCTCGAGCACGCGAAAATCGACGACCTGGCCATCCGCGTCCGTGATGATCTCGTTGATGGAGCACCCTTCCTGCATTTCCTCAAACAGCAGCCGGTGGCGTGCGTCGCTCGCCACGAGGGCGCTATGCTTCTCCACCAGTCCGTTGTGCAGCCGCTGCAGGCGCTGGCTACTCTGCAAAAGGCTCACGTGCGCGATCGCGCTCTCGCGTTGCAGCCCAAAGGCCGTTTCGTTGATCCGCTCGAGTTCGGCAATATCGAACTCGGCGAGCAACTGCACCTGCGTCCCCTCCCGCCACGCATGCGCCCGCAGGGAGCGTGCGTGGCCGTCGGGATGACCGATCGTCATCAGCCCGCGATAGCCCTGCCCTTCGGCGGCGGCACACGTTAGCGCCGCAAAGGTCGGCTCGATAAAATACCCAGCCACCAGCGCACCAATCGGCATCGGGTCGTGCGTTTCAAAAAGTCGGCGAAAGCCGGCATTGGTCCACACCAGCGCGCCGTGCTCATCCACGGTTGCCGCGCAGACGGCTTCCAGCGCCGCCAGTGCTTCGACTGCTTCCAGTGCTTCGAATCCTTCCGTTGTGTCCCGCGCGGAGAGGCGCGTCATGTTGCGACTCCGTCGACCAGAGCCGTCGCGGCGCCGACCACCGCGCTCGCATCAACCGCGGTGGCGTCCGCCCCGACTTGTCGCAGCACTGCAGCTCCGACCGTATTGATGGCCATTCCGCCGATCATCACCGGGGGCCGCGCGTCGCCGAGGCGTTCGGTGAGTAGCGCAAGGAAGCGCTTCAATGCAGGGAGCTGCGACTCCAACGTCACGGACATGCCGACGAGATCCGGTTTGAAGGCGATGACCTGCTGGAGGAGCGCCCTCTCGGGCACGTTCGCGCCAAGGAACTGCACGTGCCAACCGGAGAGATGGAAGGCGTCCGACACCATCTGCAGACCCACGCTGTGATGGTTCCCGGCTACGCATGCGAGCAACACGCGCCGATCATTGTCGTCCGCCGGCATTGACCGCGACAGGCCGGCGGCCATCAACGACTGCACGATTGCCGTGGCGAGGTGCTCTTGTGCCACCGACACGACGTTCGCGTGCCAGCCCTCGCCGATACGGTAGAGCGCGGGCTGCATCAGGTGGCGTTCGACCTCGATGAGCGTCGCGCCGCGGTCCATGCACCCGTTCATCACGGCCCTCGCGTCGCGCTGGTTGCCGGCCAACAAGGCGTTATGGAACGGAACCGCCTCCGGCCACGACTGGTCTAACACCTCTGTGGCAGTGGGCGTCGTTCCCGCCGCAAGATACGCGGCGCGCGCCGACCGAAGCGCACCGGCCACGATGGCCCCGTGCGCCACGTCCATGTGCTCGGCGAAGTACTCGGCGAGCCATTCGATGGAGAGCGAGAGATGCGCGACTGGCACCGAGCGTGCCGCGAGCACGCCGTGGGTCCAGCGCAGGTAATCGACCATCGACTGCAGGAACCCGAACTCCAGCACCGGCCGCAGGAACTCGAGGTGAAACTGCAGGTCCTCGCGCGTCGCCTCGCGTCCGCGCGCACCAAATCGCTCGTACTCGGCCGCGTACGTGGCGTGGAAGCGTGCGGCAACAGCGCGCACCGCGTCATCACGCAGTGACTGGAACTGCGCGACGCCTTCTGGGGAGAGTTGGTGCGTGATCTCGACTTGTTGCGCCATTGCTCGTTGATACGAACGGTTCTCGGGCAGCGCGGACCGCTGAGGGACACAAGCGGAGGCGCGGGACGTACGCATGGGGATCACCGCATGCGTGCCAGCACGTGAGGGCCGACTGTCGGGGCAACCAAATCCAGCCGACAGTGTCGAACGAGGAGCGCCGCTTGAAGGACCAGCAGTTCGCGACGCGAATTACTCTCTGAAACATCGCCCTTTCCCGCGGCAGGACAAGGGACAAAGTGTCCGCGCACCGTGCGGGCGTTCCGCACCCGTTGTCTCTCTCCCACCGTGATCGCCACTCCTGCATCGAAGGGGCCCGCACCGTATGATTCGTTGGTGGAGGCGCTTTGCTGTCGCGGCTTGGAAACGGAGGATCGCATGACCTTGGGCACCGTACCACGCATCGTCGCCGCAGCGCTATGCCTCGCGCTGTGTCTCGCGCTGCGGGCCGCGCCCGACGCCGAACTCGCCACGATCGCCGCCTGGCTCCCCGGCACCTACGACACGTTCGCACAAGCGTCCGCCGACGAGTCGAGCAGCGCGACGTACCAGCATGTGCGCGCGGTGCTCACGGTCACGCCCGTCGCCCTGACGGCACCGGATCCGGATGCGTTCGCCTTTTACCTGGAGCAAGCGCTCGAGGGGCAGGAGCGCGAACCCTATCGGCAGCGCGTCATCGTGCTGCGGCGGCGGAACGGCACGATCATCAACGAACTCTATCGCCCGCGGGACGCGCGATCACTCGTGGGCTTCGCTGGAGCGACGCCGCTCTCGCTTGGCGATTTCAACCGTGAGGCGGGGTGTGACGCGTCGTGGGAGCGTGCCTCGGATTCCACGTTCCGCGGTTCGGCCGGTATGCAGGAACGCTGCCCGTCGACGCTGCGCGGCGCGACACACGCGCGATCGACGTTCGCGTTGAGTCAGGAGTTCTTCGTGACGCTCGACCAGGGCCTCGGCGACGACGGCGCCGTCCACTGGGGTCCGCCGCTCGGCGTGAAAGGGCATGTGTTCGTGAAGCGGCCGCATGCGCGAGCGGCAAGCGCCGAGGCCAGCGGCACCGCACACACCACGCCCTCTCGACGCGTGAAAGTAACCGGCTAGGGTTTCGGAGCGGATGCTGTAAGGCCCTCCAACAACAAAGCCCCACGACACCAGTCGTGGGGCTTTGGCATTTCCGAGGCTCACATCACTTCTTGTGCACCAACTCCCCATTCACATACGTCCGCTGCACCCATGACTTCACGCTGAGCGGAGGCCCGTTCAAAATGATGACGTCCGCATCCTTCCCGACCTCGAGCGTCCCAACGCGGTCGGCAATACCGAGGATCTTGGCCGGAACAATCGTCACCGCCTTGAGCACGTCGGCCTCCGACATGCCATAGCCCGCCGCAATGGCGGCATCCACGAGCAACCACTTCCCGCTCCCCGACGGCGCGAGCGAACCAAAGGCGCGCGAGAACGTCGCGATAGCGGTCGTGACGCCGGCCGCGGTCAGTCGACCCGCGAGCCGCTCGTCCACCGGCGGATAGTCGGTCTTGTCGGGGATCTCCTCGTTGCTCACATACGGATTTGAGAGCTGCCCGAGAATCACCGGAATGTGCCGCGCCGCGAGTTCCGTTCTGAACTCGTACGCCATAGCGCCACCGTCAATAATCACATCGAGGCCAAACTCTTCGCCAAGCCGCAGCGCGGAGCGGATGTCCGTGGCGTTGTTCGCCTGAATGCGCGCCGGGATTTCGCGCCGGAGCATCGCACCAAGCGCTTCGTTGCCGAGGTCGCGCGGCAGGTCGGGCTTGGCCTGCTTGTTACGCTGATACTCCTGCGCTTTGATGAGCGCCTGCCGAATGAGCGCCACCTCGGCCATACGCGTGTACGGGTCGCGGTTGCGAGCGCGCGCCGCTGTTTTTGGCGGCGTGCCGAGCGTCATGTCCATCGACGCCGGATTGCGCACCACAAGCGCGTCGAGCGAGTTGCCCGCGTTCTTGACAATGAATCCCTGCCCGCCAATGAGCGTGGCGTCGGCCGGACTCAGGTACATCGTGGTCACGCCGCCGGCGAGCAGTTCCTTATTGCGCAGCGGCGCAGGCTTGCCTTCACCGAAGGTGCCGTACGGGTTATAGCTCTCAAAGGCACGCAGCGCCGGCGTGATGGGATCGCTCGCTTCATTCTGGTCGCTGGCCTCTAGGCCAATCTGCGATGCGGCGTCAATCACGCCCGGCATCACGTACATCCCCTTTGCGTCAACAATCTCGGCGCCCTGCGGGATGGCAATATCCGCACCAACCGCGGCAATTTTTCCGCCGCGAATGATGACCGTCCCATTGGGAATAGCGGGGCCGCTAATGGGCAGCACCGTACCGCCGCGAATGGCAATGACCTTCTCCTGCGCGGCAAGCGGCTGCGTCGCGAGCGTCGCGGCCACGAACAACGACGCGAACATGGAAGTGATCGTCTGGCGGGTCATGTTAGTTCCCCTCCTTGGCGCGTTCAAAGATCACCTTGCCATTCCCCACCACCACATCCACACGCGAGCGTGGCTCGTACCACGCGCCATCAAAGATCACGATGTCGGCATCCTTGCCGACTTCCAAACTGCCCACGCGATCACTCACGCGCGCAATCTGCGCGGCGTTGAGCGTCACCATCTTGAGCGCTTCTTCCTCTGGAATGCCGTAGCGCATGGCGATCGCGGCGCAGAGGCGAAGCCATTTCTGATTGATCACGGGCGCATCGGTGTGCATCGCGATTTTGACACCGGCCTTCCAAAGCACATACGGACCAGCCATCGCATCATCGGTCGCCCCAATGCGAGGGCCCAGTGGAAGCACCACCGCCGACACGCCGCGCTTGGCGATCTCCGGAGCCACCTTATAGGCCTCGGTGGAATGATGCAGCGTCAGCTCAAAGCCGAACTCATCCTTGAGGCGCAGCAACGTCATCACATCCGTCGCGGCGTGCACGTGCGCGCGCACGTACGTCTTTTTGGTGAGGACGTCGGTCATGGCCTCGTAGCCAAGGTCACGAGCCGGCGGTGCTCCCTTTTGGCCCTCGTCGGTGAACTTCTTTTGCGTGGCCATATACTCCTGCGTGCGAATCAAATACTGACGCAGATTGGCGGCCACGCCCATCGTGGTGGTGGGATACCGGTCACGCGACTTGGCGCCCATCGCGAACTTCATGCCGCCTTTTTCGAGCAGGAGGCGTTGGTCGAGCTTGTCGCCAAAGGTCTTGATGACAATAGCCATGCCGCTCACATTTTCGCCGCTCCCGGGGCCAGTGACGATCGTCGTCACGCCGCCACTCACCGCATCATTGAAGTCGGTGTCGCCGAGGTCGAGCGCGTCAATAAAGCGATGCTGCGGGCCAATCAGCATCGGCGAGTCATTGAGGTCCGAAACTTTCGCGCCAATGTGTGAGTGATTGTCGATCATCCCAGGGATGACGTCCTTCCCCGCGGCCTCGATAATACGTGCGCCGGCTGGCGCGGCCACCGATGCCCCAATGGCGGCGATCTTTCCGTCGCGAATGAGAATAGACCCATTCACGATGGGCGCACCCGACGCTGGGTGAATCGTGGCCCCGCGGATGAGCGTGACGTCGCCCTGACCGAGAAGCCACGACGGCGCACTCAACAGCACGAGCGCGGAGAATAGCCGAGCAGGATGCATAACAACCCTCGGGGTGATATCACATGAAGAATGCCAGCCAGAAGCACAACCGTGCGGCGATACGCTAGAGTCTGCCGCTCTCAATGGCAAGGGTCACGCCCGCTCATGGAGCGCCGGCATGGCCCGCTCGGCCGCGACGCCCGTTGCGCCGTTTCGCCCGCCGCGGTGCGCTGTGTAGCGCCATGGCCTATGCGGCACCATACTTCCACCAGCCGATTATGCACCCTCCTTTCCGAGAGTATCTCGATGCTGAAGCCGATCACCGCCGCGCTCTGCCTCCTCGCGCTGGCCGTCGCGCCGCTCGCCGCCCAACGCCCAGTCAAAGTCTTTATCTCCATTGATATGGAAGGCATTGGCGGGGTGGTGACTGCCGAACAACTCGGCCCCACCGGCTTTGAGTACAATCGCTTTCGCGAGTTTATGACCGCCGAAGCGCTCGCGGCCATCGCGGGGGCTCGCGAAGCGGGCGCCACAGAGTTTGTGGTGGCCGACTCGCACGGCAACATGCAGAACTTGCTCATTGAGCGCTTCCCAGCCGGCGTCACCATCATCCGTGGCTCGCCGCGTCCGCTCATGATGATGGAAGGGATCGACTCGACCTTCGCAGCCGCCTTCTTCATCGGCTACCACCCGGCGACCACCAACGCCGTTGGGGTGCGCGCCCACACCATTTCCAGCGCCACGTTCTCCAAAGTCTCGCTCAACAATCAGGCGTTGGCGGAGTCGGGGCTCAACGCCACAATCGCTGGCTACTTTGGCGTGCCGGTAGTAATGATCTCCGGCGACGAGCAGGCGGTGGCCGAGTTGCAGAAATTCACCTCGGCATACGGCAGCGCTGAGGGTGCGGTGGTCAAGCGCCCGATTTCGTTTCATGCGGCGGCGGTGATGACGCCTGACGCATCGCAGGCGATCATCCGGGCAAAAGCCAAAGCGGCCATCACACGCTTGAAGGATTTCAAGCCAGTTCCGGCACGCGGGCCGTGGGCGTTGGAACTCAGCTACAAGAGCTACACGCCGGCCGAGATGATGGCGTATATGCCAGGCACGGAGCGGGTGGACTCACACACGGTGCGTTTCAAGGCAGCGAGCATCATCGACATCTCGCGGTTTATTGAATTCGCGCTCTCGTACCGCGCTGACCTGACGCCGTAAGCTAGAACTTCAGCAGCTGCTCACTCCGGTCGCCCGCATGAAAGTACAGCGACCGGCGCTCCCCACTGGGCTCGCGATTGACGATCACCAGGTTTTGTTGATCGTCAAAGCTGTCGAAGAGGAGCTGTACTTTGAGCCCCAAGCTCCGCGCCGGCGTGCTCGCCTTCCACTGCATGAGCACCCACCACACCGGCTGATCGCCGTCAAGGTCACCACCGCCGTCAATCACCTCGCCGGTGAGTGCCACACCGTCGGCGCGCACCACGAAGCGCGGCACCATATAGGCCGCGATCGCTGCTTTCGAGGTGGCGTCGTCGGTGATCTTGCGCTTGAGCGCTTTTTCGAAGTCATCGCGAAATATTCGCACGCGCGCCAACACTACTGGCCCGTCGAGCACGAGTCGAGTGGACGTAATGTGTGTGTTGTGACGCACGGTCAGCGTCGGCGCATCATTCATTAAGCGCCCCGTCGGCGCAGCAGCGGCGAGCGTCACCGCCCCCAGCCCCATGACCGCGAATGCGGCCACCTGCGGCCGCATTCGCGTCGCGAGCACCTGCCGCACGCGCGCCACTGTCGACGCGCGTGCTTGGTTCAGTCTCACGGCAACGGCTTCCGCTCTGGCGCCGTCCACGTGTTGTTCTGACGGTTCACGTCGGCCAGCACTTCGTCCGGATCGGCCACCACTTTCTGGAGTGGCTTGTCCGAGAAGAATCCATAGGTGAAGCTCTTCTCGTCATACCGCCACACGTCCGCGGGGAGGGTGATCTTCCCCTTGGTGCCGTCGGCGTAGGTGATGCCGAGTTGAATGGGCATCACGAGCCCGCCCCGCTGCTCAACCGTAATGCGGTGATAGAACTTCCCCTTGCTCGTGCTCCCCACCAGCTCGGCGGCGTTCTGCGTGTTCACGTCGGCAATGGCCTGATCGTTGGCATAGGTGGTGTAGAACATGCCGCGCCAGAACCAGTTGAGATGCTCGCCCGCCCCGTTCACAATCGTACGGAAGAAATCGGCCGGCTGCGGTTTCTTGAACGCCCACTTTTCGGCGTATTCCTTGAAGCCGCGATCAAAGGCCGCGGGTCCGAGCACCTGCTCGCGGAGCATCACGAGCGTGGCGGCGGGCTTGCTGTACCCTTGATTGCCATAATTCGCAAAGACGAGATCCGACTCCGTCATCAACGATGTTTGATTGGCGTCCTGCATGTACGGCACAATCAACTTGGCCGGGCCGCGACGCGTGGGATAGGCGGGATCCCAGTCCTGTTCGGCGTAGTACTGCACGAAGGAGTTCATCCCTTCGTCCATCCATCCCCAGCGGCGTTCGTCGCTGGCAAGAATCATCGGGAACCAGTTGTGTCCCACCTCGTGAATGGTCACCGAGATCAAGCGATACTTGAGCGATTCGTCATACGTGCCGTCCGGACGCGGACGCGCGCCACAGAACGCGATCATCGGATATTCCATGCCGCCCACAGAACCGTGAACGTTGCTCGCCACCGGATACGGATATTCGATGGTCATACGACCGTAGGTGACCATCGTCTGCTTGATGGCCTTGGTGCTGTATGTGTTCCAGAGCGGCATTGCGTCGCGCGGATACACCGAGTGCAGTTCAATCAGTCGGCCGCCTGGCTTGTAGCGAAAGCCCATGGCGTCCCACACAAACGTACGCGAACTCGCCCAGGCAAAGTCGCGCACATTCTTGGCGGTGAAGTGCCAAGAAATTGGCGCCGCCCCAGCCGGACGCGCAGAGGCCTTGGCCACTTCTTCCGGACGCACAATAAACACGGGCGTGTCGGCCGCCATCGCCTGCGCCAAGCGCGAGCGCTGCACCGCCGTAAGGGCGTCATTCGGATTCTGCAACACACCCGTGGCGCGCACGATGTGATCGTGCGGCACCGTGACCGTCACATCAAAATCACCGAACTCCTGATAGAACTCGCCCTGGGAGTAGAACTGGTCGTTGGTCCAGCCGCTCACGTCGTCGTACACGGCGGCGCGGGGATACCACTGCGCAATCTCGTAGAGCCAACCGTCCTTCACTTTGTCGCGCGCATTGCGCTGGGTGTTGTGCCCATTCTCGGGAACGCGGTACGCCCAGTCCACCTCGAGCGACACGGCATGCCCACTCGCGAGCGGCGCGGGGAGATCAATGCGCATGGACGTGCCATTCACATAGAAGGCCGCCGGGTGCAGCGAACCGTCAGCCGCCACCGTCTGCACTTTCACGATGCGCATACCGAGGTCGGCCACATCCGTGTCGCCAAAGCCGAGCAGCTTGAGCGTGGCGGGCGACACCTGCGCGATTCCCTTGGGGAGCGCGCGCGCCGAGAGTGTGGCGCGCGAATCCTGCCGCTCCACATTCTGGTCGAGTTGGAACCAGAGATAGCCGAGTTCGTTGGGCGCGTTGTTGTGATAGGTCACGCGCTCGTGGCCGGTAATCTCGTGACGCACCGTGTCGAGCGCGGCGCGCATAACGTAGTCCACCTTCTGTTGCCAATATTTGGGGCCAGGTGCGCCGCTGCCGGTGCGATACTCGTTCGGCGTGGGCCACTGTTCCATGCCGCGGAAGTTCGACTGGTTCACCTTTTTGGAGCTGTCCGCATTGAGCCACTGCGGCCCGTTCTGTCCTGGCGGCGGCGCGGGGCGTTGCGCCTGCGCATTCACCGCACCTACCACGAGCAGCGCAATGGCCGAAATCTTTTTTAACTGGTCCACGTCTATCTCCCGTTGTCGTCAACGAAGCTACGTGAGAGCGCCACATCGGTCGCGGGGGAGGTACGCCGACGCGGATGCGAACGTCGCCAAATCCTATCCACAAACAATATCACCGAGACCCGCAACTCAGTGAGGTTACTCCCCGCCTAGTCCCCCACCATCGCTACGAGGCGGGTAAGGAGCAGCGTCAGCCCCGCGGCGCCGGCGGCCATCCCAATCGTGAGCACCCAGCTGCGGCGCGACACCCCGAGCCACCGAAGCGCCACCACACCGAGGGCAAAGATGGCGCTCACAATTAGCAGTTGCCCCGCCTCAATCCCAACATTGAAGCCGAGCAGTGGAACAGTCACCGATTGCTCAGCGCCGAGAATCGCGCGCAATCCAGAGGCAAAGCCCAATCCGTGCACGAGGCCAAAGCCGCAGGCAATGCCAAAGCGCCCGCGCCACGCGGTCCGCTCTTCCCCACGGGTCGCGGGCGCCACGATCTGATTGCGCACCGCGAATGCGGCGGTGGCCACAATCGTCAGCGCGATGAGCGGCTCCACCAGCTTGGCCGATGGGCGCACTACATCGAACGTGGCGAGCGCGAGTGTAATCGAGTGGCCAACGGTGAAGCCGGTGATGAGCCACGCCACTCGTTTCCACTTGCGCGGTCCATACGCCGCCGTCAGCGCCGCGACGAACAGGATGTGATCCCAGGCACCGAGCGCGACGATATGGTGAAAGCCGACGCGAAGATACAGCGCGAACTCGGACAGGCTCGGTACCTCAGAAAGCAACGTGACGGGTGGTGGCCCCTGCTATCTCACGAACTCGGCTACAAACGCACGCGTCAGCTCGTTGAGAAACGCACTATTGGTCGCGTTGGTCATCACCACGAGCCCCACGTTGCGCTCTGGGTAGAACACCATCGTCGCCACGAAGCCTTCGTCGCGTCCGCCGTGTGAGAAATTGAAATCGCGGCCGCTCCCGCCAACCTCAGCGCCGAGCCCCCACCACCCAACGTTTGGCCGTGCGAGCGGTCCGGTGGTGGGAAGCCGCACCTGCGGCCGCAGCATCTCACGCGCCATCGCGCTCGAGAGCAGGCCCCCGCTTTCGCCGCGATACGACCGCATCATCCCAATCCCCCACCGCGCCAGATCACTCGGCGTGGTCCACAACCCAGCGGCGGCCATCTCGGGATACACGTGCCACCGCCCCGCAACGGCAGTGTCGGGCTTTTCGTGCCCAGAGGCGGTCTCCGACGCGCGCGCGGCGGGGATCGGATTCTCGTAGGTGCTTCGCTTCATCCCCATTGGGGCAAGCACTAACCGCTGCATCAGCGCGACAAACGGTTCACCGGTGGCGTCGGTGGCCGCGAGCTGCGCCACGGTGATGCCGCCGCCCGAATAGAGCCAGCGCGCGCCCGGCGTGGTGTCGTTGCGTACGGCGCCCGTGTTGGACGGGGGCACGCTGTCGAGCAACTGCGGCACGGTCGGTACCGGCTTCCCCACTTCGTAGCCGGGAAATCCCCACACGGTGAGTCCGGCAGAGTGACTGAGGAGTCGCCGTAAGGTGACCTTCTCTTTTTCGGTAAAGCGACTGTCGGGAAGCTTCCACGACTTGAGTGCGTCGTTGATGTTTGCGTCGAGCGAGAGCGTGCCCTTGTCCACAAGCGCCATCGCCCCCGACGTAAAGACAGGCTTGGAGATAGAACCCGCCAAGAAGAGCGTGGTGCTGTCGACCGGCGCGGGCTTGCCTGCCTCTTTGCTCCCATAGGCACGCACCCACGCCACTTTGCCGTCCACCACGAGGGCGACGCTCGCGCCGGTCACATGCAGTCGCGCCATTTCTTCGGCAACGGTCATGTGTGCGGCCGCTGTGGCCGCAGTGGTCGCAGGGGTCGCAGGGGTCGCAGTTGACGTCGGCGCCGGCGCGCGCTCGAGGGAGCGCACCATGTGGTCGGCGCGGTCAGCGACGGATTGCGCCGAGGCAACGGTGCTGAAGCTGAGGGCCGTGCCAAGCAACAGGGCGACACGACGCGAGGTGCCAAGGGAGAAGAGCATGGACTCAGAGTGGCTGAGGTGAGCGAGCGCAACACGCATCAGTCGTTCGACCGGCTCGACGGCGGTGACCCCGCCTCCAGGCGAGCGGTGAATCGCTGCAATTCTCCAGCACGCTCAACCTCAATGGCGATGGCCTCCACGGCGGCCTCGATGCGTTCGAGGCGCGCCTCAACGCCGAGCGGCTCCGACGGGAGCTGCAACTGCCGCATACGAACCACAGCCTCTGTGACGGCCTTCGTCACAACGACGATCGTCGTACAGCCGCCAATAATGAGAGCGATTTGTGACGCGGGGTTCAACAGACTCGCCTCGGGGGTTGAGATTCGAGATTCCTTACGGATCAAGGAATACTATGGTGTCAGCCCCGAGGCGGCTTCCCCTACCGCGGCCCCATCGCCTGCGCGGCCTCATTCAGCCGAGCCTCAAGCTCGCTCACGCGGCGTTCCAACTCAGCCGATGCGCCGCCCGCGCCGGCCGCGCTATCCGCTCCGCCCGAGCCGCCTGCAGCGCTCGAGGCCGCCTCTACCGCCCCGCGCCTTACGAAGCGGACATACCCAAGCGCCATCGTGATCGCCAACGCTCCCGCCATCACGAGGAATCTGGCGACCGAGCTGTCATCGGAGCCGATGATCCACCCCACACCGTAGAGCATCGTGAACACGCCGCCGAGCAGGAGCCCATTGCTGATCACGGGGAGTTGATCGGCGCGCACGAGGGAAACGGCCATCAGGATGGTGGCGAACACCATCAAGATGACGCTGGTGCTGCGAACCCACGGTTTGCGTGCCTCTGAGGCTTTATCGAGGAGCGCGGCGCGTTCGCGATTCAGCTCCTTGATTTGATCGCGGTCAGAAGCCGGCAACTCACTGGCGGGCCGCGACTCTCGAAGGGCTTGCTCGCGTCGCGAAAGATCGCGGAGCTGCGTTTCGTATTGGTCAGGCGGGGCGTGAAAGGTGTACACCCCAACGCCCACAAACGCCGTCAGCATGAGCCCGAGAAAGAACGAGAAGATGATCCGGAGCCCGTCGCTTTTACCTGAGGTGGCCATGCCTGTCATCCTCCGCTACGTGGGGGGCGGCGTCGACGCACACACCGGTACTGGCCGCCTCTTCGCGTCCAGCGCGCTGGCCGAACACCACCGAAAGACTAACTATTGCCCCGCGCCAGGTCATCGAACTGGTCTTGATGGGCGTTCGTAAGACGGGCCAATGCCTGCGCCAGCTCCGTAATGCGCGCCTCGGCAAGCAAGAGGCGACTCGCGATTGGGCTGTCGAGGGAAAACCGCGCGAGTTGCGCGCGGACATCCGAACTCTCCGCCACATCGAGGCGCTCGAGTGCGGCCACGAGCGACTCGCGGTTCGACGCATGCAACCATTGAACCCGTTTGCCGTGGCGCAGTTGGCGGATGTAGCTCGGGTTCACGCCCCACATGCGGGCGGCCTCCACGTGCGACAAGCCGCGCGTTTTTTCTAAGAACTGCTCCACGAGCGTGGCCGCGTCCACGCTGGGCAAAATGGACATAGGGTTCAGACTCCTTCGAGAAGGGGGATTGCTCGATGGCTCCGACCATGCAATACGTATCAAACAGCAACGGCTTCGAAATGCGTGCTAAACGGCACTGCCGAAAACCAAACCGCGCCAACTACGAAAAATCCCGCCGCAGTGACGAGCCTTAGATAGTCATTAGTAGAGGCGGAGGTGGACGCGACCGTCCCGCCGAACGCGATCCTGTCGTCGGCAAAGCAACGGATGCCAGCGTCTGCGGCTCCATCTGTCGGTTCAGATCCCTGGGGGGGGAAGCGATCGACCAACTGGGGATAGCCTACAACGAACTATTTGTTAGCTCTCTTTGGTAATCCCAGCAAGAGCTAAGTAACCGGTAACTTGGATACCTTATTATGGTGGCCCGGTACAAGCGACGTCAAGGTAATGCCTCGCGGGAGCCCTCCGAGCGGCTGTTAGAGCCCTGCAAGTCGCCCTGCCGGCGAGCTTTACACACCCCCCGCACCCGGTCATCTTTCTTGTTCTGTGCGCCGTTTGCGCCCAGAGGAGACGTGGCAGAGAGGCTGAACGCGGCGGTTTGCTAAACCGTTATACGGGGTCAACCTGTATCGAGGGTTCGAATCCCTCCGTCTCCGTTCTGCGGGCCCGCCGACAGTTTCGGTGGGCCCGCGTCTTTTTTTCCGGTATCTTTGCTCCCTATGACTGCCTCCGCCGTCCGCGTCCGCTTTGCCCCCTCCCCTACGGGCTATCTGCACGTGGGGGGCGCACGCACCGCGCTCTTCAACTGGCTGTTCGCCCGCCAGCTGGGAGGCGTCTTCCTGCTCCGCGTGGAAGACACCGACAAAGCGCGTAGCACCGAGGAATCCACCGCGGCCATTTTCGAAGGGCTGCGCTGGCTGGGGCTCGCGTGGGACGAAGAGGTGGTCTACCA
The DNA here is from genome assembly GCA_026387915.1 of Gemmatimonadota bacterium. NCBI lineage: Bacteria > Pseudomonadati > Gemmatimonadota > Gemmatimonadota bacterium. Next base: position 247,413 of record JAPLKS010000013.1, read on the forward strand.
GGGATCGCAGCCTTTTCTCGAACGGCATCAGCGCGATGCCCGCGCGATGCTGGAGAGCGGACACGCCTACCGCTGCTTCTGCACTGCCGCCGAACTCGACGAGCGGCGCAAAGAAGCCGAGGCTCGCAAAGATTCCTTTAAGTACGATCGCCGTTGCGACCGCCTGAGCGCGGATGATGTTGCCGCGCGCGTGGCCGCGGGCTCGCCATTCGTCATTCGCTTTCGTGTTCCGGAAGGTAGCACCGGCTGGCACGACATGGTGCACGAGGACATTGCGTTCCCCAACAAGGACATCGAAGACTTCGTCATCCTCCGTTCCGACGGCACCCCCATCTACAACTTGGCGGTAGTGAGCGACGACATCTTCATGCGCATCTCGCACGTGATGCGCGGCGACGATCACATTTCCAACACGCCCAAGCAGATTCTGCTCTATCAGGCGCTGGGGGCCGCGCTCCCCGTGTTCGCGCATTTCCCCATGATTCACGGGCTCGACGGCAAAAAGCTCTCCAAGCGCCACGGCGCCACCGCCGTGGGCGACTATCAACACCTCGGCATTCTCCCCGAAGCCATGTGCAACTTCCTCGCACTTATGGGCTGGAGCCCTGGGGGCGATCGCGAAGTCATGACCATGACGGAGATGACCGAATTGTTCAGCGAAAGCGGCTTGCTCAAAAAGGCGGCGGTGTTCGACACAAAAAAGCTCGAATGGATGAATGGCCAGCACATTATTCGCCTTCCCCTCGACGACATTGCCGCGCGCGTGTTGCCATCGATGGTGGCCACGGGGCTCGTCACGGCCGCTGAGCTTGAGGCCAAGCACGCGTGGTACCTGAGCCTGATCGACTTACTGCGCGCCCGCGCCCGCACCCTCGGAGAGATCGCCGAGATGGCGAAGCCCTTCCTCGTGCAGACCGTGACGTACGACGCCGCAGCCGCTGCCAAAGCGTGGAAGGATCCCGCGGAAGCACGCGCGGTGCTCAGTGCCGCGCACGAAACGCTGGCCGCCTGCGGCACGTGGGAACGTGCGGCGCTCGAAGCGGCGCTCACCGCACTCGGTGAAGCCAAAGGACTGGGCGCCTCCAAGCTGCTGGCGCCTATTCGCGTCGCGCTCACCGGCCTGAGCAATAGCCCAAGCATTTACGACATGCTGCCGATTGTTGGCCGCGAGCAGACGCTCGCACGACTGGCGGCCGCCGAGCAGCATCTCGCCGGACAGACGGCCGCGTGATTCGCGCTGCGCTCTCGCCTATTGAGCAGCAGGTGTACCACTTCCTGCTCGACTATCTCGCGGAACACACGTTCCAGCCGAGTGTGCGGGACATTGGCGAGGCGCTGCGCATTCCGAGCACCAAGTCCGTCGTGGATCTGCTTGGTGCACTTGAGCGCAAAGGCTATGTCACGCGTGAACCCGGACGCTCACGCGGGGTGACGCTGGTGGGCTACGCCGGCGGACTCGGCACTGCGCCGGTGCCGGTGCTGCGCCCGGTGGCCGGCGCGGCCGAGTTGTTGCCCGACGGCTACCTGACGCTCGACCGCACGATGATGCCGACCGCCGAGGTGTTTCTCGTGCGCGTATTTCCGGGCGACGCGCCCGCGTTCGGCATTCGCGAAAATGATTTGGTGATGGTCCACCCGTCACAGCGCGCGCGCGAGGGCGATGCGGTGGCGGTGCGCGTCGGCGGCGCGGTCCTCGCGCGCGCGATGGAACGTCGGGGCGCCACGCTGGTGCTGGACAACCCCGGTGCCGGCGCTGAACTCGAGCTCGGCCCCGGCGACGACTACTCGGTGCTCGGCGTGATTATCAGTGTGATTCGCCTCCCTGCTCCGCCAGCACTCGGATAACGATTCTCGTCTGCCGCAACGCCGGTCTCGTGTCACGGCACAGCCGATGGAGCACGGCCGCCGATCGACTAGGGCTTCGGCTTGTTGCGTTTGTGGTACATCTCGAGATACAGCTGCTCAACTTTGTCGCGCGCCCAGGGCGTGCGGCGCAGGAACTTGAGGCTCGAGCTCACACTAGGATCGGTGGTGAAGCAGGCGATCTTCACGCGCCGCCCCATCCGCTCCCAGCCGTACCACTCCACCATCTCGGTGAGCATACGCTCAAGGGTGACGCCGTGGAGCGGGTTGCTGGAGTGATCGTGTGGGGTGGTCATGAACGTGAACGATTGCCTACTGACGCGCGCGGCGCCAGCTTGCGCCCATGAAACTTTGGATTGACGCCGACGCCGCGCCCATGATGGTGAAGGAGGTCTGCTTCCGCGCCTCCGACCGGCTCAAGCTCGATGCCGTCTTTGTGGCCAACCAGCGGGTGCCCCTGCCGCCGGGCTATACGCACCTCACCGCCGTGCGCGTGGACTCGGGTGCCGACGAAGCCGACCGGTATATCGCCGAGCACGCCGAGGCTGGCGATGTGGCCGTCACGGCCGACATCCCGCTCGCGGCGTTGCTTGTGCCCAAGGGTGTGGTGGTGATTGATCCGCGCGGCGAGGAGTACACGCCGGAGATCATCGGCGAGCGACTCTCGGTGCGCAACTTCATGGACGAGCTGCGCGGGCAAGGGGTTGAGACGGGCGGGCATGCGCCGTATGGCGCCAAGGAGAAGCAGGCGTTTGCGAATGCGCTGGACCGCGCGCTCACGCGGGCGATGCGGGGGCGATAATGGGCAGCAGAAAGAGGTGCACGCGCTTGTCGATGGGGACGGCAGCATCGTACGGCACGGGCGCCTGGTCGTCGTCCCACTGAACCCACACGTGGTATCGCTCGACGCCAATCACGTCGAGCAAAGCCTGTACGGACGCACCGTACTGGGCCAACTGCTCGGTGTGCACTTCGATGGCCAGTTTGGGGCACGTTGCCAAAATCTTTGGCGCGCCCTGTAGCACCTGGAGCTCGAACCCCTCGACATCAATTTTCACGAACGTCGGGGCGAGGTGCGCGAAGTCATCCAGCCGGATCATGTCAACCGCGACGCCACGTCCTGACTTGAGCACCGACGCATTGGATTCGGTACTGATGGTGATCGTGCGATTGGCATCACCGATCGCCTGTTGTTGGAGCGTCACGTTGGCAAGGTTGTTCTGCCGCATATTGCGTTCAATGATGCGCGCGTTCGACGGCAGCGGCTCAAAGGTCACGACCCGGCCCGCCGCCCCCACCCACCGCGAGAGGACGATGGCGGTGCAGCCATGATGGCCGCCGCACTCCAGCACGACGTCCCCTGGCACCACGACATGGTCGCGCAGGAACCGCATTTCCGGCCAGTGCGGATCGGTGCTCTGCAGATCGTACCAGTCGCGGCCGTCGCGATCGCCAATCCAGAAATCAAACTCCACGCCCTCGACGTTCTTATGCTTGAGGTACGGTTCAATGGGCGGATGGCGGAGACGGTGTAGGAGTCGCTTGACCGCGTCCCGAATCGGCCGAGGCACCGCTCGCTTGATCATTCGAATCGCTTGCTTCATGCGCCGCTCCGTCGCTCTGGGTTTCTACCCGCACTCCCTTGTTGCATCAGCCTTCGGTCGAGAGCAACTCCAACGCCTCCCAGCGCGCCGTTGCCTCGGCGATCTGCCGTTCCAGTGACGTGAGACGCGTGCGCGCCTCTGCCACGGCGGCGCCGTCTCGGAGCAGCGCTGGGTCGGCGAGCGAAGCATACACCGAGGCGCGCTGAAGTTCGAGCGCGTCAATAGAATCCGGAAGGGCAGCCAGTTCTGTCGATTCTTTGAATGACAACTTCCGTTTTTTCGGAGACTTTGCGGCGGGCGGCGGCGCGGCGCGCTTGACGCGCGCGGCGGCGGCAAACGCGGCCGCTGCGGCATCCCGCTGACGTACCCAGTCGGCGTAGCCGCCCACATACTCGCCCACGCGTCCGCCACCTTCAAACACCAGCGTGCTCGTCACGACGTTATCGAGAAACGCACGATCGTGACTGACGACCATGAGCGTGCCCGAAAAATCGAGGAGCAGTTCTTCGAGGAGGTCGAGCGTTTCGATATCGAGGTCGTTGGTCGGCTCGTCGAGCACGAGCATGTTGAACGAACGCGTGAAGAGGCGCGCCAGCAGCAGGCGGTTGCGCTCGCCGCCGGAGAGTGCCTTGACCGGCGTGCGCGAGCGATCCGGCGAAAAGAGAAAGTCTTGCAGATAACTCAGTACATGTTTCTGCGCACCGCCCACGGTAATCCAGTCGGCGCCGTCGGCGATGTTATCGAACACGCTCCGCTCGGGCTCGAGTTGCTCACGCAGCTGATCGAAGTACGCCACTTCGAGGCCGGTACCGGTGCGAATGGTACCGGAGTCCGGCGCGAGTTCGCCGAGCAGGAGGCGGAGGAGTGTGGTCTTGCCGGAGCCGTTGGGGCCAATGAGCCCCACGCGATCGCCACGCGTGATGGTGGTGCTGAAGTCGCGGACAATGGATTTATCTCCGCGAGCGAAGTTCACCCCGCGCGCTTCGACCACCAGTCGCCCTGACCGTTCGGCTTCCTGCGCTTGGAGTCGCACGGTGCCCGTGCGTTCGCGCCGCTCGCCGCGCTCCACGCGGAGCGCCTCCAGCGAACGCACGCGCCCTTCGTTGCGCGTACGGCGCGCTTGAATACCAGTGCGAATCCACACTTCTTCCTGCGCCAGCTTCTTGTCAAAGTCGGCCCACTCTTTGGCTTCGACTTCAAGCGCTGCCGCTTTGCGCTGCAGGTAGGTGTCGTAGTCGGCGCCCCAGTCCACGAGGCGGCCGCGGTCGAGTTCCACAATGCGCGTCGCCACGCGACGCAAAAAGGCGCGATCGTGCGTGACGAATACGAGCGTCACGCCGCGATCAATCAGGAACTGCTCCATCCACTCCACCGCATCCACGTCGAGATGGTTGGTGGGCTCGTCGAGCAACAGAATGTCGGGCTGGCGCACGAGGGCACGCGCAAGCAGTGTCTGCCTTTTGCGCCCGCCTGAGGCGGAGGCAAAGGGGAGATCGGCGTCGAGTCCGAGGTGCTCGAGTACGGTGTCCACGCGCGACGCCATTTCCCAGGCGTTGGCGGCGTCGAGGGCGTGGTGCAACCGGTCGAGTTCGCGGAGCGCCGCGTCGGTAGCGTTGGCGCCCACGTCGTGGCTCGCCTGATGGTAGCGCGCGAGCAACTGCCCAGCGTCGCCGAGCCCGGCGGCCACCACGTCAAACGTGGTGCCGTGCACGTCGTCTGGCACTTCCTGTTCCAGTCGTGCAACGGTCACCCCGGTCTGCCGCACAATCTCGCCGCTGTCGGGGACCATCGATCCGTCGAGCAACTTCATGATCGTGCTCTTCCCCGCCCCGTTACGGCCGAGCAGGCAGACGCGCTCGCCGCGCTCGATGGCGAAGCGCGCGTTCGCGAGAACTGGGGGGCCGCCAAAGGCGATGCCAATATCCTGCATGCCCAAAAGGGCCATAACTACTCGGAAAGGGCGGAGTGGGGTCCAACCATACGCTGACCCTCAAATTACGACTGTGCGTGGTGCCACGCACTATTTTCCTGAGAGAATGTTTACCCACTCCAGCCTATGAAGCCCTTCCGACGGCTCGGCGAGGCCACTGCGCCCGACGGCACGGTGCTGTCGCTCTTCGAACACGACGGCGCCTACCTGATGCGCGTCAACGGCGTGGAGTTGATGTCCACCCGACGCCACCAGTCGGAGGACGCGCTGGCGGAGATGGCGTGCACGCCGCTGCGGGAGCTACCGGCCGTTCAGGTGCTCATTGGCGGACTGGGGCTCGGCTTCACGCTCAAGGCCGCGCTTGCATTGCTGGCACCAGACGCCCGCGTGATGGTTGCAGAAATCGTCGGTGCGGTCATCGACTGGAACCGCCATCCTGAATACACCGCGCTCGCGGGCGACGCCCTGCGCGATTCGCGTGTGGAGATGCGCCACGCCGACGTCGCGAAAGTGCTCGCCGAGCATCCCGCCACATTCGACGCCATCATGCTCGACGTGGACAATGGCGCGGCCGCGCTCACGAACGCTGGCAACGCGAAGCTGTATCGAGCCGCCGGCATTCAAACTGCGATCGCCGCGCTCCGCCCCGGCGGCCGTTTGGCGTACTGGTCGGCCGATGCCGACCACGCCTTTGCTACGCTGCTCCGGAAAGCAGGACTCGCGGTCGCGATGACGGCCGTGCCGGTATACGGTACCTCCCGCTCCATGCACACGTTGTTGGTGTGCACCGTCAAACCACCGCCGCGACGCCGCGCCGAACCGAATGCCGAACGCTGACCGCGAGGCGCCGCAGCGGAGCGCCGTAAACCGGTTCTTCCATGACCTCGGCCCGGGGCTCATCACGGGCGCTGCGGACGATGACCCCTCTGGCATTTCGACGTACTCGGTGGCGGGCGCAACCTTTGGCTATGCGCCGCTCTGGACCGCGCTCTTTGCTTTTCCGCTGATGGCCGCGGTGCAACTGATGTGCGCGCGACTGGGCCTCGTGAGTGGTCGCGGTTTGGCGGGCGTCGTCAGGCGCTACTACCCGCGCTGGGTGCTCTGGAGCGCGTGCGGCGTGCTCGTGGTGGCGAATGTGTTCAACATCGGCGCCGACCTTGGCGGCATGGCGGCCGCTACTGAGATGGTCACAGGAGTTCGCGCCGCCGTCTGGACCCCCGTGTACGCGGTTGTGCTGGTGGCGGTGTTGGTCTTTTCTTCGTACCGCTTAATCGCGCGCGTCTTCAAATGGCTGACGCTCGTGCTCTTTGTGTACGTGATTGCCGCCTTCATGGCGCATCCGGACTGGAGCGCCGTGCTGCGCGCCACCTTTATTCCGCACATCGAGTGGTCGCGCTCGTTTCTTGCAATGTTTGTCGGCATCCTCGGCACGACGATCAGCCCGTACCTCTTTTTCTGGCAGGCGTCGCAGGAAGTGGAAGTGGTGGAGTCGCGCGGGAGGCGGTCGTCGACGAAGCGCGACCACGCCAGCGACGAGGAACTCCGCGCGGCACGCGTCGATGTCTTTACGGGAATGCTCTTTTCCGGCGTGGTGATGTACTTCATTGTGCTCACGTCCGCCGCAACCGTGAACGCGCACGGTTCGGCCCACATTGCCACCGCGCAGGACGCCGCCGAAGCGCTACGCCCCGTGGCGGGCAATGCCGCCTATTTACTCTTCACGCTCGGCATCATCGGTACCGGAATGCTCGCGGTGCCGGTCCTCGCAGGTTCGGCGGCCTATGCGATTTCGGAAGCGGAGTCGTGGCGCGGCAGTTTGGATGACCGTCCGAGGATGGCGCCCCGTTTTTACCTCGTGGTGACGCTCGCCATGCTCCTCGGCCTCGCGCTCGCGGCGGCGGGTTTTGACGCGGTCAAAATGTTGTTCTACGCCGCCGTCCTCAACGGCGTGCTCGCACCGCCGCTGATTGTGCTGGTCACAATGCTCACCAGCAACCGCGAGGTGATGGGCGCGCGCGTGAACTCGCCGCTGCTCCGGGGGATTGGGTGGCTCACCGCAACAGTCATGACGGTTGCGGCTATCGGGATGTTTGTGACGACGTAACGCTACGTAGGCGGACGGGGCGTGCGTTATGCCCCCTTCCCCGACTGCGGACGGCGCGGGCGCGACCAAGTTTGACGGTGAGGGGTTGGAAGATCACCTGCACCGGAGGGTCATATGGCCGTCCTTACCCACACCCACGACATCGCTGCCGCCGCCGCGCGCACACAGAAGAAAGCCGCTGCCGCATTCAGGAATGGTCGCGATGCCACCGCCGACGTCCTCGAAACAGCCGCCGATCGGATCAACGCTGGCGCAGATCGCGTAACGACCGTGGCGCATGACACCGCGGATACCCTTGAGAACACCTCCGCGCTCCTGCGCGGCAATCGCAAACGGACGGTGGCGCGCAATGTCCGGGCGCTCATCAAGGAACACGCGGGGCTCGCGGTGATCGGCGCGATTGTGCTCGGGTTTGTGAGCGGGCGCGTGTTCCGTCGCGACTGACTAGAAGATCCGTAGCCTGACGTAGCGTCCCGGATTCGCCTTGATGTCGGCGACGAGTGCATTGAGCTGCACCATCAAGGAGTCGCTGCGGCGGTAGAGCGAGGGGTCGTTGACGAGCAATCCCAACGACCCCTGTCCGCTGTTCACCTTCTTCAGTACCGAATCGCCATTCGCCAGGAAGCTGTCGAGGCGCCCCTGCGTGGCGGTGAACTTTTCGACGAGTTCGCGTACCTGAAGCGTGGCGCGACGCAGGTCCACCGACGCCACGGCAATGTTGTCCACGACTTTCCGCACGTCGCCCGAGGTCGCGGAGGCGTCGAGCTGTTCCGCCATGCGTTGCGCATTCGCCGCGGTTTTGTTGAGTGACGTCACCGCCGCGCGCAGTTGGACCGCCACGGTGTCGAGGTCCGATGCATGCGCGCGCACTGTGGTCGAGAGCACCGTGGAAAGATCGGCGACATTCCGGATGGAGTTGCGCAACTCGCGCGCAGCTTGGTCGTCGAACGCCACCTGCACGCGTGCGGCCACGCTCGCCACGTCGCCGGCAATCTGCCCCGCCACCGCCGTCAGTTTGCCGATCCCAGGTAGCGAGGCGCCAGCCAACACGTTCCGCTCGCCGGTGGCTTCGGCAATTTGCTGACGCACCGTGACGTCGGCCGGGAGCGCACTGCGCTCGAGAATGGTCGCCTGCCATTCGCCAAAGAGACTGGACTCGTTCAGAAGCACCACCGCGTTGGGCGGCATCTCCATGGTGCGGTCGAGCTTCATCCGCACATGCACCCAACCGGCGGGCGCCAACTCAATCGCCTGCAATCGTCCGGCAATCACGCCACGAATCACCACGGCGTTGCCGACGCGCGCGTTCCCCACGTCACGCACCCGCGCGACCACCTCACTCCGCCGCTGCCCGAAGTCGGATTGCTGGACCCACGCGAGCGAGGCGAGGAGCGTGACAATCACCCCCAGCACCACCACGCCAACGATCACATCACTGGTTCGGTTCTTCATGGAGCAGTTGCCTCCCGTCCGAGCAACCAAGTCACGGCCCAAAACGCGTCGAGCACCAGAATCATCACCGCCGAGTAGACCACGGCCGATGTGCAGGCACTCCCGACGCCCACGGCTCCGCCCTGTGCATTCAACCCGCGGCGCGCACCAATGAGGGTGACCGCAAGCCCAAAGCTCGCCGACTTCACCAGCCCGTAGCGCACATCAAACACTTGAAAGAACAGTCGCAATCCTTTGAGGAACTCGGCGCTCGACACATTCAGCAAGAGACCCGACGCGGCCCATCCGCAAAAAACGCCCATCACCATAGCCGCGGCGACAATCACCGGAAACATCAACGTCCCCGCCAGCACGCGCGGCACCACGAGATACGCGAGCGGATCGTACGCGAGCGTCTCGAGCGCGTCGATCTGCTCGGTCACGCGCATCGTCCCGATCTCGGCGGCGATGTTGGCGCCGACGCGCCCCGCGAGCGCGAGGCCGGTGAGTACCGGTGCCAGCTCGAGGATCACCGTCTTACCGACGAGCGTGCCAATAAAATAGAGCGGCACGGCACCGGTAAACGAGTAGCTCGCCAGCAACGCGAGAACGATGCCCGTAAACGCGGCAATGAACAATCCAATGGGGAGCGAGTCCACACCCAGTCGCCGCGCCTGATCCATAAACAACGGCGCCCACGTTCGCACTTCTCCAAACGATCGCGCCGTCTCACCCAGAAAGCGCGCCGTGGCGCCGAGGTCGGCGATCCGTTGACGCGTGCCTCGCCCGATTCGCTCCACCCAAGACACGAGAGCCGAAGGCGAGCCCGCTAGTGGGGAACTGGTAACCGGCGTCATACTATTGAGAATATGCCGCGCGACGGCATTCGCCAGTGATTTATAGATGGTTCAGTGGAAGGGTTTGCCCGACAGCCTCGGCGGCCGCCCCTCCCACGCGCCTTACGGTTTGATCGGCACCGGCACCGGAGCAACCGCGTCGTCCGCCGCCTTCTTGGCGCGCTCCCGTTCCCTGCGCTGCCGCAGTTCTTTCACGGCCGCGCGGAACTCATCGTCACGCGCCATCTTCGCGGCCTGCTCCAGAATTTCACCCCGAATCTGCGACAGGCGGCGATCGCGCTCCATCGCCACCGGATTCGCCTGCGCGTTGATCGGCAGCAATGCCAGAAGGGCTGTGGGCAACGAGAAGTTGCCCAAGTGAATCAACCCCTGATCGATGCCGTACTTCTTGCCGTTGCGCGTCACCGTCCAGTCGCCAGCCTTCTTGCCGGCGGGAAGCTTTTCGAGCGAATCCTCGAGTTGCTGGATGCCCGCCATGATCGCGCTGTCGAGCCGCTGCGTAGGCGACTTGGGCCCCCGCACCACGGGGCCCGTGGGAATCCAGATGCGCGGGTCGGCATACGAGGGGCGCACGCCCTTGGTGGGGCCGCCACCGCCCACCAACGGACCACTGCCGCCCTCGGCGGCAGTCGGCGGCGCGGTCTTTGCTGGTTCCGGAATCGCCGAAGGCACCACCGTCGGTGTCACCAGCGCGGGCGGCGCCAGCGACGGCTTGCCCGTGTCCACGCGGTTGTCGCCACCGGCGCGCGCCGGCTGATGCGGCTGTTCCGCTGGTCGCGGAATGGCAATAAACCCAATGTGCTCCACCTTTACGCGCTCGCGCGTCTGCGCCTCAAACAAATCCCACACGCGCGGCTCAACCGCGATGCGAACGAGCAGCGCCAACCCCAGCACGTGCAGCACCATCGCCGCCACCACGCCGAGCGGACCGCGACGGTCCGGCTCGCGGCGATCAGCGAGGACAGTGATGAGCTGGCGCTTGCCCTTCACGATCAGCCGTGTCCCGCCACGACGGGACTCGACACCTTCGAATGACCGACGATCTCGATTTCCACCACGTCCCCAGGCGAGAGCTGCGCCACGCCAGCAGGCGTGCCGGTTAGGACGAGATCGCCGGGCTCGAGCGTGATATAGCGGGAGATGTACGAGAGAAGCGTCGGCACCGAGAACACCATCTCGGAAGAGTTCGCCCGCTGGCGCTCGACGCCGTTGAGGCGCGAGACCACGGTCAAGTTGGCCAAGTCGAACGGTGCGTGTGACTCACTGCCGAGCGGCAAGAAGGTGTCGGAACCCTTGGCGCGCGCCCACTGCCCGTCGTTCTTCTGCCAGTCGCGAGCCGACACGTCATTGGCCGCCACAATGCCCCGCACGCCCGCCTCACACTCGGCGGGAGTCGCTTTGCGGAGCACCGTGCCAATGACGATACCGAGCTCGCCTTCAAAATCGATACGCCCCGCATCGGGCGGCAACTCAATCGCGGCACCGGCCGGAATGACCGTCGATGGCGGTTTCAGAAAGAGTAGCGGCTCGGTCGGCACGTCATTGCCCATTTCCTTGGCGTGTTCGCGATAGTTCCGCCCCACGCAGACAATTTTCCCTGGCTTTTCCATGACTCTAATGTACCCCACTAAATGGATTTGGTCGCGTAAAACTTACGTAATTCGTCCCGCACCACAGCCCACGGCGCGTCAATTCGACGCGCGAGAGGCAGGCCAGCAATCAGGGCCCGTCCGTACGACTTTTTCACAACCCTCGGGTCACAGAGCACCACCGCGCCACGGTCGGTGGCGGTGCGAATGAGGCGCCCAAAGCCCTGCTTCAGGCGGAGGGCAGCGTGTGGCACCATATACTCGGCAAATGCATCGCGGCCGGTGGCCTCAAGTGCCTCGCACTGCGCCGCCGTCACCGGCTCGCTTGGCACTCGGAACGGCACCCGCGCCAGCAGGAGCCCGCGCAAGGCGCGCCCCGGCACGTCCACCCCTTCCCAGAAGGTGGCGGTGCCAATCAACACCGCGTTCCCAGACTCACGGAACCGGCGCAGCAGGTTGTCGCGCGAATCCTCGCCGTGTACGAGCAAGGGCCAACGCGCATCGGCACCGAGGGCGCGCAATGCCTGCGCTGCCTCTTTCACATCGCGGTGGCTCGTAAAGAGCAGAAAGACACCACCGTCCGCCGCCTCGACGAGATCCGCCGCGGCCTGCACCACGCGCCGTAGATGCAGAGCGCCATCCACATTCGGCGCTGGAAAATCGGTGGGAATGGCGAGCACCGCTTGCCGCGCAAAATCAAAGGGCGACGGGAGCGAGACTGTTTCCGGCTCGACGTCATCTTCGTCGAGCCCAAGACGCCCCGCAATAAAATCAAAGCCGTCGCCCACCGAGAGCGTGGCGCTCGTGACCACGCAGGTTTTCACTTTCCGGAACAAGTTGTCGCGCAGGAGCGGCGCGAGGTCGAGCGGCACCGAGGCCACCACCACATTGCGATCGCCCCCGCTCTCCGCCGAATCGCCACGGCTATAGCCGCGCCCGGCACCGGCCCCGCCACTCTCACCGCGGTCTTCGCCACCACCTTCGCCGCGCGTGTCGGCATCGCGCGGCGATTGGCGCCGCACTTCAATCCAACGCACACGACTTTCCGCATCCGCCGAGGGCCGCAACGCATTCCGCAGCGCATCGCCGGCGTTGTCGAGACGGCGAATTACGCCACGCAGTTCGTTGAGGAGCGGCGCCATTTCTTCGGACTTGCGTTCGTCCACTTCAAAACGCTCGCGCACCATCACGAGTCCTTCGGTGAGCAACTCCAACTCGCGCAACAGATCGTCGAGCGTGACGCTGAGCCCCACGCGCCAGATGGGATCATCCTCAAAGGCGTCGGTGAGACGCACCTGCGCATCACGCTGACCGGCCAGCCAGTCGTCGAGCAAGTCGAACAACCGCGAGGCGAGCATGCGCGACGCGTTCGTGGACGGGGTGAGCCGCGCACGCACGAGGTCGAGACTGGCCGCGCTCAACAAGTCGCCAGCCGTGGCGAGTTTGCGATCCAGCGCGGGCAGCAAGCCTTTGCCGCGCCGCTCAAGGCGCGAGAACAAGCGTTGCAGGCCACGACGCGTGGCGGTCTGGCCAAGGTGTCCGGCTGCGGCGTCTTCGAGATGATGTCCTTCGTCCACAATCAGCCGCGTGTACGACGGGAGCACCGCCGCATCCGACCAGTTCTGCGACGCGCGGCGCACGGCAACATCGGCCATCAACAGGTGGTGATTCGCCACCACCACATCAGCCTGCGCCGCGGCCCGACGGGCAATGAAGACAAAACAGTTGGCGAAATGCGGGCATCGCAAGCGCGTGCACAAATCGGCTTCGGCGCTCACTTCGTCCCACACGTCCTGCCGCGGCGGTGACGGCAAATCCGCGGTGGAACCGTCGGAGGTGCGTTCCGCCCACGCCGCTAATGCGTCGAGTTCGTTGCCGGCATCTTTCTCGAAGAGCGACCCGCCTGCCGCCCGTGCTTGATCGAGACGTTGCAGGCAGAGATAGTTGCGCCACCCCTTGAGTAGCGCAAAACGCACGGGCTGATCGGTGAGCGCCCCAGCCAGAAAGGGGAGATCCTTCCCCACCAGCTGCTCTTGCAACGTGATCGTGTTGGTCGACACCACCGTGCGCTCGCCATTCGCCGCGGCCCAGCGCAGCGCGGGAATCAAATAGCCGAGCGATTTTCCCACGCCGGTGCCCGCTTCAATGAGCGCGATGCCGTTATGCGAATACAACTTGGCAATGCGCGCTGCCATCTCGCGCTGGCTCGGACGGTCTTCGTACCGTCCCATCGCCTGCGCCACGGGGCCGTCGGGACCGAGCAGCGCGCTGACCGCGTCGGGATCGAGCGCTACCAACGAAGCGGCGCGCGGCACTTCCACCACCACATAGAGCCGCGTCGCGTGATTGTTGACGATGCCAAAGCCGATGCCGTCGTCGTGCATCCGCGCGGCGATTTCCATGTCGGGGCCCGACGGGTCGAGAATCCCCGACGGATGGTTGTGCACCAACATCTCGCCGCGTTGCGCAAAGCCGGGGAGTGCCAGCACACTGCGCACGTCGCCGCGGGCGACGGGGCGCGCGGCGGTGATCACGCCCGCATCATCCACGGTGCATGCGAAGCAGACTTCGTTGCCGCCAGCGAGCGTGATAGCCGTGCGAATGGCCTTCGCGGGTCCGGCCGCGAGTCGGGACCCGGTGGTGTCTTCGGTCACGTCTTGAGCGGCTTCTTCTTGGCGGCCGGAAACAGCACGTTGTTCAAGATCAGTCGATAACCGGGCGAACCCGTGTGCAAGCCGAGGTCGGTGGGCGCCGCGCCGATGTTGTGCTGCGGGTCTTCCGGATCGTGACCGCCAAGATAGGTCCATGATCCGCGACCGAAATCCCCGTGCAGATACTTGGCCCACGGCGATCCGTCTTCGCTCGCCAGCACGGTCACGCCCGACTTGAGCACCGCGCGATTGAAGGACGTGGTCACGCCATAGTAGTCCGGAATGACCTTGCGGTGATTCTGCGTCAGCATCGTGGCGACGGGATCAAACTTGGCGGAGAAGTTGAACAGCGTGAACATCCCCAGCGCCTGCCGACGCGCCGGCACGTTCACTTGATGGCCGTCGATATCGCTCATCGCGTTGACGCCGGAACTCATTTCGAGATGCACGCCCTGAAAGGCAAAGGCGCTCGTCCAGTCCATCTTACTGTCGGCATCGGGGTCCACCGGTGTGCCGTCAGAGAACGGGCCGGCGATGTCCACGCCCTGCGCTGCCATCGCGAGTTCGATGGTCTCCGTGGCGCCGCACATCGCAAAGAGAAAGCCACCCTTCTGCACAAAGTCGTGCAACCGCCACGCCACGGCTTTCTTGAGCGCGGGAATGGTCTGAAAACCATTGTGTTGGGCGGTGGCGAGATCGCGATCACGCTGTTCCATAAACCAGCCGGCGTCGCGAAATCCGAGGTACAGCTTGTTGAGCTGCCCCGTGAAATCTTCGTGGAACAAGTGAATCCAGTCGAATTTTCCGAGATCGCTCTTGAGGACTTCGTCGTCCCAAATCTGCGTGAACTCGATGCCGGCATACTTGAGCGCCAGCGTCACCGCGTCATCCCAGGGCGGCGATTTGGCGGGCGCATAGATCGCGATGCGCGGCGCTTTCTCGAGCGTGACCGCGTCCATATTCGAACTCGCGACCTCGCGGCGAATGGCCGTCACAGCGCCATCGTCGAGCGGTTGCACCGTAATGCCGTCCACCGCCGCACGACGCCGTGTGGGGGCGTCGTCGGGGAGCAGAAAGCTGCCACCCTTGTAGTTCAAGAACCACTCGGCCTTGCCGCCGGCCTTGAGCACGCCAAAGGTCAGGCCGTAGGCCTTGAGGTGGTTTTGCTGACTGTCGTCCATTGGCACGAGCAGGTGCTGCGCCGGCACCGACCGAACAGCCGCGCCGAGCAGTGCCGTCACCAACGCCATCCGCCGCACGGCAGTACCGCGGCGCGCCCAATCCATCCATGCCGTCCCGTTCATTCCGCTGCTCCCGTGCGCAAGCCGTCTAGCTCCCGTCGCGCCTGCGGCACGAGTGCGCTGCGCGGATAGGTGAGAATCAAATGTTCGAATCGCGTCGTAGCGCCCGTGGCATCGCCGTGCCGGCGCAACGTCCGTCCCCATTCCAAGTCTGCTTCGGCGGCTTCCGGTGCCGCCGCATAATCGGTCACAATCCGTTGCCAGAGGCCAATCGCCCCCGCATCATCGCGGCGTGCGCTCCGCAAGCGCGCGGCCACCCCCAACAATAGCGCCGCGGCATCGGGAAGTTCATCGGCCGACCGTTCAAATCGCCGAGCCGCATCATTCGTATCGGCGCGCGCGAGCGAGAGAAAGGCGGCACCAACCGATTTCGCGCTGTCGGCTTTGGTCCGCGACAGAAAGGCGATAGCCAGCACCACCTGCGTCGTCGACTCCGTTGGCCGCTTGAGCCCCGCGCGTGCTTTGCGCAGATCGCCGTCGTACAGCGCGAGCCACGCGGTCACTTCGTCTTCGTCGTCGCCGGTCGCGCCAACGAGCGTGGCACGCGCCTTTTCGATTTGGCCCGACCGAATCCACGCCCACGCCACCTGGCGCACAAAGCCGTGTCGCGTGCCCGCATCGAGTGAGTCTGCGTGCCGCGCCACGAGCGCTTCCACCTCAGCGCCGCGCCCGAGCGCACTCAACGCACGCACCTGCAGCGGCAGCACCTGCGTGCGTAGCACCGAGGGCTTGAGCGTGGGCGCCACCTTCGCGAGGAGTTCCACGGCGGATGCGGCTTCACCACCGTTCAGCGCCGCGTTGGCGGCCCGCACCGTGAGCACCGGACTCGGCTGGAGCGCCATCATCGCCACGAGCGCGTCACGCGCCGGCAGCCACGCGCCCAGCCGCTCGGCGTCGTCGGCAAAATCGCTCCAAGTGGGATACGCGCTGTCGGCCACTGTGAGCGCAGAGAGCACGCGCCACCCCTCGCGCGGGGCGCCCCAGGCCAACTCCAGCGCACCGAGCGTACGAATGAGCGGGGCCTGCATGGGCGGCGCGCGGAGCGCCGTCCGAATGGAATCGCGACGGTCGCGCGGTGCCGGAGACAGCGAGTAGAGCGCCGCTTGCTCAAGATACATCTCGCTCAACAGCGCCTCGCGCCACGCGGGCCCTGCTTGCCCCCACAGCCCGAGAGCGGCGCGCAACTGCGCCACCTCAATCACCAACGTTTTGGTGCCGCCCAACGCTTGTGATGCTTCCTGCAACACCGTGTCGGCTTGCGCAGCACGACCGTCGTTGAGCAGTTGCTGCGCGTACTCGCGATACGGCGTCGGATCATTTGGCACGAGCTGCGTCCACGCCGCAAACGCCGCGCGCGCATCGCGGTCACGGCCAAGGGAGCGCAACACGCGCAACTGCGCGCCGTGGAGCAATCGGTCTTTGGGCGAGCGCGCGAGTGCGCTGTCGAGCGGCGGCAGGACGGAATCGTCCTGTCCCATCTGCTGATACACGCGCTCCAATCCGAGAATCCCCTGCGCGACATCGCCGGTGGAAAGCACGGTGCGCCAGGCGGTCACAGCGTCGCGCCACTTGCCGGCATTTTCAAGATCCATCGCGCGCTGCACGAGCACATTCTGCGCTTGCGCCGCGACCGGTGACAGGGGGCACCACAACGCGCCCGCGGCTACGACCAGCATCGCCGCAAGCCGCTGAAGGGCGCCACGCCTCACGGTTTGTCTCCGTTCAGCCGGCGGAAGTATTCAATCACGAGCCGCCGTTCTTCGGGGCTCAGGCCGCGCAGCTCACTCCACTCGGGCACACGGTACTTCACCGCGGCGCGTCCACTCGCCGCACCCGACGGCGGAACGAACGGATTGTTTTGATCGCCCGGCTTCGACTCGCGACGTCCCGATTCATCCGTTTGATCATTCTCAAGCGCCTTGCCCGCGTCGAGCATCCGCTTGAACAAACGCTGCTGCCGCTCCATCACCGTGGGGTCAACGGCCCCCTGCTCCAGCGACTGCGCCAGCTGGCGCGCTTCCTTTGCGAGTTCCGCGGCGCGACCGGACGGATCGACATCGCCCGCCTCGTCGAGTTGACGCGCCACATCACGCTGATTGCGCGCCAACGCACGCCCCTGCGCCTTAGCGTCTTCACTCAGCGACTGCTGCTGCGCCTTGGCCTGCTGTGACATCTGCAAGAAGTTCTGCATCTGACCGTTCAGGCTGCCCTGCGCCTGCGCGAGTTGTTGCAACTGCGCCAGCAACTCGGGCAACCCCGACGCCGACTGCGACTGCCCGGCACGTTCGCGGTCACGCGCCAGCGACGAAATCGCCTGCCGCAACGCATTCGCCGCGTCGTTCATCGTCGACGCCGCCTGCGACTGCGTGCGCGCCTCCGATGCATCGCGCGTGGCCTGCCCCACCTTCTGTTCCGCGTCGCTCACCGCTTTCTGCGACTTGGGCGACACCAACGCCGAGCGCCGCGACTCACCCTGCAAACGCTCCGACGCTTTCTGCACGCCCTGCTGCAACGCGCTCTGCTCCGATCGCAACGACGGATCACTGGGACTCTGCTTGGCCTTTTGCGCGAGCTGATCTTGCTGACGCGCCAACTGCATCAGTTCCTGAATGGACTGATCGAGTTCACCGGTGACTTCCTGCTTCCACTCTTCCACTTGTTGCTTGCGCCCTTCACCCAACGCATCGGCCGCGCGGTCCATCGCATCGGCGGCCGCATCGTTCCCCTGCTGACCGGCGCCCTGCGCACCCTTCTGACCGGCCTGCTTTTGCCCCTCTCCGCCCTGCTTTCCTTGCTCGCCGGCCTGTCCCTGCTTGCCTTGTTGTCCCTGCTGGCCTTGTTGACCCTGCTGACCTTGCTGCCCCTTCTGCCCGGGCTGCCCCTGCGGGTCCTTCTGATTTTGTTGCCCCTGCTGACCAGGCTTGCCAGGCTGCTGCTGCTCGCCTTGTTTGCCCTGTTCCTGCTCACCCTGCGGCTGCTTGCCGTCGAGCGCATCGCGCGCCTTCATCGCTTCGGCCAGCGCTTCCGTGGCTTTGCGCGCCGCCGGATCAGCCTGCTCCTTCTGCAAACGCTCCTTGAGCGCCGCAATATCCTTGGCGAGCTGCTCCGTGCGTTGCGACATGCGCTGCTTGGCCTCGTCCGTCGCACGCCGACGCGTGGCCGTGTCGCCACTCGTCATTTCGCGCTGTTGCTTGGCCAGCTCCTTCGCTTCGTCGCGCAACGTCTGCATCGCGCCCTCAAGCGCCGCGCGCTTGAGAATCTCCGCGCTCTTCTCGAGCGCTTCGCGCATTTTCCTCTGCTGCTCGGCGAGCTGTTGCAACGACATCTTGCTCTGCTCGGTGGAGAGCTGTTGCGTGGCGTTGTCGAGCTTCTTGAGCGCGTCGAGCATCTCGGGCGTGAGGGCGTCGCGCAACATCCGCTGGGCATCGCGCAACTGCTGCGCGAGCGCGGTGTCGAGCGCACCGGCCGCGCGCAACCGATCTTCGAGCGCCTTGGATGCCTGTTGCAACTGCTGCACGCGTTCGGCCATCTGCTTCTGGTCGCTCGCCAGCGCTTTCTGCTGCTGCGCTTTGTCGAACGCCATGTTCTGCTGCCCAGCTTTGCCCGCTTCGGGGCGGGCGCCGCGCGAGTTGGCGGCTTCGGTCGTGCGCTGCATCAGTTGCGCCTGCGCCTTGGCCGCTGCGGCCGCACGCGACGCGGCAGAGTCGGCGGCGGCGCGCGCTGCAATGCGCTGCTCATCCGTTGCCGGCACGCGCAGAATCAGCTCGCGGCTCACCCCTTCCTGCCCCCACGGCGTTTGGTCGCGGGCCACCAGTTGCACGTGCACCGCATCACCAGCGCCGAGCACAAAGTTCTTGAGGTCGATCATTACCGCCGTCGCAAACTCCGGACTGCCGGCGCCACCGAGCTTCTCCACGGCAGGCACATCCGGACGCCCGTCGCGCGACACGCGCCACAACTTGAGCGACACCGACTGCAACGCGTGATCATCCGTCGCGAGCAGTTGCAACTCAATCTTGTCCGTCGGCGCAATGAGTGAATCACTCGCTGGCGCAAGAATCTCTGCCACCGGCACCGAGTCCGGCACCACATCCACCACGAGCGGCGACGGCACATCGGCAATCGCCGTGGTGAGTCCGCGCGCCGTCCACATCCAACTCCCGGTGGCCTGCGGCACAAAATGCCCGCTGAATCGGCGATCCGACGGCACGAGGCGCACGCTGTCGCCGCCCTGTGCGAGCGTCACGCTCGCCAACGGCTCCGAGGCGTGCCCATCTATCAAGAGTTCCGTGCCCTTTGGCACGCGAACGTTGGCGTCGCCTGGAAGCGTTTCCGTTGGCTTGTGCAAATACGCGGGATACACGGCGCGCAACGCGACATCGCCGAGGAAGGGCCGATCGACGACGCGCACCACGAGTGTGTCGCTCGTGGCGCGGCCGTCGGTCGCGACCACCGTAAGGTCTGCGTCGAGCGGCCCCACATCGGCAGTCGCCACGCCGTTCGTCACCATCACCGTCTGCTCTGACCACGCATTGCCGGTCGCGCGCCGCCTCAGCACCAACGACGTGCGCCCTGCCGCGCGCACCGTCAACCGCAACGGAGAGCCACGCATCGCACGATGCGGCACGTCGGCCATCACAATGGGCGAGAGCAACGTCCCACGCCACGCGGCCACCGGATGCGCTAACGCGCGCCACCCAGACGCGCTGCGTGCCGCACCGAGCACGAGAAACGCGGCCGCCGGCAGTAGCGCCAACACCGACACCAACGCCGCCCGACGCAACCGCGCAATAAGCGCCGGCGCGAGCGCGCCGCTCACTCGACCCAACTCCGCCCCGAGTTTCTGCGACGCGATTCGCACAAACACGCTGCCGTCGTTGGCCAACTCCACGAGACCGCGCACCGCACCACGCCGCATGCGCTGTTCACGCTCCACCACGTCAGCAATCGCGGTCGGCTCAGCCGACGCGCGCGCCGAGCGAATCCCGCGCCGCAACAACCACGCCGCCAGCGCCAGCGCCACCACCCACACCGCAAAAGGCACGATGGGCGGCAACTGCATCCAGCGCGTGCCACCCAACAACCAGGCACCGAGCGCCAGCACCATCGCGAGCGCGGCGGCGGACCGGAGCGAGACTCCGGCCACCAACCAGCCCCACACCCGCGCGCGTTCCCGCGCAACCAGTTCCCAAATGCTCATGGCGAGGGCCGACTCGTGACGGCATACACAAAAAGGTTCACGCCCATCCGGAGCGCTGCCTCATGCAGCTCCGCCGGATCGCTGTACGTGCCTACGTCTTCCCACCCGTTGCCGAGATCACTCGAATAGCTGTAGTACACCGCCAAACGGTTTCCGATAAACATCCCATACCCGCGCGCCGGCTTGCCGTCGTGCTCGTGGACCTTCGGTAACCCCTTCGGGAACTCGTACACCATGTGGTACACCGGATGCGAGAGCGGCACATCCACCAACTCGCGATCGGGAAACACGCGCTTCATCTCGCGACGAAAACTTTCGTCGAGACCGTAGTTGTCGTCCGCATGGAGAAAGCCGCCGCGCGTGAGATACTCGCGCAGACGCACCACCTCCGGCTCGCTGAGCGCGATGTTGCCGTGCCCCGTCAGGTGCAAAAACGGATAGTCCCACAGCCGGTCGTCCATCAGTGTCACGCGGGCTTCGGCCGCCTCCACCGCAAAGGCGGAGCGCTCACGAATCGCGCGCAAAAGATTCGGAAGACTCGATGGATTGGCGTACCAGTCACCCCCGCCCTCGTACTGCAGGCGCGCAACAGTGAGCCGTGGCGCCGCCGGTGTCGCCGGCACGCGCACCCGAGCGCGCGCACCCGTCGCCGGCAGGCGCGACCGAGTGCGCGACACCGCCGTGGCCTCCGGCCGCGCCACCAGCGCGGCCGAACCCAGAATCGCTACTGCAAGCACCTTGCTGATCATTCGTGTGCGATCCGGTAAGCCAGGTTTCTGGGCGCGTGCATCTCCTCTACCAATACGCGCACCACGTCACGCGCGCTCACCCCGGTTTCCTTTAGGGCTCGAGCCCGCTCCCGCAATGCCTCTTCATCCAACACGGGTGCCACCGCGCCGCCCACCACGAGCACGACTTCCCCTCGTGGGGCCTTCTCCTCGTACGACAGCGCTAACTCCCGTACCGTTCCCCGCCGGAACTCCTCAAACTGCTTGGTGAGTTCGCGCGCCACCGCCGCCGGCCGCTCGGCAGCGCCCGCGGCCGCGAGATCGGCGAGGGTGTCGGCCACGCGCGGCGGCGCTTCGTACACCACGGCCGTGTGCGCACTCCCCACAATCTCGTCAATCAACGCGCTCCGCTCGCGTCCCTTCCGCGGCAAAAACCCGTAGAACGTGAACCGGTCGGCGGGAATCCCAGCCCCCACCAACGCCGAGAGCAACGCCGACGCGCCAGGGATTGGCGACACCGCCACGCCAGCCTCGATCGCCGCATGCACGAGCCGCGCGCCGGGATCCGAAAGCAACGGCGTCCCCGCGTCGCTGATCAGCGCATACGACGCGCCGCCGAGCAGGCGCTCCACAATCCCTGGTGTTGTTTTGGCTTCGTTGTGCTCGTGATACGCCACTAACTGGGTCTCAATGCCAAAACGCTCCAGCAATGGCCGCGAGTGCCGCGTGTCCTCCGCGAGCACCGCCTGCACGGCGCGCAACGTGGCCACGGCGCGCTCGCTCAGATCGCCCATGTTGCCGATCGGCGTGCTCACCACGTAGAGCGTGCCCGCCGCCGTTACCACTGCGCCTTCCACGGCAGCACGTCGTAGAGCCCGGCACTCTGGAACATGTGGCGGCGGTCATGCGTCAACTCGCCCAGCAACCGTTCCGGTGTGACGTCGTCGAGCGGCATCGCAAACAGCATTTCCGACATCCACGCCCCGACGGCCGCCGACAACGTCGCCACATCTGCCACCGGGTCGCGCCCTGCGCTCACACCAAACGGCATCTGCTCGAGCGATGGATGACGAGCAATCAGTAACTGCCGCGCCTGCTCCGCCACCGTCGGTGCACTGTTGCGCCCAGCGCTCACCAACCGCCGCACGAGCGCTGCCATGAGGTCGCGGTACGCCGTGATCAGCGCCGGCGCCGCTAGCACCGGCAGCTGCGGCGGCACCCCAAACAACCGAATCCGGCGCTGCGATGCGCCCAGCCGCCCCGGCAACACCAACGCCGCCAGCGCCGCGTCGGCGAGCCCGGAAGTCGGATCCGCAAAAAACCCACGCACCACCTCACCATGACGCAGCACCGCGTAGTTCAGCCCGCCGGCGATGTACACCTCCACCACCCCGTCGTGCATCGTCGCGTGCAACCACGCCATCAGTGCCTGCGCATCGTCCGTCGCCAGCTCGGGCGGCCACGGGAGGGGCTCCGTCGTCTGCGTGAAGTGCATCGTCGCGAGCTGTTCGTCGTCTGCCTCGTGAAAGCAGATTTCGCCGATTTCCGCCGCGCTCGGCACACTCGCCAACGCTTCGGCAATCGAAAGCGTGCGGAACGAGAGCCCATCGGTGGTCGCCACCGTGTTCACCACCTCGCCCTCCTGCAGCGTCAACACCAGCAGTTCCTCAGGCAGCCACACCGCCACGTAGCCGTACACCCGTGCCGCACGGTCGCGCTTCGCATCCGTCAGGAGATGACCGAGATGCACGTACGCGAGCCGCGTGCGATGCAGCAGCACCCGGTGGTGAGGAAATCGGAGCGTGGCGGCTGGAAGGGCCATACAGGGGTTACGGGGCCGGACGCGAAAGACGGAAGCCGCCGGCTACGCTCCGTACTTCGGAACGCGCCGCGCCAGCTTCCGTCTCTAAAGTTGCGACGAGGGAGCGGGGCGCCGCAACGCGGCGTCCCGCCAAACCGTCACGCCGAGTGCTGCGCGAACTTCGCTGCCAGCGCAGCCTTCGGAACCGCTCCCACCACCTGATCGACGAGCTGGCCGTCCTTGAAGAACAACAGCGTCGGAATCGACCGCACATTGAACTTCGTCGACGTCGCCTGATTGTTGTCCACGTCGAGCTTGGTGACCTTCACTTTCCCCGCGTATTCCACGGAGAGCTGGTCCAAAATCGGCGCGATCATGCGGCACGGACCGCACCACGCCGCCCAAAAGTCCACCACCGTCAGCCCCGGCGCCTGCTCAACCTGCGCCGCGAAATCGCCGTCCGTCACCACGATTGCATTCGACATTGCCGTATCCTGCGCCTCACGCTGAACGGTTCATGCCGCGGGTGTCCCTCGCCCCGCGACCTCGCTAACGTATCAGGGCACCGCGGACTCGCCGCGGGCGAACCCGGAGCCCTATCTCATGTCGGACCATCCCCGTCGCGGCACCCGCATCGCCCACATCGGCATTGCCGTACGAGCCCTCGACGAGCTGATCCCCTTCTATCGCGACGTCCTCGGCCTGCCTGAAACTCCGCTCGACGATGCCGATGGCGCCCGCATTGCCGGGCTTGCCGCTGGCGATTCGCTCGTCGAACTCCTGCAACCAGAAGAACCGCTGTCGCCTATCGGAAAGTTCCTCGATAAACGCGGCCCTGGCATTCACCACGTCTGCTTCAACGTGGATGATCTGGACGCCACCCTCGCGCGGTGCCGGACCGCCGGCCTCACGCTCATCGATGAACAGCCCCGCATTGGCGCCGAAGGAAAACGCATCGCCTTCCTGCATCCCAAGTCCACCGGCGGCGTGCTTATCGAACTCTCTGAATACTAACGGGGGCGTCAACCGCCGCCCGCCTCGTCCCGCTACGGCCGGCCGGTCTGCGATTTCTTGGAGCAGAACCCCTTGTTCTGGAGCACGACGTTGTCGAACGCCATCACGTACCAGCGCTGATTTTTCTTGTTGCGAGCCACGGTAAATGGCGTGGACGCCTCGTTGTCGCCCTGCGTCAGCTTCACCTGAAACAGCTGGCGTCCGCCCTCCCCGGTCACGGGGCCGGTGATTTCCGCCTTGCTGTTCCGCACAAAGCAGATCAGCATGCCAGCGCGGCGCTCGGCGTCGGCTGGTTTGTCACGCTCGCGTTCGGTGAGCTCCTCGTCGCCGAAGACGTCCATCAGCCCCCGTGTATCCTGGGCGTTGGCAGCCGCCAAAAAGCGGTCGAGCGCCGCCCGCGGCGTCTCCGCCCCTTCGCCACGCACAATCACCGTGCCGGGCGGCACCGCGACCCCGCCGAGGCCAACCGGGACGGACACGGTCTTACAGCCTGCTGCGAGGAGAGCCAAAACGAGGATTCGGCGCAAGTGCAACCCCGGGGAATGGGTGGAATTTTGAAGCTGAAGGTGCTCCAAAAAGACAGCAAGCACTACATTAACGTAACGCTATGGCACCCCTCCGCCTCTACATCAACGTCGACCACGTCGCCACGCTCCGTCAGGCGCGTCGCACCGACGAACCCGATCCGACCTCCGCCGCCCGCCTTTGTGAGGACGCGGGGGCCGACGGCATCACCGCGCATCTCCGCGAAGACCGACGCCACATGCAGGACGCCGATATTGACGCCCTGCGGATGTCGTTGCGGACGCCGTTCAACCTGGAGATCGCCTGCACCGACGAAATGCTCGCGATCGCCGAGCGCCTGAATCCGTATCAGGTGACGCTCGTCCCAGAGCGCCGCGAGGAAGTCACCACCGAGGGCGGGCTCGACGTCACGCGTGCCACCGATGCCATTGCCGACGCCATCGCGCGCCTCAAAGCCGCGAACATCCGCACCAGCCTCTTTGTGGATGCCGTGCCGATGATTGTCGAGCGTTCGGCTTGGCTGGGTGCCCACGCCATCGAGTTGCATACGGGCGCTTACGCGCATCATCCGCACGATGACCGTCCGCTTGCCGCGCTCCAGGCCGCCTCCAAGCAGGGGCGCACGCTCGGGCTGGCCGTGCACGCCGGTCACGGCCTCACCGTGCGCAACGTGGCACCGGTGGCCGCCATCGCCGATATCGAAGAGCTCAACATTGGCCACTCCATTGTGAGCCGCGCCGTATTCGTTGGGCTCGACCGGGCCATTCGCGAAATGCGGGCCGCCATGAACGCCGCGCGCGGCGCCCGATGACGTTGAAGGTGGTGGTGGTGACGGTGACCGAAAGTGAGGCACGCGGGGTTTCGACGCAGCGGCCTTGGTCGTCGTTCTCAATGTCCGCCCTTTCGCGCACCTCTCCACGCCTCCGATGACCTCCGGCCTCCTCGATTTCTTTATTCTCGAAGCCAGCGAGCACGTTGAGCAACTCGACGGACTCGTGGCGCGCGCCGCTGGCGCCGCGCCGGACGCCGAGTCGTTTGGTCGGCACGCGCGCGCCCTCCGCGGGAGCGCGACCATGGCCAAGGTCGCCGGCATCGCCGGAATTGCCGGCGGTCTCGAACGTGTGGCGCGCGCCCTGCGCGAGGGCCAACTCGTCTGGTCCCCCAGCGTGTATGGGGCCGTGATCGCCGCCATTGACGATCTGAAAATTCTGCTGCACGGCGTGCGCAACTGGGGGCCGTCCGAAGATCAGCGCGCGGCGCGACGCGCCGCTGAACTCGGCACGGTGGCGCCGGCCGCTGCGGCCGCGATGACCGCAGGCGGATCGGCACCGAACTCAGCCACCAGCTCGCACGCATTTCTCGTGAGTCAAACGGGTGACGTCGCATCCGGACTCGGCCGTATTGCCATGCGCGGCATTGCCGACGCCGACGGCGCGCAGGCCGTGCATCTGCTCCGTGCGCTCCGCGGCGTGGCCGCGCTCAACGATCTTCCCCCGCTCGCCGAAGTCGTGGCCGCGGCCGACGATGTGGTGAAGTCGCTCGAACTCGGCTCCGGAATTATCACTGACCCCCAACGCGTGCTGCTCACCGCAGCGGCGGTCGTGCTCGGCGAGGCCGCCGACGCCCTCCGTGCCGGTCGTCGCCCCGAAACACAGTCGCGTGCGGTCACGGCGTTTGCCGCCGCGGCCGAAACACTGCACGCCGGCGCCCGCGACACCGACCGCATTGTGCCGATTGCGAGCCTCTTTCCCAATGACGGCGGACAGCACGTGGTGCACCTCGCGCCACATCCGCCGACGACGCCCGCTCAGCGCTTTCGATTAGAGGTGGTCAGTCAGGCCGAGCATCTGCGCCGGCTGATTGCCGACGCCGCACGTGCGCAGGACACTCCCACGCGCCAGCGGCTCGGTCACGAACTCCGCATGGCCGTGCGCGCGCTCTCGCGAAGCGCGGAAAGTTTTGGTGAACACGCCGTCGCGATGACATTGCAAGCGCTCATCGAAGGCGCCTCACTGCTGGATTTTCACGCGCTCAGTCTGCTCGAAGAAGCGACCGCGTTGCTCACGGCCTCAGGTAACGCCCCACTCGCCCCCGCATTCGAGGCATTGCTCGCGGGGCCTGGCTCCGCTGCCGCGTCGGAGATCGTTCCGATCGAATCGCTCGCGCCAGTGGCCGCAATTGTACCGCCGAGAGCAGGAGTGCCCCCCGCGCCCGCCGCGATCGCGGATGACAGCGCTTGGCAGCCCACCGATTTCATTGCGTCCGCGCCGCAGCAGGTTGCCGCAGAAACCGGCACCGCGCTCAGCGACGCCCCCTCGGGCGCCGCGCTCTCCAGTTTGCTCGACGCCGGCCTCGCGGGACTGTCGCAACTCAACGATGAACATCTCAGCGAGCCCGCGCCGGTCGACGAAGACGACTACGGCATCGTACCCATCGAAGATCTTCTGTACCGTGGTAAAGGCGCACTCCGACGCGCGGTAGAACTCGGCGACGCACTCAAACGTGCCGTCGTCCCCGCTACCCCCGACGCGCTCGCCGAACTCTACGACTTGCTCGCCCTTGCCACCGCGGAGTAACGCCTCATGAAGTTCGGCTGGCGCGGCGCGCTCGGCATTGCCCTCAGCGCACTGTTGCTCTGGTGGACGCTCAAGGGGCAGGATCTCGGCCACATCTGGGATGTGCTCGCCCATTCCGATGCGCGCTATTGGCTCGGCTGTGTCGTCTTTGCCACACTCATTTTTCCGCTCCGCGCGCGCCGATGGGCCGCATTGCTCGAACCCGTAGCGGGGCGCCCGCCATTCCGTTCGTTGTGGCAGAGCACCGCCATTGGGATGATGGTGAACAACGTCGTCCCGGCGCGCGCCGGTGAGTTTGCGCGTGCCTTTGTTCTCTCGCGGCAGGAACCGCAGGTCAAGTTCACCGCTGGCTTCGCCTCGCTCGCGGTGGACCGGTTGTTTGACGGCACCGTCGTGCTGTTGCTGATGGTGGTCGCGTTACTCGACCCGAGCTTCATTGGCCAACAGAGCACCGGACTGCTCGTGAACATGCGCATTGCGGCGGCCGTGCTCGCGCTCGTGCTCGTTGCGGTGGCGATGCTGGTATGGGCCCCGAAGCTCGTGTTCGCCATTTACGACGCCAGCGTCGGCAAATTTGCCCCCAAGCTCGCACCCAAAGGACGCCATCTGCTCGAGGGATTTGCCTCGGGGCTCGGCGTCATGCGCAAACCGCGGCTGCTCGCCGAAGTCTTTGTGTGGACCGTCATTCACTGGCTCTGCAACGCGTTCGCCTTCTGGCTCGGCTTTCGCGCCCTTGGCATTAGCACGCCAATCACCGCCGCGCTGCTCTTGCAGGGCATCATTGCCATTGGCGTCGCCATTCCGTCATCGCCGGGCTTTTTTGGATTGTTCGAGGCCGCCGGTACGCTCGGTCTGGGGTTCTATGGAATCCCCAGCGACAAAGCGGTGAGTTGGGCGATCGGTTTTCATATTCTCTCGTACATCCCCATCACCGTGATGGGCGCGTGGTACCTCACGCGACTCAAGCTGCACCTGAGTGATTTCGGGACCGGCACCAAGGACGAGGCCTGAGCATGCGATCGGCGCGCGTCGAAGCGCAGGCCAAGCTCAACCTGTTTCTGCGCATCGTCGGCCGTGAGCCGAGCGGCTATCACCAGCTCTCGACCCTCTTTCAGCGGATCGCGCTGGCCGACGACGTCACCGTGCGGCTCACGGAGCACACTCGTTCCCTGGATTGCGTGGGTGCCAATGTCGGGCCTGTGGAGGAAAACCTCGCGTGGCGGGCGGCCCTAGCATTTAGCAGCGCGGCGCGCTGGCCTGGTGGATTCGCGATTGAAGTGATCAAACGCATTCCCGTGGGCGGAGGGCTGGGCGGCGGCAGCGCCGACGCGGCCGCCGTGCTGCGCGCGATGAATGCGCTCGCGCCAACCCCGCTCAGCGCGGCATCACTCGGGGAGATCGCTTTTACGCTCGGGGCCGACGTGCCGTACCTGCTCAGCGAGGACGCGCTCGCGCTCGGCAGCGGCCGCGGAGAGCGTCTGCTGGCGTGCGACCCGCTCCCGCCACGAGAGATCCTGCTGGCCCTGCCCCCGTTCGGCGTCTCGAGTGGTGAAGCTTTCGGGTGGTACGCGGCCGCACAGGGCGCCGTACCGCGCTTCTCCGGTCCCGTCGGGCTCGGCATGCCGCTCACCTGGCCGCTCCTCGCTCAGCACGCCGTGAATGACCTGGAGGAGCCGGTGTTCGCCCGCCACCCGTCGCTCGCGCGGCTGCGCGAGGTATTCGTAGCCTCCGGCGCTCAAATTTCGCGCATGAGCGGCAGCGGTTCGACTATTTTCGCTGTGTATGGCGGCGGCGAGCGACCGGGCGCTGACCCGACGTTCCCCGACCCCGACACGCGGCGAATTTGGACGTCCAGCGTCGGTACCGTTTCGCAGGTCCGTATCGCGGACTAGTTTTAGCGTCACCGGTGCCCCCTCGTCCAATGGCAGGACATCGGTCTTTGGATCCGAGAATGGTGGTTCGAATCCACCGGGGGCAACTGATCGAGACGGTCATGGCGCGCATTGCTGGCGCCGTGGCCGTTTCGCGTATCCGGCGCAGTGGCCGCGGATGCGGAGCTCATCGGTTGTTCCCACAGCGACTGCACCATCCAACCCCCGCCTTGACCCACGTCCTGCGGGCCGGTTCCGGAATACGCGAGACTCTGCCGGCATCCGTGCCGGCGAGCGTGGAGGATGCAGCCAGCCCCCCACCCAAGGGTGGTATAGGGGCCAAGTGCTGTTCCCGCCATAGGTTAGTATCGGACAGGGACTCTGAACATTGAGTCAACGAATCGCGGAGGCTCCGCCCCCGACAACCTCAAGCCGATACGGCACTTAGGTTGATTCGCCGCCGCCCTCCAAGTATTTTTAGGGGCTATGCTCTCCCAAGGCCTCTCCGTACCCATCAACACCTTCCGCGTCATCACCGGAACCGGCAACCCTGCGCTCGCCGAAGGGATCGCCGAGTATTTGGGAGTGGCGCTGTGTAAGGCGACGACGTCGCGTTTTGCTGACGGCGAGGTGTTTGCACGCATCGACGAAAACGTGCGCGGCGCGGATGTGTTCATTGTGCAGTCCACGAACCCGCCCGCCGAAAACGTGATGGAGTTGTTGCTGCTGATTGACGCGGTGCGCCGCGCATCGGCCGCGCGTATCACGGCGGTGATGCCCTACTTCGGCTATGCTCGGCAGGATCGTAAGGATCAGCCGCGCGTGGCCATTGGCGCGAAGCTCATGGCCAAGATGATCGAGGCCGCCGGCGCGCATCGCGTGCTCGGGCTCGATTTTCACGCGCATCAGCTGCAGGGCTTTTTCGATTTGCCGGTGGACCATCTCTATGCGGCGCCGGTGTTCACGGCGCACTATCGCAAAAAGCAGCTCGAAGACCTCGTCGTCGTCGCGCCGGACGTTGGCAGCGCCAAGATGGCGCGCGGCTTTGCCAAGCGCCTCAACGGCTCGCTGGCGATCATCGACAAGCGACGTCCGACGGCGAATGTCGCCGAAGTGGTCAACGTGGTTGGCGAGGTCGAGGGCAAGGATTGCCTCATCCCCGACGACATGATTGATACCGCGGGCACCGTGAGTGAAGCGGCGCGCGCCCTCAAGGCGCTCGGCGCCAAAGATATTTATGTCTGCGCCACGCACGCCCTCCTCTCTGGGCCGGCCGTGGAGCGGTTGTCGAATGCGCCGATCAAAGAAATCGCCGTGACGAACTCAATTGCACTGCCGGAATCGCGACTCTTTCCGCAGTTGACGGTGCTGAGCGTGGCCGAGTTGTTGGGCAAGGCCATTCGCTACACGCACGCTGATCAGAGCGTGAGCGCGCTGTTTGAGTAGCGGGTTGTCCGTGGTACAGCGTTTCTGGTCGTTAACGGTTAACCGTTTACCGTTAACGACTGAAAACGAGCGATAGCGCAAAGATTGCAGGTGCAGCACAGACGCGCCGCTGGGCCGGCGAATGACCGGGACCCCACGTTGCGCGGAATTTTTCAGAGGTAGTGTCACATGGCTTCGCAGAATCTCGCCGCCAAGAAACGCTCGGCGGTTGGTAAAGGTGTCGCTCGTAAGCTCCGTGCCGCCGGTGAAGTGCCGGCCGTCATTTACGGACACAGCCGCGACTCGCAGGCGTTGTCGCTCAACACGTTCAACCTTGAGCGTCTGCTCGACAAGCATTCGTACCGCACGACGGTCATCGATCTCGACATCGAAGGCACGCAGGCTCGCACGCTGATCCGCGAGATCCAGCGCCATCCGTACAATCGCGCCATCCTGCACGTGGATTTCCAGGAGTTGGTGGCGGGCGAGAAGGTGACGGTGCGCGTGCCGCTGGTGATGGTGGGCACGCCGGAAGGTGTACGCGTGGGCGGCGGTATCCTCGAGACGATGATGCGCGAACTGACCATCGCCGTGGATCCGGCCGACATCCCGAACCACCTCGACGTGGACGTGAGCGGCCTGCACATCGGTCACTCGATTCACGTCAGCGACATCAAGGTGCCCGCCGGCGTCGAAGTGATGGACGAGGCGAACGCGCCGGTCTGCTTGTGCGTCGTGCCGAAGGCTGCTGCTGAGCCGACCGCGACGGAAGAAGGCGCGACGACCGCGGCCGAGCCGGAAGTCATCCGCAAGGCGAAGGCGGATGATGACGCGGTTGAAGGCGCGGACGGCAAGAAGTAATCCCCGAGCGCTGAATCCTGGTGAAGGTTATCGTTGGCCTCGGCAACCCGGGGCGCGAATATGCCGGAACCCGTCACAACGTCGGCTGGTGGGTCATCGACCACCTAGCCGACGTTTGGCGTTTCGACGGTTGGAAAAAAGATCACGAAGCCCTGATCGCCACCGGCACCGTCGGTGGCGTGAAGGTGCGTCTCGTGAAACCGCAAACATTCATGAATGAGAGCGGCGCGGCGGTGCGGCACTATGCCCGCCGCCCGTTCTTTGCGGTGGCCAGCGATCTGCTGGTAGTCGTCGATGAAGTCGCGCTCCCCGTGGGGCGCTACCGCTTTCGCGCCAAGGGTTCGGCAGGCGGGCACAACGGACTCAAGAGTATTGAGCACCATCTGCACACGCAGGACTACGGGCGGTTGCGCATTGGCGTGGGGCCGGCAGAGTCGGAGCGCGCGGTGGGCGTACTGCGCGACTACGTGCTCGGGGACTTTGGGAAGATGGAGGCGACCGAGCTTCGGGCGCTGATGCCGACGTTTACGGCGGGCGTGGAGATGTGGCTTGAGAAGGGGATGCTGGAGGCGATGAATGCGTTTCCGGGGAAAGACAGAGGCGAGTAGACCGTTCTCCGTTTTCGGTTTTCAGTTGACGAATAGCGGTTATCGGTTAACCGCAAACGAACAACAGTGCACAACCGAAAACACCGACACTGTTACGGCGCAACACCCCGCTTCAGCAGCGGAAGCGCTGCCGGTTGGACACGAACCCGCCGCAACAGCGCCGAGAGCATTTGTTTCACTTGCTCCGCCCGTGCATCGAGCCGAGCGTACACCGGTCCGGGAAGCGAACCAAGGTCGTGCGCCAGCAGCAGGTGATAGTGCAGCTCATAGGCCGAGGCGAGCGCAATCTGCAGGAATCGAGCAAACTCGCGAGGCGTACTGTGGCCGCACCCTTCGGCGATGTTCGCAGGGATTGCCGCCGCAGACCGTAGCAACTGACCGCTGAGCCCAGGAAACGGGCGCCCGCTCGAGGCGAGAAGCCCCCGATGCGTCTCGAGCACCAACTCGTGGCTTTTGGCCCACACATCAAGTTTGCGATAGTCCTGCATCAGACCTCCGGTTCCGTGCAATGTCGGAGGCCGCGATGCGGGAAAAGCCATCAAATGATCGCGAGCGATTACATTTCCTTTCGTGTTCTGGTCGTTAACGGTTAACCGTTAACGGTTTACCGTTAACTCGCCCTAGTCTTTATGCTAAAGCTCGGCATCGTCGGCCTCCCCAACGTCGGCAAATCCTCCCTGTTCAACGCCCTCACGGCCGCCAAGGCCGAGGCCGCGAACTATCCGTTCTGCACCGTTGAGCCGAACGTCGGAATGGTGGAGGTCCCCGATTCGCGGCTCGACGCACTGGCCGTCATCGTGCAGCCGGAGCGCACCGTGCCCGCCGTCGTCCAGTTCGTGGACATCGCGGGTCTCGTCAAAGGCGCATCCCAGGGTGAGGGACTCGGTAACAAATTTCTCACGAACATCCGCGAGACCGACGCGATTGTGCACGTCGTCCGCTGCTTTGACGATCCCGACGTCACGCACGTGATGGGCGCCGTGGATCCGGTGCGCGACCGTGAAGTGATCGAGTTCGAGCTAGCACTCGCCGATCTCGGCTCCGTCGAAAAGCGGTTGGAGAAATCCAAGCGCGCCGCGCGCATTGGCGAAAAAGAAGCGATCGCCGAACTCCCCGCGCTCGAGAAAGCCAACGCCGCACTCGCCGAAGGCAAGGCACTCTGGCACGTGTCGCTCACGGACGAAGAGCGTGCCCTGCTCTCCACACTGCAACTGCTCACGCTCAAGCCGATTCTCTACGCGGCGAACGTGACCGACGCCGAACTCGCGGGCGATGAAGGCGCGTACGTCACGGCGCTGCGCGCGGCGATTGCCGCCGACCACGAGCCCGCTGAGGTCGTCACCTTCTCGGCGAAGATCGAAGGCGAGCTCGCCGATCTCGCGCCGGATGACCGCAAGGAATTCCTGCAGTCGCTTGGCATTGAGTCCGCTGGCCTCGACCGATTGATTCGCGGCGGCTATCACCTGCTCGGCCTCGAGACGTATTTCACGGCCGGCGAAAAAGAAGTCCGCGCGTGGACGATTCACCACGGCGACACGGCCCCCAAGGCAGCCGCGGTGATTCACACCGATTTTGAGCGCGGCTTCATTCGCGCCGAGACGGTGAGCTACGCCGATTTCATTGCGAACGGTGGCTGGAAGGGCGCCAAGGAAAAAGGCGTCGTGCGCAGCGAAGGCAAGGAGTACATCGTGCAGGATGGTGATGTGCTGCTGTTCCGCTTCAACGTCTAGCCAACCGCTGGGCGTCGCGGGAATCATCGGCCGGTCAGAGCGCGAGCAGCGTCCTCACACGTTCGTCCGTCGCGCTCACAGACTCCCACGTGCCCTCGGCGAGCACGACGCCGTCGTCGAGTACCACCACGTGGTCGGCCGCGCGCGCCACGCGGAGCCGGTGCGAGACGATCACGACGGTCATGCGCGGAAGGAGCGCGCGGAGCGACTGAAGAATCGCCGTCTCATGTTCCGCATCGAGGGCGCTCGTGGCTTCGTCGAGCACGAGCAGAGCGGGCTCCCTCAGCAGGGCGCGCGCCAGTCCCAAACGCTGCCGCTCGCCACCGGAGAGCATGGCGCCCCGATCACCGATGGGTGTGTCGAGCCCCTCCGGCAATAAATCCACGAACCGTGCCGACGCTGCGTCGAGGGCAGCGTGCATCGCCGCATCGCTGGCCCCGGGTTGCGCCCACTGCAGATTCTCGCGCACGGAGCCGGGAAAGAGAACCACATCCTGCGGAAGCAGACCAACGCGTGCGCGCCACGTGCGCAGGGCCTGATCGTCGAGGACAGCACCGTCGGCGCTCACGACCCCCTCCTGTGGACGCAGTAAGCCGATGATGAGATCCACGGCGGTGCTCTTGCCAGCTCCGGAAGGGCCAACGATGGCCGTCATGCGTCCGGCCGGGAGGTGGAAGGATCCGCACTGCATCGCGGCTCTGGTCGCACCTTCGTATTGGTATGTGACGTTGGCCAGCGCAACGGTCGGCGCGGCGGAGCCGTGCGCCACGCGCACGGGCAAGTCCGGGAGCGACTCCGAGTCCCGCTCGCTGGTCGCAATCATTTCCTGCAGCGCATCCCACGTGGCGAGCGATTCCTGGAGCGACTGCCACTGCATCTGTGCGGCCGCCACGCGCGGCACGAGCCGAGCGTAGATCGCGAGCAAGAGGAGAAGCGCGGCCGGTGAGAGACGCAGCACCGCAAGCGCCACATACACGATGACGCCAAGCATCACCGCGGAGCCAAGGCCAACCGCCGCTGCCGCGCGCGCGCGATGGGCGTCGAACTGCCGCGCACTCTGCGTGAGCGCATCGTCCAGTCGCGTGTAGTCGCCGATCGTGCGTCGTTCCGCCGCATAGCCCTTCACGGCTTTCATGCCGCCGATGATGTCCGTGGTCGCACGGAACAGCGCTTCGCCGAACGCCATTAACTGCGCCCCCTCAGCACGTCCCGGCGCTCGCAGCCACCGCAACAGGCCGAACAGCGCGAGCCCGGCCGCCACAACGAAGAGCGTCACGGGCCACGAGATTCGTAACGCAATCAGGAGCGACACACTCATCGCGAGTGCTTCCGCCAGCAGATGCAACAGGAGACGCGTCGCCGCGTTGGCATTGTCGGTGTACACCGTGAGCGCCTGCACCACATCCGCACTGCGCAACCGGACAAACTTTGGCCACGGGAGCGACACGATCGCGCGAAATAGCCGCTGGCGCTCCTGCGACACCACCTGCTGTGCGAGACGTGCGGACTGCACGGACTCGGCTTGCACGAGCAGTGTGCGAACGCCCAACACGACCACCGTCACGGCCAAGACCACGGGCAGGGACATCGGCAGTCCAACGGAGAGCAACAGGGCTCCCACGCGCCGCGCCATGCCGTCCATGGGTCCGCTGCCGAGTGACACGCCGGCTTGCGCGAGCATGGGCACCAGGAGCAACAGCCCGGCACCCTCGGTGAGCGCGGACAACACCAGCAACAGCACGGAGCGAAGCATCGCCGCGCGCCCACGATGCCAGATCGCGAACGCAAACTCGAGGAGCGACACGCGCGCCGGGCCGCTCATCCGATCAGCCGGCGCCACGACGCCACGCTTCGCGGCACCATGCGCCAGGCGAGGCGCGCCCAGCGCAACAGCAAATACAGCGGCGCCAGCAATGCCGGAAGCCGCATCATTTCCCACTCTCGCATGCTGGGGTATAGCGTTCGCACCAGACCGCGACGCAGTCGATCGCGTCGACGCTCTAGGCACGCCTGCTCAAACGCCGATTCTTCTTGCTCCGTCCATGCCCCGTTACGGTGCCAGTGCTCCAGCACCGTCAGCGCCAGCGCATAGACCTGCAGTTCTGCCTGAGGTGCCAGCGCCCAGCCATCGGGGACGGACACGCCCAGCACCCGGCGCGCGAGTGCGGCGCCGATGCGTAACGCGGTGCATCCTCCGACGTCGCGCGCGCGCTGCCACACCGCCGCGGCATCAAACGTCGCCCGCTGCAGGAACGTGGCGAACGCCACTAGCGACTCGAGCTCTTCCCAGTGGTGACGCGTGGCGTGCAAGGCCAACAAGAGTACCTGATCGGCGTCACAGGGCGCCAAGACCTCCGTGTTGCCAATGCGTGTGCGAATCGCGCGGGCGCAGACCTCGGCCACCGGTGGACTCCACGGCACACGCTCGGACGCGAAGCGCCAGTGCAGCTCAACAAACGGCTCGTCTGCCGAGGGCCACGCCATCGCCGCGTGCCCCTGCGCGGCGAACACGACGGCTTCCTGCGCCGGCGACATGCCGCTGCGCGAGCGCAGCCCGGCGCTCACCAGCGCGCGCCGCGCCGCTCGAAACTCGGACGGCGCCACAACAAAATCAAGATCCACACAGGTCCGCGCGCCTGAATCGCCGTACGCGGCAAGCGCGAGCGCGGGGCCTTTGTACGCGAGCGCATCGACCCCCGCCTTCGCAAACGCCGCCGCCACGCGCGCGAGCGCCCCGGTGGCGCGAAGCGCCTCTACCGCATTGTCGCGGCGCGCCAGACGCCACGCCGCTGTTGCGTCCGCCGGAATCAATGCGGCCGGAAGCCGATCGAGACGCGACCCCACCAGCGCAACCATGCGATGGGTGTGCGCCAGCTGCAACACCTCGAACCAATCCGTCACGCATCCGGCCGCCTGTTCAAACGCTCGCACCGAACCCACACCCACCTGTAGGCGACCGGCCGCCACCAGTAACGCAAAAGCGGGTGGCTCGTGCGGAGCGATCCGGCTCTCGATGGCCATCACCTCAGCCTTCGTTGGACTTGCCGTCTGCGCCGCGTGCGCGGCTTCACGGATGCGAGCACTAGGCACGACTCGCTCCGAGCACGACGTCGACGAGGGTCGACAGGCGCGCCATGTCCGCGTGCGGCGTCACACGACGCAGCGGCACCCGTTCGGTGACGCGCGCGATCATGGTGAGTTCCGCTGCTCGCATGTCGCCGTCGAGCAGGTAGTTCGCCGAGGTTTCAGAGACGAGATCCAGCAACGCCTCCGCGCCGCGCGCCGGCTCGACATACGGCGCCCGCTCGTCCGTCGACCGCGGCATGAGCAAAAATATGCCGCCCAACGGCAATGGCTCTCCCGACAATCCGGCGCCGAATTCGTCGAGTGGAAACGCAAGCTTTGGCCACCCCGGCGCCAAGGCGGTGAGGCGCGCGTCATCACCCACGAGCGCATGCGCCGACTCCGGCCAGAGCCGCAAGTGCGCATACGCCGGGGACGCCATCGCGATGCCACCCGTCAGGCGCAACGCCAGCACATCGTCCGTCATCACGGAATGGCCGCGCAAAGCAAATGCGGCGGCGGTGGTGCTCTTCCCTGCCCCCGGCGCCCCGCAGAACGCGAAAACCTGCCGGTCGATCACCACGGCACTGGCATGCAACGAGAGCACGCCGAGCCGACGCAGCACATAGCCGAGCACCGGTCCGAGCAAGTAGACCGTGGTGTCGGCGAGCGTCATGGTGGTCGGCCACACCGCCCAAACTTCGCGGCCGTCGGCACGCACATAAAACGTGGTGCCGTCGTCATAGCTGAGGCGCACGCCGTCGCGACCGCGGAGCCAGACGGCCTCAAGCACCGGCGCGTCCTCGTCCCGCGTGTCGGCGCGGTACACCACGCCGTCCTCCGCCAATGGTTCATTGGCCCACAACGGCGCGCGCTGCAGGTGCACCTCCACATCTGGCACCGAGCAATTGGCCGCGGCGCGAAGACCCGAGAGCGCCCCGTCGATCCGAAC
Organism: Gemmatimonadota bacterium; assembly: GCA_026387915.1. NCBI lineage: Bacteria > Pseudomonadati > Gemmatimonadota > Gemmatimonadota bacterium. The sequence continues at coordinate 285,097 of JAPLKS010000013.1, forward strand.
CGTGAGTCCGCACAACGCGTAATCAGGCATGCGTGTCGCCAGTAGAACCGTTGGCCCGCCGTGCCTCCTGCTCGCGCACCGAACGCGCCGGCAGCAATTCGGCCAGCGACGATTGGCGAAACGCCGTCGCCCGACCATCAACGGCAGACTCGTGCGTCGTGTCCCACGTGTACACGTATGTGTCGCCCACGAGCAGGGCGCGCCACGCGAAGTGCACGCGATCACCGGGCGCCACCGGTAACGCGGTCGTGAGCGGAAAGAGTGCCTGCCCGTAGAGCGCGCGCGGTGCGGCCGGCGCGTTCGAGATGGCGGCGCCGCCCGCCATCTCCGCATCAAACCAGACCGCGATCCCCTCCATGAGCCCACGGTGCTCGATCGTCCACTGCACGTCGCCCGCGACATTGGGGGACGAGACGGTTTCGAGATCGATGCGCGCCAGTTCACGCGGCGCGGCCAGTTGATCGGACGCACCGAGTCGCACACGCCGCCACACATCGCGGATGCGGCGCGCCACGGCGCGGCGACTGATCCCGTATGGCATCTCGCCAAGCGACGCGTCCGACGCGAGCGTCTGACACGGGGCGGCCCACAGGGTGTCGCGCAACACCGTCACGCGCGCGTGTGGGACTAGATGCCGAGCGCGCGCATCGGCGATGACGGCGAACCGATTACTGAAGGTCGGCAACACACCGCGCAGATCCTCAATCAGCACATCGCCCCGTTCGGGGAGCGAGAGTGTGAGCGCATCACCGTGCAACACCTCGACGATGTCCGCGTAGCCGTTGTCGGCCACCAACTCGCGCGCGACATCGGCGACGTCGCTGCACTCAATGGCATACACGCGGCGCGCACCAGCGCGCGCCGCGGCCACCGCAAAAAACCCGGCGCCGGTTCCAATCTCGACGACCACATCGCCCGGGCGCACGGCCGCGGCGATTGCGGCGAGGTACGCCTGGGTCCGCTCGGGGTCCGCCAGCATCGCGTCGTAATCGTGCAGGTCGTACTTCATCATATTGAGAGCAGAGGGACCGCAGCGCGGCCGTGCGAGGTCAGCGCGTCTTTCTACGGAACCCCGTTCCGCCATCGCCAGCGGCGGAGTTCCTGGTTCCCGCGCTCTTGGTGTGCTCGCTCAGCGAGCCAAAGCGCCGCAACGTGGGCGTGGCATACGGAGCGCGATCCACACCGGTCTTCGGCGTGCGGGGCTGTTGCTGGACGGCATCGATCGTTTTCATCACTCTCCACGGTGTGTCGGTTCTTACGGCCGAACGCTACACACGGAAGGCGAGTGCCGGCCGCAGCTATCGCGTCTTCCGCATGCTACCTGTTCCACCATCTGCCACGGTGCTCGTGTTGGCAGCCGCGCCGGTGCGCTGACTGAGCACACCAAAACGTTGTAAAACCGGTGTCGCGTAGGCACCACGAACCTTTGTAGTTTCGGACGACGAAGCCGTTCCGTTCACTTCCAGTGCATCGGTCATGTACTACCCTCGGGGGGAAGGGGGAGTGCGAACTAGTTACAGGAAGCATCCGGTTCGCAGCAAACGACGATCAGGGCATACATAATCAATAGCGACGGCTTCCATTGCACGCGACTCATCCGCGCGAAACCTTAGTCGAGTCCCGCCAGCCAGCGATCAAGTTGCAACGCTCTCAAGGCAGGCCAAAACTCCGGCCCTTCTCTCCACACTGAAAAGGTATGCAATAATTTGGCAGTGTCAAGAAAACTATCGCTTTGAGCGGTTAGTTTTACAGATCGACCCGTAAACCTCTCCCGTACATCAGCTTCCGTTACTTCCCCCATCCACCGCAATGGGGTTTTCGGCCGAGCTAACACCTCATCCGGCAGCTCGCCCTGAAATGCTACCCTGATCAAGGCTTTTCGCTGGCACCACGGGATCGGCGGAATCGAGAACACAAACGCCAGCAGGCGAGAATCCCGGAAGGGCCACACGGTCTCCACCGGCGCGCCCGTCCACGAGGGGCGCGACAGCTCAATAAGATTTTGCCAGAACGTGCTCGACAAAAACTCCACCGCCTCAGGTCTGGTGGGATGCCGCAACGCCGTGACGATCGGCACCTCCCCCACCCTGCGCGCCACGTCACGACGCACGAACGACGGCGGCGCGGCCCCGCGCTCACGCCACGCGTCGCGGACGCGGCGACGGAGCCAAAGCCCAGTATGCGGCACGCGACCGTGCGAGGCGGCATACCGCACCGTGCTCCCGAGCACCGAGCCCCACCCCCACGCGCGCGCCATGGTCAAGAGCCCAGGCGGCGCGAACAGCGCGTCCCCGTCCTCGCCGTTGACCACCACTGACGACACCGCCGCGAGTCGCGCTGCTTCGCGCCGCACCTCCGCAAAATCCAGTGCGTCGAGCGGCTCCGGGAACCGTAACGACGCATCATCGACATACTCGAGCGGCGGGCTCCACCCGTTGTGGAGCTGATGCCCCATCCCGAGCTGGTGCGCGACGAGCGACGCGAGTCGCGCCTCATCATCGACCATGCGCGAGGAGTAGTCGATGGTGAACCCGTCGAGCCGAACCTCGGGCGCCACCCGTCGCGCGGTGGCGGCAAGACTCGGGGAGTCGAGCCCTCCGCTCAGTTGAATCCCCACGCGTGGCAGGCGGAGTCGGTCGCGCACCACGTCCCCGAGGAGCGCGCGAAAGTGCTCCACGTAGTCCCGAGCATCGGCGTAGCGAAGGGGCGCTGGGTTGGGGAACGTCCAGTGCTCGCGCTCACCATGAATCCCGCGCTCGGCGGATACCGAAAACTGCTGCGCCGACGGCAAACGTCTGATCTGCGCGAAGGTCGTGCGCCGAGGATCGACATTGTACCCGTGCTGCAGAAACGAGACGACCGCCGGTTCGTAGAGCGCCGCGCTGACCTGCGGGTGCGCACGCACCGCCAACAGCACGTTACTGCACACGAACGTACCGACGACGTGCGCAAAGAAGAGCGGGCGCATGCCGAGTCCGTCACGCGCACAGAGGAGCGTGTGCGTGTCGCTGTCCCAGAGGGCAAAACTGTAATCGCCGAGCAGGTGATCGACGGCGCCGTCGCCCCACGCGTCGTAGGCACGCAGGACTAAGAGATCGTCACACTCATCGCCGCGGAGCGGGGACCCCGCCGCGCGGAGCGCCGCGCGGAGTTCGTCTTGTGCGTCGAGGCGCACGTCACCCACCAGCCACCGTCGCTGATCGAGCGTGTGTGGCCCGAGCGTCGCGCCCGTGCGCGTCCGCAGGAGTCCGTGCGCCATCGCGGCCTCACCCGGCGTGTCTCCTACCGCCCGCATGTCCACACCGTGCGGAGCCTCCATCCCCCACGGCTGCACCATCGCGGGCAGCAGTGCGACCGCCGGTTGGTTCGCCGATTGTGACGCGACGATCACCGCAAATGCGCTCACCGAACGGTGCCGTAGCGAATGAGCACGGCGTAGCGCTCGTGGTCGAGTTCGCCGGCGACAATCACGCCCTGCGACTCCACCCAGGCATGCGCGTCAAGCGGTGGCGCCTGCGGCTCCACGCGCGCGACTCCGATTTGCAGCGTGGCTTCGAGCCCTGCCGTGCGCAGGAGGCGTTCGGCGGCCATCGCCTGCACGAGGCAGCTGGCCTCCACGGGCAGCGTTCGCACGGCGCGCGCCACGGCGCGGCGCACAGCACTCGGCGTGATGGAATCGGCAACCAGCGGCGTGCGCGCGGTCGGCGCCGCACTGTGCGTGCCGGAAGGCATTGGCACCGTGGACGTGCTGACGCTCACCGCCGGCGATACCCCGCGAACAAGCGGAGCGGTTCCCTTAAAAAACCAGCCGCGCAACCGGCGAAACGGAAGGAGCGGCAATGCCACGCGCATGAACGCCAGCCAGCCGATGGCGCGCAACGTTAGCCGTTGCTCGGCCACGGGTAGCGCCCAATAGCTACGCAGTCGGCGCAGGCAAAACCTCGAGGAGACCGGCATCGCGCAACTGGTCGGCCAACACCAAGAGATCGGCGAGGGCGCGGGTGCCCTCTACGTCGTACTCGGAGACGACGGTATTCGCGATCTCGCCGAGCGTGCGTGGTTGGTGCATGAGCGCCCAGATCCGCGCGCCCACCGGGTCAAGGCCGAAGTACACGCTGTCCCGAACAGACAGAATGACCTCCTCTCCCGACAGATTCGTGGAGACTTGGTCTTGACTGACAACCACGCGGGTCGCGGCGGTGAGTGGGGTGGCCATCCTGCAGTTTACCGGAACAGCTTCCCCCACCGCAATCGGCACCCGCGGATTCCCTTGGACAGCCGCTTGACCCTGCCCTCCGGGTGAGCTAAGTTACGTGGCTGTCCATATATGGCTCTTTTCAAGCGCGTGCGGCGCCTGCCGCACCGGAGCCACTCTCTTCTTGCGTCGGCAACCCGCGAGAGGCGATCAGACCAAAGGGAGGATTGCCGCATTGTCTCGTAACTACGAGGCGGTGTACATCTTCGATTCTGCACTCGAAGACGCCGCCATCAACGAAAAGATCGCAAAGCATCACGCGCTCCTCAGCGCCGAGGGTGAGATCACCCTCGACCATTGGGGCCGCCGTCAGCTCGCCTACAAAATCGGCACCAAGGAGTCGGGCTATTACGTCATCGCCCGCTTCACGGCCGACGGGAAGGCGTTGCCGGAGTTCGAGCGTTCGCTCAAGCTCGACGACAGCGTAGTGCGCTACCTCATCTCGGTGCACGAGCACGAGCTCGGGGCCCCGCCGATGACGGAAGAGCAGCTCGCCGCGCGCAAGCGCAGCGATGACGACGACGACGACGAGGAATAATCCATGCGCCGCCAAAAGAAGACCTGCCCCATCACCGAAGCGGGCATCCGCTTTGTGGACTACAAGGACGAGCGCTTTCTCGCCCGCTTCATCACGGACAACGGCAAGATTCTGCCGAGCCGTCTGAGCGGCGTTGACGCCCGTCACCAGCGCCAGCTGGCCAAGGCCATCAAGAAGGCCCGCTACCTCGCGCTGCTGCCGTACACCCGCGGTCACACGCCGTAAGCGGGACGCTTTTTTACAGATGAACGACGACGCCGTGGCGCCGGGTAGCACCCCCGCGCCGGCGGTTGAACGGGAACGAGGGTGGTGGCGATTGACTGCGGCGCTTGCGCTGCTGTTGTTCGTGCCGGTGTTCCCCGGATTGCGCTTGCTCCTCCCGGTGGAGCACAGCTTGGCTTTGATCGCACCCGCTTTGGCGGCCTGCGCGCTAGCCGGCTGGTGGGCCGGAGGACGAGCCGGACTCGCCGTGATGTGGACGGCGATTGCGGCGTGGGTCGTGTCGCGCGAAGCGACCCTCGGGCAGTTCGATGTGTTGGTGACGGGATGGGCGCTGGTCCTCAGCGCAGCATTCGGAGCGCTCGCGCTCCGTCGGTCTGCGGCCAGTACGGCGTTCTTTTCGAGAGCCGTCACGGCGATTGCGCTTTCGCTCGCGCTGTCGGGTGGCATGATGATGCTGGTGCCCGGTGGGCCAGTCGCAGTGCGCGAGGCAGTGGGTGCGGAGTTTGGTCGCCGTGCCGCGGACGCACTGAAGGATTGGCGTGAGATGACCGGGCGACCGGAGTGGAAAGAGTTTGTGAAGGCCAATCCGAGCGCCGATTCTTTGGCGCAACAGATGGATGCACAGATTCAGGCCACACCGGAGGCCAGTCAGGGATTGTTTCCGGCGATGCTCGCGTTGGAATCGTTGGCCGCGCTCGCATTGGCTTGGGCGCTGTATCACCGAGTGGGACGGGCGCGCATCGGCCCAGCATTGGTCGATTTGCGCGAGTTCCGGTTCAGTGATCAGTTGGTATGGGGGTTAGTGACGGGATTGGCGCTGGTGGTGGTGCCGGGGTTTGCACCGCTGCGGATGGTTGGAGCCAATCTCTTGATGTTCTTCGGTGCGATCTACGCGCTGCGGGGGATGGGGGTGGCACTGTATTTTCTCGCCCCCGGGCGTTGGATGATGGTGATGTTGGTGGCGTTCACACTGCTCTTCTACAACGTGGTTGGTGTGCTCGCCTTGGGGCTGGGACTTGGCGATACATGGCTGGACTGGCGACGCCGGGCCAGGCCGAAAACCTGAACGATTGAGGGTCCAATGGAAGTCATTCTGCGGGAAGCGGTCGACAAGCTCGGCCATCCGGGCGACATCGTAACGGTGTCGTCGGGCTTTGCGCGCAATTTTCTGTTGCCGCGCGGTGTCGCGTACGAAGCGACGCCCGGCAACAAGAAGCGCATCGCGCTGGAAAAGGGCCGTCTCGAAGCGGCTGAAAACGAACGCATCGCAGCGGCGCAAGAAATTGCCAACCGTCTCGAAGCGCTCTCGCTCACCTTCTCGGCGCGCGTCGGCGAAGAAGGCAAGCTGTTTGGTTCGGTGACCGCGGCGGACATCCTCCACCAGCTCGAAGCGCAGGGCTTTACTCAGGTCGAAAAGCGCATGATCGACCTGCCGGAGCCGATTCGTGAGTTGGGTGTGTTCAAGGTGACCGTGCGGTTGCACGCCGACGTGAAGCCGGAAGTCAAAGTCTGGGTGATCAAGGCGTAACTGCTACAACCGTCGGCCGTTTTCGGTTGTCCGTTCGCCGGCGCCTCGCGGCGCGGTGAACGGACAGCGGAGAACGATCCACGGTGCACGCGTCGTTGTTGTACCAAGACCCTAACGCCCCGCTTTGCGGGGCGTTATCGTTTTCAGGACGCGCGGCCCCCAGCCAGCGCGGAACATTTTGCGCGCGCTTTGCATACTATTGAGCGTGCTTGCATCCGCCGCCCACCCATCTGCGATGCCGTCAGCTGCCCGAACCAAACCGTCCGCCCGCCCCGACGCTCCGGCTCGGCGCGCGGCCGCGCTGTGCGTGGACCACAAAGCGCAGGACGTCGTGGTGCTCGACTTGCACGGCGTCACGGACATGACCGATTACTTCATTGTCGCCAGCGGTACGTCCGACACACATGTGCGGTCGGTGGCCAAAAATGTAGAAGCGGAGCTGGCCAAGGACGGGATTCGGCCGGCGTCCACCGAAGGGTTCGACTCCGGTCGCTGGGTGTTGCTCGACTACGTGGATTTCGTGGTGCACGTGTTTCATCCGTCCGCGCGCGCACAGTATCAACTTGAGCGTTTGTGGGGCGATGCCCCGCTGCTCGCTGTCTCGCCCTCCTGAGGCATTTCCCAATGCGTCTCCGGTCTGCTCTGCTCCGCACCGCCTCGCTCGCGCTCACGCTCGCCATCGCCGCACCGGCGCTGCACGCCCAGTACGCGTACTTCGGGCAAAACCAGGTCCAGTTCAAAAAGTTCAAGTGGCGCGTGCTCACCACGGAGCATTTCGAGGTGCACTACTACCCCGAAATGGCCGAGGGCGCTCGCATTGCGGCGCGCATGGCCGAGCGGTCGTATGGCCGCTTGTCGCGTTTGCTGAACTATCAGTTCCGCGAGAAAAAGCCGATCGTGCTCTTTGCCTCGCGCGGTGACTTTGCGCAGAACAACGTCACGGGCGACTTGGGCGAAGGCACCGGCGGCGTGACGGACGCAGCGCACCAACGCAACATGTTCTTCTTTGGGCAGGACCTCGCCGAAGTGGAGCATGTGTTGACGCACGAAATGGTGCACCAGTTCCAGTACGACGTGCAGTTCAAGGGTCGTACGGGCGGTTCGGTGGCCGGCCAGCAGATGGTACAGGGGCAGCAGTTCCCGCACTGGTTTGCCGAAGGGATGGCCGAGTACCTCTCGATGGGCCCCGACCACAAGGCGACCGACGCGATCATGCGCGACGCGGCGCTGAACGGAAAGATTCCGTCCGTCGAGCAGATGACGGAGCGCCCCGACCAGTTCTTCCCGTACCGCTATGGCGAGTCGTTCTGGCGCTACATCGGCGGACGCTGGGGCGACGAAGTGATTGGCGAAATTCTGCTGGCGGCCGGCACCACCACGCTCGACCGCGCCTTCAAGCGGCACACCGGCTTTGAGCTCGACGAGTTGGGCGACGAGTGGAAGGACGCCGTGCAGACGCAATATCTGCCGGGGATCGCGAACCTCGAGCGTCCGCGCAAGAATGCGCTTCCCTTGCTCAACGAAAAGAAGACGGGTGGCATCATTCCCGTGTATGTCGCGCCGGCGCTCTCGAGCGATGGTCGGCAGATTGCGTACATCTCCACCGGCAGTCTGATGCGCGCCGAGGTGTTTCTCGACCTGTACTTGGCCGATGCCACCAACGGCAAGCGCATCAAGCGACTGACCAACAGCACGCTCAATCCGGAAACTGAGGAGCTGCGCTACGCCTATTCGCAGAGTGCCTTTTCGCCCGACGGCAAACTGCTCGCCTACACGGCGTATCGACGCGGCAAAGATGTAATCGACATTCTCGACATCAAGTCGAAGGATGTCGTGATGCGGCTCGACACCGACCTCGACGCCATGGTCGGCCCGAGTTGGAGCCCAGACGGCAAGAAGCTCGTGTTCAGTGGCAGCAAGAGCGGACTCACGAACATCTACATGATTGACGCGGACGGCCGGAACCTGCGGCAACTCACCAAGGGCTGGTACGCCGGGTTGATGCCGCAGTGGTCGCCCGATGGTCGCAAGGTGGCGTTCGTCAGCGACCGTGGTGGCGTGACCGATCTCAACCTGCTGCGCTTCGGCAAATGGCGCGTGAACATCCTCGACCTCGAAACGCTGGCCGTGGAGACGATTCCCGCGCAGAGTGGCAAAAACTTCAACCCCATGTGGGGCCCCGACGGGCGATCGATTGCGTACATCAGCGACCGCACGGGCATCACACAGATTTTTCTGTACGACCTCGACGCGAAGGAGCACTACCAGCTCACCAGGATGATCGGCGGCGTACAGTCGGTGACGGAGAACAGCCCCGCGATGAGCTGGGCGCGTCAGGCCGACAAGATTGCGTTCGTGTACTTCGATCACGGCGACTACACCATCTGGTCGCTCACGAATCCGCGGCAGCTCAAGGGCGATCCGTACCGTGAACCAGTCGCGGCGACGGTGGCATCGGCCCCGATCAACATGACGGCCGCCGACAGCGCTGCGGTGCGCGCGGCGCGTGCGGCACAGTCGGTGAAGGATTTGGCGGCGCAAGGTGTTTCCGCGCGGCGCGACAGTTCGTCGGGGCGCCGGCAGTCGGTGTATCGTGGCAGCGGCGGCCTCCGGCCAACGGCCGACCTCCCCGCTGGGGCGCAGAATCCGACGTCAGTAGCGGCCTTGCTCGACAGTGCGTCGCTCGCGTTGCCGAGTGATTCGTCGCTCAAGGACGCGGTGTACTCGCCAGCGTTGCATCCCGAAGCGGTGATGCGCCCCTCCCTCGGCTATTCGCAAGACAACTACGGACGCGGTGTGTACGGCGGCACGGCCATTCTCTTTGGCGATCTCCTCGGCAATCGCCAGTTGATCACCGCGGCGAGCGTGAACGGCCGTCTCGACGAAGCGAATGTCTTTGTGCAGTACTCCAGCTCGGCCAACCGGCTGAGTTATATGGTCGGCGCCTCGCAAACGCCCTACTTCATTCCGAGCAACTACTACAACCTCGCGCCGGTGGGTGCCGGCCAGGTGATTGAACAGCAGGCGCTCAACCGGTACCTCATTCGGTCGGCGTGGTACACCGGGGTATATCCGCTGAACCGCTTCAACCGCTTTGAAATCGGCGCGAGCTTTACGAATATCGACATCGCGTCGGAGTTCATCAGTCGCGGCATCGACTACAACGCTGGCTACGCCACGGGCTATTACGTGGACAGCGTCAAGAGCACGGGAAGTTTGAATTTCCTTAAACCCGGCGTCGCGTATGTGAGCGACAACTCGCTCTTTGGGAACACGGGGCCCATTTACGGGCACCGCTATCGCGCCGCCGTTGACGCGAATATCGGGAAGCAGGGGTACATGGAGTACCTCGCCGACTTCCGCCGCTACGACGCACTCGTGTTCAGCTTCCTCACGTTGGCCACCCGCGTGTACGCCGACGTGCAGGTTGGACAAGGCGAGAGTTTCTTCCCGCGGTACATCGGCATTCCGCAGTACATCCGCGGGTATGACCGCGAAAATTATTTGAGCACCGACTGCGTCGCCGTGCAGAGCGCCAACTGCAATGCCGCGCTCCAACTGCTCGGTAGCCGCGTCGCGCTGTTCAACGCCGAACTGCGCTTTCCGCTCATCCGGCGTTTTGACCTTGGCTTCCTGCCCATCAGTCTTCCCCCGCTCGACGGGCTGTTCTTTTACGACGCCGGCATGGCGTGGAGCGGTGGGCAGTCGGTGACGATGTCCAAGCCGGCCAACTACGATCTGAGTAGCCAGCGCTTCCCGTTGCGCTCGTACGGCTACGGCGTGCGGTTCAACCTGTTTGGGCTTGCCCTGCTGCGCTGGGATTATGCGATTCCGATCGACTCGTACTCCAAAAAGGGGTACTGGCAGTGGACGCTGGGACCGTCGTTCTAGGTCGCCGCACAACGCAAGATGACGGCCCGGGAGCTCTGCTTCCGGGCCGTCATCTTTTTCGGCCCCGCGCGGCTCCCTGCAGGAGGCCGAGAGGTTAACTTGTTCCGGTGCGTCGCTCACTCATTTTTTCGATCGCTCTGCTCGCCTGTCACGGCGCAGACCAAGCTGTGCGCCCCGGAGGCCCGGGGGGCAACGGTCCGGACGCAATTTTGCTGCGGATTCCGCGCGAGGGTGGCGTAGCGCGCGCGTACCGGTGGGGCTCCGATTCCGCGATTTGGCAGTCGGGGAGCCGCGTGCCATCGGTGAACCGGCTCCTCGCCTTTGATGACGCGCAGGGATCGGTGGCATACGTGGACGCCAAGGGGATTCCTGGGCGCCTCGACGTCCGAGTGGGTCAAACCACACCGGCATCCGAAAAACCGCTGGGCGGACTCACCAGCGCCGATGGCTGGGCGCTGTACGGCGTGGGTGCCAAGCATGAGGTGCAGCGACTCACGCCGAGCGGCACGTGGAACTACACCCCCGAGGCTCCGCCTCGCTCGTTGATTCCGCTCCCAGACGGTACGCTCGTGCTGTTGAGCGATGACGGCAATCGATCCGTACTCCGTCGCCTGCGCCCGCCGGAACCGCGTGTGACGCAAACGACGCAGGTGCCGCACGCACAGTTGGTCGTGCGCACCGACATCGGTGACCGCCTCTACTTTGCTGGCGACTCTGGGCTGGTCACGGTTCGCACCCGTGATCTGACGCGCATGAAAACCATCCGCCTCGGCTCCACCGTGGTCGACGCCGCGGCCACGCCCAGTGGCGATCGCATTTTTGTGGCGTTGCAGGACGATCGCTCGGTGACGGTCATCGACCGCTACGCCGAAGCGGTGGACCGTACGATCAAGCTCCCCACGCCGCCGGCTGCGCTCCGGATGGATCCGGACGGTCAGTTTGTGCTGGCGCGCTCGCCCGAGGGGGACTCGGTCCGCATCATCGCGGTGGGCACGGCGCGGTATGTGGGCAGTGTGTCGAGTGCGTGGCGCGCGGATCTGCCGCAGGTTGCGCCGGATGGCGGGCTCGTGGTCGCACAGGGTAATGACGTCGTGATTGTGGACGCCATGACGCGCCGTGAGCGGGTGCGTTACGCTGGCGGCGCGACGGATTTGTGGATGCTGGTGCGCTGGAACGGATTTCGACCGCGTGCGGCAGGACTCGACGAACCTGTGAAGTTTGAGACCGACTCCACCGATGTACCTGCGGTGGCAGATAGCACGCAACCCGCCGGCGCTGCGGCTGCGCTTCCTCCAAACGCGGTAGCGGCTGCGACGCAGGCCGTTGCGGCACCGTCGGCTGCCGTCGCGTCCGCGGCAGCAGCAGGAACAGCAGGAGCAACGGGAGCCGCAACGGCAACGATCCGGCCGACGGCTCCAGGTGCTCCAGCTGCTTCGGCCGCGACTCCGGTCGCGCCTGCGCCGACGGCGTCGGCAGTAGCGAAGAAACCGTTCTTCACGCTCTCGTTTGCCGCACTCCTCAACGAGGAACGCGCCAAGCTGATGGCGGCGACGATCAAAGTCGAAGGCAAGCCGGTGCGGGTGGTGCCAGGGCTGCGCGACGGCACGCCGGTGTATCGCATTGTGTTTGGCCCATTCGACAGCCGTGCGGAAGCGGAGCGGCTTGGCAAAAAGAGCGGACTTCCCTTCTGGGTTTTTGAGGGAACGCCGTGAGGCGCACGTCGCCCGCCGACAACCTGGCGTGGCAGGACGAGGGGCGCCGTGCGGCGGGTGCGCTCGAGGATGTGGCGGCAGCGGTAGTCACGGGGCGCAACTCCGAACAGGCAGCGGATGTTGCCGTGGGCATTGCGCTGGCGCTGTGCGATCATCGTCAGGTGGTGCTCGCCGATCTCGTGGGCGAACTCGACCCGCTGTATGAACTGGCGGGTGGGGACGATGCCCTCGGGCTGACCGACTGCCTCCGCGATGGGCTGCCGCTCAATGACATTGCGCGGCGAGCGCTGGCCCACGACACGATCTTTGTGCTCCCCGCGGGCACTCCCCCAGTCGCCACGCTGCGGACGCTCGGCCACGAGCGGTGGCCCAAGCTGGTGCGTGGCTTTGCGGAGGCGGGGGCGCTGTTGCTGCTCGTGGCCCCGCTGGACGGCGACGGAATCGACACGTTGGTCTCGGCCACGCAGGGGGTGGTGGCGGTGGACACGCCGCCGCAGCTGATTCGGCGCTTCCCACTCGTGGCCACGGTAGACGCCCCGGCGGGATACGTGGATTCGACCCTGCCGGTCCGGCGCGCGGCCCCGAAGGGGCGACGCTGGGCCGTAGCAGCCCTGCTGTGCCTGACGATTGGCGCAGGCGGCCTGCTCTGGTGGCGGTCGCGACCGCGCCCCACAGCGGCGCTCAGCGCGGCGGGCGGAGCCAATGAAGCCAGTGGAGCCGCTGGGCAAGCGCCCGGAACAGCTGGCACGACTCCCGCTTCGGCCTCGGGGCCGACCGTTGCCCCGCCCCACGCCGACACGATCCGGCTGGGCGATCCGGTGAACGGCGCGGATTCAGCAAGTTCTGCATTTTTTGCGGTCGAAGTCGTAGCGGCAAACACTGTCGCGGGTGCAAATTCTGTGCTGCGGGATGGCGCCACGGCGGCGCCCCTTCCGGCGCCCACCGTCGCCCCTGTTGCGCTTGGCGGTGGCACGCTCTGGTATCAGGCCGTCGTCGGGGCTTGGCGTACCCGAACCGGAGCAGATTCTTTACTTGCCGCGTTGCGTGCGCGTGGCGTGGTACGCGAAGGCGAAGGGCGCGTGGTACGACGTCCGTATGCGCTGTTGCTGGAAAACGGTGTGAGTCGCGAAGTCGCGAACGCAGCGGTGGCCGTGTGGCTGGGCCGCGGGATCGGCGCCTATGCGCTTGAGCAGGATGATGGTCGCGTTCGCGTGTTCGCGGGCGCGTTTGAGACGCCGTTGCAGGCGGCGTCGCTCGCCGCATGGGTTCGCGATGCGGGAACGACACCGGTGATGGCCATACGAACGGGGAGAACGTACTAAGTGCGGCTGACGAAACTCGAGTTGTTCGGCTTCAAGTCCTTCGCGGACCCGACGGAGATGCTCTTCGACACGGGCGTGACGGCGATTGTCGGGCCCAACGGCTGCGGCAAGTCGAATGTCTCCGACGCGGTGCGTTGGGTGCTCGGCGAACAGCGGGCGCGCCTGCTGCGCGGCGCCAAGATGGAAGAAGTGATCTTTCAGGGTTCGTCGGCGCGCCGCGCCGTGGGCCTCGCCGAAGTCTCGCTGCACTTTGAGAATGATGACGGCGGATTGCCCGTGCCGTTCAAGGAAGTCGTCATCACGCGGCGCCTCACGCGCGCCGGCGAGAGCGAATACTTCCTGAACCGCGCGCCCTGCCGTTTGCGCGACATTCACGATCTCCTCCGCGGCACCGGCTTGGGCGCCGACACCGGCGTGGTGATCGAGAGCAAAATGATCGATGCGCTGCTTTCCGACCGTCCCGACGACCGTCGCGAACTGTTTGAAGAAGCCGCCGGTGTGGGGCTGTATCGCGACCGTCGCCGTTCCACAGAACGGAGCTTGGAACAGACGAGCGGCGATCTCTCGCGCATTGATGACCTCATCAACGAGGTCACGAGCCAGGTGCGCAGCCTCGCGCGCCAGCGCAAACGCGCCGAGCGTCACGCGGAAATCACAACGCGCCGCTTTGCCGTGGAGCTCACGCTCGCGTCCAAAGAAATGGCGGCGTGGCACGACGAGCTGATTCAACTCGACGAACGCCTCGATGGCCTGCGTGCCGCAGCCCCAGAGGCGCAGGCAGGCGTTGGTGCCGCCGAAGGCACGCGCGATGCCTCGCACGCCGCACGTGCGGCGGCCGACACGGCCCGTTCCGCGCGCGCCCTCGCGGCCGCGGAAGCGCGCGAGTCCGCGCTCACATTGCAGAGTGAAATCGCGGTGGCGGAGGAACGCCATCGCAACGCCGTCGATCGCCGCCAGCGCGCCGAGCAGGAACGGAGTGAAGGCGCCGCGCTCGGCGAGCGCGTAGTGGCCGAGTGGGAAACCGCGCGTCAGGACGAAGCGCAGGCCGCCGAGACGCTCCGCGAAGCTGCCGAAACGTTGCAGCGTCAGGTCGGTTCCGAAGAAGAAGCGCGTGGCGGCGTGGCCGTCGCGCGTGATGGGGTGGAACGCGCCGACCAGCACGTGCGCCAGTTGCGCGACGGCTTGCGTCGCCGCGAACTGGAGCGTGAGGGCGCCGAGCGCGAGCTCGCCGACGTCACCCAACAGAGCGAAACGCTGGCCGCCGAGCACGAACAGTTGGCGGGACAGCAGCGACTCACGGAACGCGACCTCGCGACCGCCGACGAAAACTTGGCGATGGCGAACGGTGAAGCCGCCAACGCCGACGTGGCATTGGGTGCGGCCCGTGAATCGGCGCGTGAATGGCGCGAGAAGGATGCCGTCGCCCGCGCTGACGTACGGCGCGTGGACGAAGAGCACGCCGCCGTAGAAGCCAAGCTGAGCGCACTCGAAGGTCTTGAGCGCGAACGTGTCGGACTCGCCCCTGCGGCCGCGCGCTTATTGCGTGATCGCGAACAGTTTGGTGAAGGCGCCATCCTTGGCCCGCTCTCCGACTTCATTGGCGCCGATGCAGCGGCCGCACTCCTCGTGGAGCGCTTTCTTGGCCCCACGGTACACGCCGTGGTGGTGCGGGACCGTGCGGCGGCGGATGCCGTGCGTCAGTGGCACACTGGTGCTAACCCTGGCGCCCTGCTCCTCCTGCCGCTCGACGCGATTGGCGCCGAAAACAATGGGGCAGAACTCGGCGAACTTGCCGGCCTCGTGCATACCGAAGGCCCTGTGCGCTCGTGGGTGCGTTCCCTGCTCGGCCATGTAAAGACGCTCGATGAAGGCAGTGCCTTTGTGGATGCGCGGGGCGCCGTGTGGCTGCCAGGCACATCGTCGGGCGCAGGCCCGTTGCGTCGTCGCGCGGAGTTGTCGGAACTTCGTACCACCGTGGCCGCGAGCGAGACGACCCGCGCGGCCGCTGCGGCTGAACTACAGTCCGTGCACGAGCGTTTTGTGGCGGCCGAAGGCGCCGCGGCAACAGCCGCCGATGCCGCCACCGCCGCACATCAGCGCGTGCAGCAAGCCGCTGCGGTGCGGGCGGACCGTG